>DATDNK010000001.1:0-2279 GCA_036518275.1 Candidatus Acidiferrum sp.
ATCGCCAGAAAAATGCTCACCCGCTGGCCGGGACGACCCGCGTTTTCCTCTTCTTTCACCACGACAACGCGCCCATCCGCCGGTGCCACCACGGTGTCAGGCTCTGTGGGAATGACACGATCCGGATCACGAAAGAAAGAGAACACAAACAGGGCAAGGAACACCAATACAGCCGCGGTGAGATACCAGTGAAGGAGAAAACTTACGCCACCCAACAGCAGCGGCGGCAGCCCAAAGAAATAGCCCTCTTTGACCATGCTGACTGGAGTAGTCCTCCGCCTCTTCACTCGCAGCTTGGCCGCCGCGAGCAAGCATGGTCATTCTACGACAGTTTCCTATGCCGCAAAGCTGGTATTGCTTGCGTCTCGCTGCTCTCGCAGGATGCGCGCAGCAATCCGCTCCATTTCATCCTTGCACTGGAGTTTCTTCTTTTTCAGCTTAATTTCTTCGAGGAGGTCTTCGGAATTCAGGTAGGGGGATTTGGAAATTCTCTGAAGTTCTGCATCGTACTGTTGGTGCTGCTCTGCCAGACGCCGATACTCGGCGTCTGCCAGGAGAAGCACGTCCCGAGGTGCCCGCTGCGCGCTAGCCATGCGTTCCTCCTGACGACTTCGTGAATGGAATGTGAACCCTACATGAGCGAACGATACCACTTCGCCGAGCCACGTCAAGAGGGAACCGGTAGTATTTTCGTCCTAGTCTCTGAGTTTCTGGGGCCGCGAGTGCTCTGAAGCGACATTCTCATGGGTACGGATGCTTCCGAGGCTGCGGCAATCCTGCCGCAAATCGCCAATTCGCGAATTCCTCAAGCGAGATGTGTTTCAGTTTCAATGAGATGCGGCATTCGAGGGCGTCGGCGGCAGGTGCTCTTCAAAGTACCCAAGGATATTGGTATACACATCCAGGTTCGTGCCTTTGCCCTCCGAAATCGAGTGAGTTCGGCCCGGATACACGCGCATGTCAAATTGCTTTCCTAGTGAAATCAGCTTGTTGACGAGCAATTCAAATCCCTGGAAATGTACGTTGTCGTCTCCCGAGCCATGAATGACAAGCAAGTCGCCGCGCAGACCCGAAGCAAAATTAATCGCCGAGCTCTGTTCGTAGGCTTTCGGACTGTCCTGCGGCAAGCCCAGATACCGCTCTTGATAGATCGTGTCATAGAGCCGTTGGTCCGGCACGGACGCCACGGACACGCCGACGCCGTAAACCTCGGGATAGCGGAACATTAAATTCAGCGTTTCGGTTCCGCCTCCGCTCCAGCCCCACACACCGACGCGTCTCGGATCAATATAGGGATGAGTTTTCTCGAGCCATTGCAGGGCCGTCGCTTGCTCTAGCGACGAAAGCTGCCCAACGTTTCCATACACGATCTTGCGCCATTCGCGACCGCGGGGAGCGGGCGTGCCTTGGTTATCGAAGCTCGCCACCAAATAGCCTGCTCCTGTCAAAGCCCGTTCAAACATAGAGGGCCAGCGGTCTGCAGTCGTCTGTCCCGCCGGCTCGGAGTAGACGTACACAATCAGGGGGTACTTTTTTGTGGGGTCGAAATTCGGCGGCTTCATCAGCCACGCGTCCACCATCAAGCCGCTGCCTGCATCCACTTTCACGAATTCCGCCTGCCCGCCGGATAGCGACTTCGCACGCTCGGCGATTGCGGCGTTGTCTACCGTCTTGCGCATCACGCGGTGATCCGGCATATGCACAACGTCATACTCTGGCGGGACGTCGAACGAAGAGTAAGTGTGAAAAGCCCATTCCGCATTCGGCGAAATGGTGTACGAGTGCGTGCCCGGCGCATTCGGCGTCAAGCGCTCCGGCGCAGCCGAGCCGTCGAGCCTGGCTCGGTACAGGTAGCGCTGCGTGGCGTTTTCGGGCGACGCGATGTAGTAAGCCCATTTCTCGTCCGGACTAATCCGGTCGAGGCTGACGACATCGAAATCACCTCGCGTAACCAACTGCGCTTTGCCCGTATCGCGCGCAACGCGATACAAATGCCGCCAGCCGTCCCGCTCGCTCAGGACCAGAAACTCGCGTCCCTGATTGATCCATTGGACGTTCCGGTTCACATCCACCCAAGCTTTGTCTTCGTCCACAAACACGGTGCGCGAAGCACCGCTGGCTGCCTCAGCGAGCAGAAACTCATCCTTGTTCTGCAGCCGATTCATGTGTTGAATTAGAACGTGGCTGGAGTCGGCCCAGCCCATCTCGGGGATGTAATTGTTGTGCGGGTCTCCCTCCGTTTGCATCCAGGCAACTTGGCCACCCGTGGCGCTTACAAC
>DATDNK010000002.1:0-10144 GCA_036518275.1 Candidatus Acidiferrum sp.
GGACGTGCCGCTTCCTCCCCTGGCTCAAGCGCTTCGAGTTTCGCGCGCCACTTGTAGAGGCATCTTGGTCTTACCCCCAGTTCTCGCGCCAACTCGTCAACGCTTTCGCACGTCCTCATCCGCTCCACGGCCATTCGCTGAGATTTCCGGGAGTATCTCTTTCTCTTCACGGTGCTTCCTTTCCCGGAAACTGTGCCCAATCTTGTGTGTCACTTCAAGGGTTCACTCCATTCGATTGCTTTATTCCATTCCCAAACTCAGTGGCCGGCCTGACAAAAGCTGCAGCCGAAAAGCACAAGGACCCGGCGCTGTCTATTACCGATAAATACTGTCGACTGTGCCTAGGAAGCTTCCAGGTTGCTTTCCAAGCGGCAAGCGTATAATGAGCTAAGTCCGGGAGGCCCAGCCTCAACTTGATCGAATGTCCTGTTTGCGCCGTACAAAATCCTGATACGACTCCGTTCTGCACAAAGTGCCACGCGACTCTCCATCCGCATGATTCTCAAGAGACGTTGGACGAGGCGGGAACGATAGAAGATTGGAGTGTGTCCAGCCCGTCCAAGGAATCCTTTTCCTCATCTAGGGGAGGATCCGATGAGCTAGCGCCCGGGGCTTTGCTGGCGGGACGCTACCAGATATTGCAACTGCTTGGCCGCGGCGGCATGGGCGCTGTTTACAAAGCGCGAGATAAGGAACTCGACCGTCTCGTAGCTGTGAAGCTGATTCGCCCTGAACTCGCCCGCAACCCGGAAATTCTGCGACGCTTCAAGCAAGAATTAATCCTCGCTCGTCAAGTAACACACAAGAATGTGATTCGCATCTTCGACCTGGGGCAGTCTGACGGAATCAAATTCATCACCATGGATTTCGTGGAGGGTCGAGACCTCTGCGCCGTGCTTCGAGAACGGGGCAAATTGCCTCCGGCGGAAGCAGCAAAGATCATGCTCCAGATTTGCCGGGCTCTAGAAGCTGCGCATGCCGAGCATGTGATTCACCGCGATTTAAAGCCTCAAAACGTCATGCTGGACAAAGGAGGCCGGGTCTACGTGATGGATTTTGGTATCGCCCGCTCGGCGCACGTCCCTGGAATGACGCAAACCGGCGCGTTGATTGGAACGCCAGAGTATATGTCTCCCGAACAAGCGCGAGGAGAAAAGCTCGATGAGCGCTCGGATATTTTTTCGCTTGGGGTCATCTTCTACGAAATTCTCACGGGAAAATCTCCCTATCCCTCGGATACCCCGCTTGCCACCCTGTGGAAGAGAATGCAGGAGCCGGTCACCCCTCCGTCGAAACTCGAACCGAGCCTGCCTCCCGTGCTCAACGAGATTGTCTTAAAGGCGCTCCAAAGCGAGCATGAGAAGCGCTTTGCCAGCGCCCGGGAAATGGCGCACCAACTGGAAATCTGGCTTGGGCCCACTGCAGAAAGCTCAACCATTTTTCTCCCGGCACCCCGCGCGCATTACTGGAAATGGGCTTCTGCAACCTTGGGAGTCTTATTGGTGGCCGCAATAGTGGCGTTTCGCTTGAAAGGGCCGGCCAAGCCGGTTACAGTCCACGCGCCAGTTTCTGTGCTCGTCGCGGATTTTGCAAACACTACGGGAGACAGCATCTTCGACGAAACTCTGGAACCACCGCTGAGTGTGGCTCTGGAGGATGCGACGTTCATCAGCTCTTTTAACCGCAGCCAGGCAAAGAAAATTGCCGCGCAGTTGCAGCCGGGCGCTTCCTCGCTCGAAGAAACGACAGCGCGGCTCGTGGGGGTTCGCGAAGGGATTAATTTCGTCGTGGCCGGCCTCATTGAGAAAAGAGGAAGCGGTTATAAAGTTCGTGCCAGAGCCCTTGAAGCCGGCGGCGGAAAGATCCTTCTTGATGTGGATGAGAATGCGGACGACAAGAAGAGTGTGTTGGTAGCGATTAGCAAGATTGCGGCTGAGACGCGCCGCGCCCTTGGGGACAAGACTCCGGAATCCGTACAACTCGCCGCAGCCGAGGCTTATACAACTAGCTCTCTCGAAGCAGCGCACAACTATGCAACGGCTCAGGACTTGCAGTGGGCGGGCAAGTGGGAAGAGGCAATTCCTCTCTACCAGCAGGCTGTACAGCTGGATCCGAACCTTGGCCGAGCCTATGCGGGACTTGCAGCCATCAGCGCTGACATGGGCCATCCAAGCGACGCTGAGAAGTATTACAAACTTGCGCTGACACACATCGATCGCATGAGCGATCGCGAAAAGTATCGCACGCGTGGAGGGTATTATCTTGCTATCCGGGAACCCCGGAAAGCGATTGAGGAGTATTCGGCTCTGGTCAAACAATTCCCTTCCGAGATCGGCGGTTACTCGAACCTGGCCTTGGCCTATTTCTACCTGCGAGACATGCCTAAAGCATTGGAAGAAGGCAAACACGCAGTTGAACTGGCACCAATGGGAGTGATTCAACGCGATAACTTGGCGCTCTATGCAGACTACGCCGGCGATTACCCAGTCGCAGAAGCCGAGTCCCGCAAAGTCATCGCGCAAAACCCGTCCTTTGAACTCGCTTATGGCGCACTTGCTATGTCCCAGATCGGTGAGGGAAAAATCGACGATGCAGAAAACACTTATCAAAAAATGGCGGCTATCAGCACCCGCGGCTGGGAAATGGCATCCGTAGGGCGGGTGGATCTCCTCCTGTATCAGGGTCGCACGAAAGAAGCAATCGAAATCTTGCAAAAGACTCTCAGTGACGGGAGGGCTGACAATCCCACGAAGGCTGCCTTGTTCTTGCTCCTCGCAGAAGCCAAACTTGCGGCCGGGAAAGTCTCCGAAGCCGCTGCCGGCGCGAAATCAGCGCTGGCTTACGACAGCGGGGTCATCACCCAATTTTCCGCAGGTCGTATTTACGTCGAAGCAGGCCAGTACGCTCTCGTTCCAGGTCTGATCGCGCAGCTCTCTTCGCGTTTAGATCCTGACAGTCAGGCTTACGGAGAACTCCTGGAAGGCAAGATGTCTCTCGAGCGAGGCGATGCTAAAAAGGCGATCGCTCTTTTCCTGGAGGCGCAAAAATCATCCGATACCTGGATCGGCCGGTTGGATCTAGGACGGGCTTACATTGGAGCTGGCGCTTTCACGGAAGCAGACTCCGAACTGGAGAAGTGTCTCAAGCGGCGCGGTGAAGCTAGTGCGATTTTTCTTGATGACGTTCCCACGTTTCGGGCGCTTCCGCCTGTTTATTATTACTTGGGCCGCGCACAGGAAGGGCTGAAGAGTCCGGCAGCGGTTGAAACCTATAAGACCTTCCTAACGATCAAACAAAAAGGGGATGAGGTTGGCTTGGTCAAAGACGCCCAACGACGAGTCGCGTCACTGTGAACACCGAATTCCGTGGTTCAGCCGAATTACGAGCTGAACCTATTGCAGCCTTCTGCAAACGTCACCGGCCCGTGGCAAATTGTCCCGTCCCCTTGAGAGTCCCAAGCCCTTAAAAGACATTAAAGGGCGCTGAGATCGCGAATGCCCCTAGGCCATTCGAAGGGCTAGTGACTGTTGCCTTCAACTGGTAACCATTTCCTTTGCCGGCGATTCCCAACCCACCAAATACCGCGATTCCGCCCTGACCGGTCGTTTGGAGGGTTTGTCCGGTGAGTGTGCCCCCACCAGGATTCACGGCGATAGTTATTTGCACGACTGCGCCGCGCACGGCATTGCCGAAATTGTCCACCACCAGCACTTTCACCGACGGTGTGATTTGAGTCTGCGATTGTGTATTGCTTGGCTGCATGGCAAAAGAAACCGTAAAGCTCGAAGCCACTGCAAGCGTGTACGAGGCCGTTGCCTTTTGCTGCGGCGCGCCGGAATCTGCGGCCTGAATGGTGAATGCATAGTTGCCGATTGGGATTGAGGTCCCGCTGATCACGCCTGCGGCACTTAGAGTCATCCCGGGAGGTAACGCACCGCTCGTCAATGACCATGTGACTGGCCCAATTCCGCCTATCGTGGTCAGCGCCGTTTTGTATGCAACATTGGCCAGAGCGTCCGGAAGAGCCCCGCTCATCGGAAGGATGATCAAGGCTGCGGGCACGCGAACTGTAAAAATCAACGCCTTGCTCTGGGCAGGCGAGCCGCTGTCCTGCACCTGAACCGTGAAAGAGTTCGGAGTCGGGTTGGCAACCGTGGGCGTGCCGCTAATGACTCCGGCTGTGCTTAGGGATAGGCCAGATGGAAGCTGTCCGCCGGTAAGCGTCCATACAAATGGCGCCGAGCCTCCTGTCGCTTGCAAAGAAATGCTGTAAGGCAGGCCAACAATCGCGTCCGGCAACGCTCCACCGGCCGAAGTGATGACCAATAACGGCGCGCTCTTGATGGCCACGTTGATGGTGATCGTCTGTGCTGGCGAACCCGCATCGCCTGCTTGCACCGTGAACGTGAAGCTGCCGGTTGCTGTCGGCGTTCCACTCAACGTGCCATTCGAATTCAGCGTCAAACCGGCGGGGAGCTGGCCGCTCGCGAGCTTCCAATTAATGGGAGTGATTCCCCCGTTCGACTTGAACGTAAAGCTGTAGGGAATTCCAATGATCGCATCAGGAAGAGAACCCGGAGAAGTTGTGATCGTCAGCGCAGGGGCGATACGAATTGTAATGGTCACCGCTGCAGCCTGCGCCGGGCTGCCGGAATCCTGGACCTGCAGTGTTAAGGTGTTCCCAGTGAGATTCACTTGTAGGGGAGTTCCGCTGATTACGCCAGCTGTGCTCAGGCCCAACCCTGAAGGGAGTGAACCGGAAACCAGCATCCACGACTGATTGCCGGTGCCGCCCGTAGCCCTCAGATTCAACCCATAAGCAACACTTAGGACGCCATCCACTCCGCCTGGAGCGGTTATGACAAGCGGGCTGGCGACATGCAGGTTGTATGTCTGCGTTGCTGTTGCGGGAGGCGTAAAGGAGTCTGTCACCTGTACTGTGAATGTGTAGTTCCCCGGAACACTCGGAGTTCCCGAAATCAATCCTGTGGCGGGATCGATGCTCAACCCGGGTGGCAGCGAACCGCTGGGAATTGATGCTGTGAGCGCTCCGAAACCTCCAAAGATGTTCACCGGGCCGCTGTATGTATTGCTGACGACTCCGTCTGGAAGCGTCGAAGAGAGAATCGTCAGGGTGGCCGACGGAGTGGCAAAGCCCGTATTTGCTGGATGGGCCACCACCACCGGCGTGAACGTGCCCGCAAGAAGATTCTGCATCACGTTGGGGTCCGAAACGTTCGCGCGAATAACAACCTGCCCCGTTTCTCCGGGTTCGAGCGCTAGGGTTGCGTTGGTTACCGCCGGATCCGTAAGGTCCGGGTCACCCAGGCTTCCGGCTGGAGTGAACACGGGATTCGGCACGCTGGCCACAATGACATTCTGAATTTGCTGCAACAGGTTGCAGCCCTGAGCTGCAGGCAAGAGATATTGCTTGGACAAAATCAACTGTAGACTGACGCCTGCAGGAAGCGGCGCCTTCTGGAACAGCTTCACAGCGTAAGAAGTTGTCGTATTACCACCGTTTGCCGCCTGATACGTCGCGTCGATGACCGATTGGTTCCCGATCGACGGATTTCCGATCGACGGATTTCCGATCGACGGATTCCCGATCGAAGGGTTTCCAATAGAAGGATTCAGGGATGCCAGAAACGACGGATTTCCAATCGACGGATTCCCTATGCTTGGGTTGCCGATCGATGGATTGCCAATGCTCGGGTTGATGATCGATGGGTTGCCAATCGATGGATTCCCGATGGACGGATTCCCGATGGAGGGGTTGTGGGTTTCCGCGAACAGAATGGCTGGGTTGGCGAACCCGAAATTGTCCGGATTCAGAATCTGCGGAGCATTTGGGTCAGGATTAAACACCACGAAGCCCGTGAGGCCTCCCGGGACCAGCGCGCCGTTCGGCGCAGTAATCTCTTGGGCATTCACGGTAACGGTGGCGGTTGGATTCGCCGATTGAATAAACACGGGTCGGGCAATGCTAGATTGCGGCCCGATGGTGACGTCGAGCGACGTCTGCAAGCTGAATTGCAGCAGCGACGCCTGGCCTTGAGGATCAGACTGCCCATTGGCAAGAGCAGGTTGGTTGCCGATAGAAACGCGGAAGGTGCGCAGTACCGTCGTGGTGTTGCGCAAAGTCACCGTGAAAGCGCGTTGCAGAAGCTGCGCGGGATTGGATGGCGAAAAGCCTAGCGGTTTCGCATTTCCCAGCGAACCAACAACCAACCCGGGACCCACAATCGACGTGTAAATGTTTTGGTTCCTCGAGGCGACAAAGCCATCGTTCAGGCCGACTTGACAGGCGGTCACCGTCTGCGTCGGATCAAAGACACTCGTGTTTAAGGTTCCCGCAGGATTCGAGGCGGAAAACGGAGGCACGTAGTGTGTCCAATTCCCATCCGAGGGAGGAATCACGTCACGGTTGTCCGTCCAAACAGCATGAAAGACTGGCAAATTTGCGTCATTTGTGTTGAAGACCCATTTTCCGCCCTGAAAGAGAAACGGCGGCGCAGCCGCTATGTCAATGTAATCCCCAAAGAACGGCACTGTGCCTTGCTCAAACATAGGCAAGTCTGGAGCATCCACTTGCAACTGTTCCGATTGATTGAACGGTTCAGAGACGTCAAAGGGGTTTATCCCGAAGAGGTAGCGGGAAATCCGGAAGGGCGTAAAATTGGGCACGCCCACTGCACCGGCGGCGAGGGGCGAAGCTTGTGCGCCCTGCACGTCGATGGTATGGCGTCGCGTGGTTAATGGCGGTGCGGCGTCACTGACGTAAGAATTAAAAACACTGCCCAGATTGCCGGGGAGCTCGCCTTCGAATTGGCGCGTCTCGGTGTAGCCGCTCAGGTCTGCCAGGGGTGTGAAGAGGCCGAGCGTATGGTCCTGGCGGAAATCGAAATAGACAAGCGAAAGCTTTCCCGCGTTGAAATTCAAAGAAGGCATGAGCTGGTGTCCATGCCCGGAAAGATTGCCAAACGGGTTGCCGTTGTCATCGAGGACTGGACCGTTGTCCACCAACGCAGGCGCGGAAGTCCAATTCAAGCCATCCGCCGAGACTTGCATCATGACGCGGGCGTCGCCGGAAGCTTGGCGCTGCGACCAGGCTAAATACACGCGGCCTGTGTCATCTACCGTGAGAGCCGGGAACGCCGACGTTCGAAACGAAGCGGCCGTAGTTCCTTGGTCGAACGCGCACCCGGCAGTGGTAGGAGCAGTAGTGCTGCAGGATATAGGGAACGTCACCACCGGAATCGCTTTGGTAAACGTGTTGCCTCCGTCGGTGGACTTGGCAATCATAAGCGCGTCTGGCTGCGAACTCGTCGCGAACCTCCGCCATGCAACATAGATTGTTGCGGCGGTGTTATTTGCGCTGCTTGGATCAACGACGATAATCGTTCCTTGATTGACAGAGTTGCTTTCGCTCAGCTTTGTTGGTTTGCTCCAGGTCGCTCCGCAATCCTGGGAGCTTGCAAACATGATCTTCGTGTCCTGAAGATTTCCGTTGAAGGAGGTATAGGCAAGATAGACCTGCCCGGCGGGAATCGTCTGCGTTCCCCGGGTTCCGTCGGGCCTGGCGAAAGGCACGCTGCAGGTTGCTGCTCCGCGCGGGACATCCGCTGCGATCCAGGGCTTGTCCAGGAACTGTCCAGAGTTGCCGCTGTCCACAATCACCGTGCTTATGTATTGGATCGGATCTGTCGGCGCGAGATTCGTGATGCTTCCGTTGGTGTGGGTCGCATCTCCGTTTTCTTTGTTGTCGTTGTCAATGAATCTGGCTACGAACACCACTCCAGGTGCGTTTGTGCCGCGATTGAACGCAATTCCGCTGTAATAAAACAGGCCGTTCGTGCCTGCGCGAATTGTTGGATCTGCAGCGGCTTGAAATCCGTGAAGCGGCGAGGCCATTCCTGCTGAAGAACTATCCAAAGGAAACCCAGGAAGCAACGTGCTTTGCCAAGTTTGTCCGCCATCAAACGATTTGAAAACGCCCAGCCACGCATCGGCGCGCTCGCTCTGTCCTGCCAGACCGGCGATATCCACAGAGCGGTAGTCGTTGGCGCCAGCAAATAGGTGGAGGGTATTCCGGGTAGAAACGGCGAGAGATGGTTCATTCTGACGCTGAAGGAATGGATCTCCATTCGTCCACCCGGTGCCGGACACCATGTTGACACTGGGCCCCGAGGTCTGCCCCAAGGCCACAAAAGGGCTGCCGAAGGTGCCGAGCAGGACCATTGAGACAGGGAACCAGCGTAGTATGCGCATGACTCTCTCTCCTTGCCGCACACTCTTGTTCGCCTGCACAGATTCTCAGAGCCTAAATTCTTGGGGACCTTCGGGTCGAAAAGCAACGGACGTGCTACTGGCTGTCTGTGAGCTCCTCGCGGCTCCGTTGGCTGGATGAACTAGAGCAACGGAATCTTCAACACGGTATTCTGATTTCATCCCTAAGTCAAGTAATCGAATGCCAGCTATCGACGCTCCCGCCGAGAAGTAGGTGATCCAGTGAGGTACGCTTTAGGTTGACGCAGAGACGAGGCACTTCTGACCTTACTGAGTGCCTCTCTCTTTTTATCGCTGAGCAAGAGCCCTGGCAAAAGGCGTCAATTCGAGTTCTGCCGAACGTAATCCGCTATCTGTTGACCGGTGGCGAACCAAACACCGGGTTTGGATTTCATGTAGGCAATCAGCTTGTCGAGATACATGATGCGCGAGCGATGCCCCGATACCATCGGATGCATCGTCAACATGAACATGGTGCCTTCTTTGTATGCACCGTCAAATTCATCCTGATAAACCTTAAAAATAAGTTCAGGCGACGGGAGCGAACCGTTGGAAGTGAAATACGGGTAATCGTCAAGAATCCAATCGACCGGCAATTCAACCATGCCGGTTGGCCGGCCGTTGGAAAGCAGCTCGTACGGCTCGTCCATCGCCATGGCGCTGCTGTCATATTGGAATCCCGCTTTGCGAATGAGATCGAGGGTGTATTTGCTGAATGCCCACGAAGGAGCCCTGTATCCCACAGGCTTCTTGCCCAAGGCGTTCGTCCAAAACTCGATGGCCTTGTTCAGGAGCCGTTCTTCTTCCGCTTGGTCGTCAAGGTCTGGAAGCCTCTCGTGAATCCACCCATGTATTCCGATCTCGTGGCGTGGGCGCTTCTTGAACTCTTGAATCATTTCGGGATAAAGAACGCCGGTTACCGCAGGGATGTAGAACGAACCAGGGATGTTGTACTTGTCGTACAGCGCCATAATCCTGGGCAGACCTTCGGTGAAGCCATACTCGCCTTGCGACAGAAGCACCGGCGCGCTGTTTCCTGCAGCGATCTCAAAGGTCTCGTTGTCCATGTCCCAAGTAAGGCAAACCGCGACCTTCGCTCCATTGGGCCAACTTTTGGGTGTCAGCTTTCGTCCCGCCCGCATCGGAGCAACCCACTCTTTGATCTGCTCCTCCGTGAACTTGGTCCCCGGCTGCGGCCTCTTTTCTTGCTGTGCGTGCAACAGCATGGGAAGCATACTGAATATCAGAGACGCAAGTATTGTCCTCTCAGATCTTCGGCTCATGATCGTCTCCTGGTTTGGCTACTCCACCCGGATCAACAGCAAGGTGGCTCGTCAGGGAAACTGTACCCGAAATCCGGTTGAGAAGGTGGCACGGCGCCCAAAAGATTATCGGAAACTTGGGGAGAATCTCAGCGGAGCGCGATTTCGAAACTTGAAGAAATAATGTTCCCAAGTTCGAGGAGAGGCTTACGCTAACTCATTGAAAAGATTGGCTGGGAGGCCTGGACTCGAACCAGGATAGCCAGATCCAGAGTCTGGAGTCCTACCAATTGGACGACCTCCCATCCGTGGGGTTCGCCCCGACTCGCCGGGGCATCACCTGGAAGGAACAAAAAGAAATCGCAGCACGCTTCCCGTGGATCGGGACAGCTGCGATTCCGCTTATCTAATTTAATCGGGATTCCGCGAACCGTCAACTAGTCGCCGAGACGCTTGTCTTAGCTCCATAATTCTGTCACCCCTTAACGGCAACGTGAAAATGTCACCCATGAGACAGGAGACATTCGCGTTGAGTCAGAAGGAGTTGCAACGAGTGGCGGTCATTTCCAGATGCGTGAAGGGAGAGATGGCGT
>DATDNK010000003.1:0-8077 GCA_036518275.1 Candidatus Acidiferrum sp.
GCTGGTCCAGCGCGCCGCGGACCTTCTCGCGCAATCCACCGACGAAAGCCTGACGCTGCGCCAACTGGTCCAAACGCTCGGCGCAACGCAATCCACGCTGCGCCGCGCCTTTCTCCAGGTCACCGGCCTCAAGCCCCGCGAACTTGCCGAAGCGCTACGCCTCAAGCGCTTCAAAGCGCTGATGCGCGCGGGCAAAAGCATCACCGACGCGCTGTACGAAACCGGCTACGGTTCGTCGAGCCGCGTCTACGAACGCAGCAACGCGCAACTCGGCATGACGCCCGCCACGTATCGCAAGGGAGGCTTGGGAATGAAGCTCGGCTACACCATTGCGCAATCGCCGCTGGGAAAAGTTCTCGTTGCCGCGACGGAGCGCGGCGTGTCGGCGGTTTATCTCGGCGACGATGAAGACAAATTGATTGGAGAGCTGCACGAAGAATATCCGCGCGCGGAAATTGCCGCCGCCTCGAACGGCTTCGAGCGCTGGGTCAAGGAAGTTCTCCAGCGCATCGAAGGCCAGCCGCCGCATTTCGAGCTTCCGCTGGACCTGCAAGCCACCACGTTCCAGCGCCGCGTTTGGAAGGAGTTGCAGCGCATCCCGCGCGGCCGCACGCGCACCTACTCGCAGGTGGCCCGCTCGCTCGGCCAGCCCAAAGCTGTCCGCGCCGTCGCTCGCGCTTGCGCCACCAATCCCGTGTCCATCGTTGTGCCCTGTCATCGCGTCATTCGCGAAGACGGCGCGCTTGCCGGCTACCGCTGGGGCCTCTCGCGCAAGGAACAGCTCCTCGCCTCCGAGCGCTCCATGTAGCGGCGCCTTTACGTCGCCGCGGCTTCCTCCCACGCAATAGCCGTAGGGGCGGGGCCCGCCCGTGCAAGGCGCCGAAGGACGCGGACGAACAGACTCTGCGCTCCGTCGCGAAGAAAACCATTCATGAGGACGCCTACGAGCCCGAAGTCGCCGACCTCAGCATCCGCCGCTGAGTGTTGCCGTGCCAAAGGGTCCGACGCCGCCCCGCATCAACTTCAGGAACGCGTCCAGGAGCCAGTTCCTTCCCCCGCGGAGTCTGACCCTCAACTACGCCTCCCGGTAGCGAATGCGGTCTGGCTGCACAATCCACAATTGGCCTTCCGGTGACCGACGCTTAAATAGCGGAACAAGACGATTCAGGAGCGAAATCAATGACAGCTTGTCTTGGCTCTTGCTTCGGAAAACGATAATACCTGCATGCGTTCCCACGGGATGCGCCTGAACGTTGGCGAAGTCTAGGTCCAGCGTGACCAGCAGACGCATCTCGGCCCTGCAGCGATCCAGAAGCGCGGGGTCCGTCGTCCCGCTAAGGCGTTCTTCCGCGACAGTAGCAGCCTCGAAGCCCGCCTGCCTCAAGATCCCGGCAAATTCTGCGGGGAGATTCTCGTCGATCTTGAATTTCAAGCTTTGATTTCCAGCGGCAGGTCGACGGTGCCCTCGCGAGCTAATTCTGCCGCATACGCCAGCGCCGCCTCGATGTCAGCTTCCTGGAGCGTGGGATAGCTCTGCAGAATCTCCTCACGAGCCACACCCGCGGCGACATTGTCCACCACCGCGGACACGGTAATGCGCGTTCCGCGAATGCACGCTCTTCCGTGGCAAATCGCAGGACTCACGCTAATCCGTTCGCGCCAGTTCTTCATGACCCCATTCTAACCGCAGCGCCAACCCCGCGCCACCATCGGTTCGTTGTCGCTCTCTATCGTGGCCGGAGAAGAAGTGATTCGCCGTCATTGCAACGCGCCGAAGAATGCGGACAAACAGACTCTGCGGTCCGTCGCGAAGAAAACCACTCAGGAGGAAGGCTACGAGCCCGAAGTCGCAGACCTCAGCATCCGCCGTTAGCTCCGACTCTTGCCTTTAAACGGATTCGGCGCTAGCATTCACAAAGTTCCCGCTTCTCTTACCAAAAAGGTACTTTATGCCCAATAAAGTTTCCTTGCGCTTCGCCGTAGTTTTGGCGCTGCTAGCACTTGCATTGCCCGCGAACGGCCAGAGACGCCGGAAGGCGAAGCTTGACGAAGATGTGCCCTTGCCAA
Organism: Candidatus Acidiferrum sp.; assembly: GCA_036518275.1. GTDB lineage: Bacteria > Acidobacteriota > Terriglobia > Acidiferrales > UBA7541 > Acidiferrum. The sequence continues at coordinate 2,068 of DATDNK010000003.1, forward strand.
TCGATTTCACCGTTGACTACCAGCTTGGAATTGCGGAACGAGGGCGAATTCGAGGCGCCACACCGTTACTGGAAAACACTGAGTACAACGAGGCAGGAACTGAAGTTTTCTCAAAATTCCTTGGAGACCCCTCTGTTTCCTCCCTCGGTCTGCCGTATCGATGGAATTTCACAATCGTGAACGACGGTTCAGTGAACGCTTACTCGCTACCTGACGGAGAAGTGTCCGTCGGTTCGGGTTTGGCGAAGCTTATTGGTACGAGATCCGGCATGTGGGCGGCAGTCCTTTCGCACGAAACAGCTCACGTCGCGCGCAGACACTCTGTTCGCAAATACCTTTATGACCTCTACATAGCCACTCAGGTCAGTTATTACCAGGCGCTGGTTCGCGCCGGAGACAACAGCGCCAATTGGTCTCTCGTCGGAATTCGTATCGCCGCGCCCATCGCCCGGGCAAAGTTGTCTCGTAATTTGGAACACGACGCTGACATTCAAGGAATGATGCTGATGGCCGAGAGGGATACCATCCCGATTACGTCTTCGCCCTCAACCACTTGCTCCGGGCGAACACGGGCGACCAATCACATTTTGCGGCTTTTTTCTCCTCTCACCCTCGTTGGGAAACCAGAGACCAAAGAGATGACCGTGCTTACGCCGACGCGTTGGCCGAGTACAACAAACTATGGCCAAATCCGGACGCCTCCCCCGGCGGAAAGCCGCCTCTTGTCTCCTTTGTAGGTAAACCGAGTTCTGTGGAGAACAAGCAATCAAAGACCGCTGACCTCACTCTGCCCATTTACTGCCGCAACGCAGTGGAGCCTCTGCAGCTCATAATCCTTTTCCAAAAAGACAAGCACCTCATTCAGGCTGCTGACCAAGAGCATCGCACTGAAAAAGGAGAACTAGCTTTCAGGCAGGAATTTGAATGTTCCGAGAAGACCGAAGCCGTTCCGATCATCGTCCATTTGCCCGCTACGCTAGTGTCCAAGGACGACCGAAAACCACAGGCACTCGCCTATGTATACTCCAAGGACGGCGAGTTCCTTGACGAGTTCAAGCCCTTCGATGTTCACTTCCCGAAGCCATAAGCTTGCCGAAGGGACGCAGTGAAGACGGGGAGGGAGGGCCCTCGATCTCCAGATAAGCGCGATATGGATCTACCGAAATTCCCCCTCGAAAAGATCTTCTATTTTGCCGCAGGGATTATCCCGGGCTTTGTGGCTCTGCTGATATTCCAACTCGCCGTTCCGGGTTCATTCGTGTGGTTTTTTACCTTGGGCTTTTTGGGATATCGAACGAAACTCAGTCTTATCTTACTTACGGCGTTCATCATTGGAAACAGTATGACTACGTTTCTAAATGCCCTCCTTGGCGCGGCTGGCGGGGCGTATGGAACCTGGTCTGCACAGCGGCAGACTTACAAGCCGCCACACTCGTTCGACATCGCCCCGTGGCGGGACCAGAGGTGGCGTGTACTTCTGCGAAAGCGCCTTGGCCCACAAGCCCCGAACGATACGCTACTCTTGAGGGAGGAACTCTTCAATTTGAGGCGCGAAAGCATCAGCTTCCTCCCCGAGGCTCAACGCCCCTCAGCTCTCGCGGACCTGAACCGAGAGAGAATTGAGTCCGAGATGGACGACGGAAAGTGGGCGCAGTGGTATGACCAGTATCACTACGTGATTCTAGCCCGGAGACCCCGATGGGATGTGCAAGCTTACGTGCAGCACGGTTTGTCCTTCAACCTTGAGACCGCCGCAGTGTACGCTCTCGTAAGCACGCTATTGGTCCCGAGCCTCCGCCATTGGTGGTGTATTGTGCCAGCCTCAATGTGGACGCTAATTCTTGTGGGACAGCAATACACCAGCGTAGTTCATTTACAAAGACAAATGGTCAACGCTTACCGAGCAGATAGAATACCTATCACAAGACCAGGGAACCGAGAAAGCCCCAAACGGCCTCGCATAGTGCGCACAATACAAACGACTTAGGACTTCCTGTCAAACAACCGATCGAAGGGAAAATTTCTTCCGTTCTAACCTCCAGCATCCAAACGACTTATCTACCACTTGACAAATAGTAAGAAGGTAGTATAATAGGGTTCTGCGATTCGGACACGGCTTCTGTTTACCCTGAGCCTCGAAGGGTCTACAGCCTGCCCCGCAAAGCCCCATGCGTCCCCGCCGCGCGGTCTCTAAAAAACTTCGCGCTACCTTCCTAACCGTCCGCGGCAACTTCTCTAACTCCTTGCGGATCACATCCTTAGCAGACCCCCATCCCTTAACTCCAATAAAATCACATCCTTACCAAAAATATGGGGGAGGGGGGACGCACTCTGCTTGTCCTCCAGTTTTCCGTACATTCTTCCAAGTTCCGTATCCTCTAACTCCTGTGTTTTCACATTCTTCACAAAACTGCCGGGGTGTGGGGGTATTCTTCCCATTCTGGAACTCATCTGTTCCGGCCTATGCCAGGAGCACACTCTGCTATAAGCCGGCTATTTTCAATCTTCCATTTTCTATTTTCGGCAGGCAGAACCTAGCCGCGGGGTTTGACGCGCGTAGCGCTTTTGGGCCAGTCCTGCTTGAATTGGCCGTCGCCAACCTTGAGGTTCTTCATTTCGTTAGTGTAGTGAAACAGGAAGTAATCGCCGGAGCCGGCTTCAAAAAACTTTTGCTGCACGGGAAGCCAGGACGCTTCATCGACCCACATTTGAATCTTGCTAATCTGGTTGCGAATCTCTTCCGACTTGGGCGTCAGCTCGAGAACCACGGTCTTCTTGTTGTCGAAGTCTTCCTCGCCGATCACGGAAACCAGGTAGCCTTTCTTGATGTTTTCGCCCTTGGTGCCGAAGCCCAGCAGCACGTATTGATCGACCAACTGCCGATTCTTGCCCAGGTTGTATTCTTCGACGCGGTTGATTTTTGGATTGAAGATGAACAGGTTATCGCCCGTGCGCAAAATCGTGCGCGGGTCGGGTTTGGCGATTTCGATGCGCATCTTTTCGTCGCGCCGCACGAAGATGTGCCCCGTTTCCGTGGACGTGTCTTTCACCACAGCGGTGTATTTGACGTGCTCGAGGTCGGCGGTCAGCGTGTGGAAGTCCTGCGCGGACTTGTCCATCATGCCGAGCACGCCTTCGATGGTCCACTTTTGGTCGGCGTGGGCGCGGAGAGTCCAGCCCTCGCCGGCCAAGCAGCCGAACGCGATGTATGCGGCCAGCGCAAAAAAGAGCGGCTCGCGCCGCACACGAATCCTCGACAGAACGGACATGCATTGCCTCATAGAGGGTCTCGAAATCCTAGCATATATAAGAAGATGCGCGAACTTACGCTGTCGTTTCGCCCAGCGCCGCACAACACTGAGAAGTGCGTCACGCCGTTCGTGTCATCCCGAATCCCGTCTTGTGGGATGAGGAATCGGGGCTTCGCGAAATCTGTTAAGCAACGTGCAGTGAAGGCCTTCGCAATCTCAGTGCCGAATCTCCACTTGGTAGGCAACCACCGTGCCCTGGTCGTCGCGCAGCGGCTCGATTTTGGAAATGGAGAAGTTGCCGCCGTGCAATTCCGGCAGCGCTTGCTGCAGGGCGGTGCGGAGATCGTTTTGCAGCGCCAGTTTTGTTGGCGGCGCCAGGATGCGAGCGTCCACGCGATAAGTTTGGCGGTTTCCCTCTTTGGACAAAAGCTGCACCTGGCCGGGAGCGGCAGGCCCGCCGCTCTGCGGCTGATCGCGGAACCAGTGCCTTGGCGTGAGCAGCACGAAAACAAGAATGAGAATCACGGCCAGGTCGTATTGCCACGTCCCGCGCTCGTACGACCAGAAAAACGTTTTCGAGAGAATCCGTCCCAAGCTTGCCATGTCAGTCCGCGGGCACGCCGTCGACGATTACGCCGTCGCGCATGTGCACCACGCGATCGAAGTACGTGGTCGCTTCGGGATTGTGCGTGATCATCACAATGGTCTGGCCGAGTTCTCTGTTCAATTGCCGGAGCATCTGTAGCACGATTTCGGAGTTTTTGGAATCCAGATTTCCCGTAGGTTCGTCGGCGAGAAGAATTTTCGGCTCGTTGATGATGGCGCGGGCGATGGCCACGCGCTGCTGCTCGCCGCCAGAAAGTTCAGATGGCTTGTGATGCAGGCGGCCTGCAAGGCCAAGCATCTGCGTGACCACGTCGAAGCGGTGCGGGTCGAAGCCGTCACCGTGAATGAACTGCGCGATGGCGATGTTCCCTTTGGCGGTCAGCGTGGGGAGGAGATTGAAACGCTGAAAGACGAAACCGATTTTGCTGCGGCGAAGTTTGGTGCGAGCGGAGTCGCTCAGTGCCGTCAAGTCGTTGCCGTCGACCAGGACTTTGCCGCGCGTGGCTTGCGCTAGCCCACCGATCACATAGAGGAGCGATGACTTGCCGCATCCCGAGGGGCCCATGACCGCGACGGATTCTCCGGGCAGGACCTCGAAATTCACGCCGCGCAAAGCCGGAACTTCCACTTTGCCCGCGTGGTACAACTTCCATAAATTTTCGGTCCTGAGTATCGGCTCCACGCTCTTTTTTCCCTGGAGGATCCGGCTTTCCGCAGGTGCTGTTATTGTAGCTGCGATTGCCATCCGTGCCTAGCCATGCCGCACATTGCGCGGTCCTTTCTTTCTTCTGTGCGAAGTTTGCGTTCTCGCTGAACCTTGTGTTCTCTGTGAACCTTGTGCTTTCTGCTGGCCCTGCGTTACATCCTTTCTTGCTAATCGTAAGACAGGGCTTCGACGGCATCTTTCCGGCTCGCCAGCCATGCCGGATAGCTCGCGCCAATTACCGCCCCGGCCAGCGCAATCAATGCTGCGCGAAATATCCAGTCCGGGGTGATCAAGATGGACAGCGTGGGAAATTTCCAGAGGAATCCCGCTCGCACGAGATAGCTCAGTCCGACTCCTGCTCCCACACCGAGCACGCAAAGGGCCGCGGACTCCGAAAGCAGCGCGCGAATGACGAACCAGTGATTGGCGCCAAGGGATTTCAGCACGCCGATATCGCGGGTACGTTCAATCACCGTCGTATACATGGTCAAGAAAATGACCAGCAGACCGATGCAAACGGCGAGCGCAATCATTGCGCTGATAAAGGATTGCAGCCCCGGAATGTTTGTGGAGGTCATTAGAGAAAGAAAATCCTTCAGCGGGCGCACGGTGTAGCCGGGCAGGAGGCGGCGCATTTCTTCCATCACGTCATCGGTGTGTTCAGGACGAGTGCATTTCACGAGAAAGATCGAAGCTTTGTCGCGCGCGGCGACGAGTCCTTGCAGAGTGGCCAGTGGCACGAAAAGGCGCGCGCCTTTGCCGTGCTCGACGATGCCGACGATGTGCCAGTCGTGGTTCAGGACGCTGTAGGTGTCCCCGACTTTCAAATTCTTGGCTTTGGCGGCCCAGTCGTCGACCAGCAGATCGTCGGGCCCCTCCAAGTCGTGACCGGCAATGAAAACAAATCCCCCAGAAACGGCATTGAAGCTGTCCTTGTCGATGCCCCAAATTGTCTCGACCGTGCCAGTGGAGTTGAATTGCAGCAAGGCAGGCGCGACGGCCTGGACATATTTCAGTTCGGCAACTTTTTCGCCGATTTTGGTGGGCATCGGCGACCCGCTGAAATTGATGATGATCGACGCCGCAGGCGGCTGGAGCATTATGTCTGCGCCAATGCCTTCGATTCGCTTGGCGGTTTCGGTGAGCAGGCCGCTGGTCAGCCCGACGATGAGGATCACTAGCGCAACCTCCACAGCGACGCCCATCGCCCCAATGAGCGTGCGCATCGGGCGGTGCAGAAGATTGCGAAGGATAAATTCACCCATCATTGCGGCTTGCTCTCCGGGAGCTGCTTATTTTCCGCGGGCGGCTTGTTCTCCATCGTCTCACCGACTCGCACCAATTCCGAGCCGGCGGGCTGCTCGAGCTTGAAGCGGTCCGCGGGAATGTCTTCGTTCACGGCAATCTTGGTCACTTGCAATTCCAGCTTGTAATCGTCGTGCGGGCG
>DATDNK010000004.1:0-16080 GCA_036518275.1 Candidatus Acidiferrum sp.
CGAGCGTGTTTTAAGACGAAGCTGAGTCAACCGGCCAATTTCTGTTCCGAATTCTTAACACACTGGTAATTGTGTGTAGTACTCTGAATGCAGGGGCGGGTTTCACCCAGCAGTCGGGGGAATTTGATGCATCCAGGTCTTCGTCTGAGGCAGGCCCGTGAGAAGCTGGGCCTGACCTATCGGGACGTAGAGCGCGCCAGTTATGAACTTGCTGCAGTCCGCGGGCGTCCGGATTTTATTCTCCACATCAGCCGGCTGGCGGACATTGAAAACAAGGGTGTCGTACCGGGTCTGCACAAGCTGTATACCCTGGCAACCCTCTACCATTTAAGTCCGCTGGAGATCTTTCGTTGGTACGACGTTCCGCTCGAAGAGTGTTTCCACGACGGCGCATCGTTCGATGTACCGCAAACCCATAAGATGGCGGCGCCAACATCGTTGCGGGTTCCCCTAAAGTTTGACCCGGCCTTCGATCCGCGAAGAACGGAACTGCTCTCCCGGATGGTAGAGAAATGGGGTCACTTCGAAGGCGTGCTTACCAACGGCCATAGTCATCACCTTTACGGATACATCGGCATCAATGACCGGCGCATGGTGCCTATCCTTCGTCCGGGCAGCATTGTTCTGGTGGACACCTCCAAAAGCAAGATTGAAGACAGCGATTGGGCCACGGAGCATGACCGTCCAATGTACTTTGTGGACGTGCGCACAGGCTATCGCTGCGGCTGGTTTCACCAGGATGGAGGAAGGCTGGTCATGCAACCGCACCCGTTGTCGCACTGCGGGCCCGAAGCGTGGCGTACGCCGGAAGAAGCGGAAATCATCGGCCAGGTTGAAGGGATTGTTACGCGTCTGAATGGGGCGAGGTGCATTGCTCGTGGAGAATCTCCAGTAGGGCCCGAAGATTAGAGAAGAAGAGCTCTCTAAGATAATCGGGTGCATTTTCGGGGAGGAGAACCCGGTAAGGTTCCAGTTGCTGCCAATGTGAAACCACGGCAGTGAGTCCACCCTCCATGGCAGAAAGGCAATTCCGTAAGTCCTCCAGTTGTTTCTCCAGCGGCATCTCCAGGATGCGCTCAAAAATCTGCTCGTGACATAACTCTAATGCCTGCTGCACAGCCTCATCCGGGTACAACGCTGCCAGGCCCTGGTGCTCATACCGCCCGGTAGATGCGTCCCGCAGGGAAGCTATGTAGAGCAGCCTCGCAAATGGCCCTTCAATTTCCGCCAGAGTGTTCAAAGTAAAGTCCTGAACTACCCGGCGGTTCTGCTGAAGTTTGCTGAGTGTTGGCACAAGCCGTCCCGTTCTGAAATCAGAACATTTTTGACCCCTGATTCCGCGTCGCTCTGGGAACCCTCATCGTGCTTCTCCAAGGAGGGTTCATCCATGAAAAGAATCGCAATTCTATCCGTTCTTTTGCTCCTGGCTGTTTTCATCCTACTGCCCGGAGCAGGTAATGGCAAGTACAATGTAAGTAATCCTGTTGTTGCCGATGGCTCACCGCTACCTTGGCCGCCTATCCCTAGCGGCAACACCGTCCTAACCGCCGACGGCTCGCCGTTGCCTTGGCCTCCTATTCCTAATAGCAACACGGTAATGATTGCCGACGGGTCGCCCTTGCCTTGGCCGCCCATCCCTAACACCAACGCATGAATGCGAGCGCCTGCTTCCGTCTACGTCGCTCCCTCTAAGTCGCTGCGGAAAAGGGTCTGGGCGGACAGGTTGCAAACTGCATCGTAAGAAGACCTGCATGGTACTTTCGCTGTATCGGAACAAACGGAATACCTAGCGCCGCTGGACTATTTACCGGCCAGTCAAGCACTGCTAGAATACCGGGGCAATGGCCGGGCTGGCAAAATACGTATTGTGGGTCTGGGAACTAAGTGTCGCCGCTCAAGTCGTAGTCTGCGCGTTGCTTCTTGTGAAACGCAATTTCCTCAGGATCCCGCTGTTTACAGCGTATATTTTCTCAAATATTTTCCAGGCGGCAGTTCTGTACCGGATTTACACGCGGTTCGGGTCCCGATCCTGGACGGTCACAGTGATGGCGTGGTCATCCCAGTTTGTCCCAGAATTGCTCCGCGTGCTCGCGACAACCGAGGTTATTCGACTCATTCTGAGACCGTACCGTGGTATCTGGGCGCTGGGATGGCGCGTGCTGGCAGTCGCATTCGCCGCGGTGTTCTCCTTTGCGCTGATCGATTCCTGGCGCAATCTTTTTTGGGCCATTGCACTGGCGGATCGCGGTTTTCATCTTGCCTTTGGAATCGCTCTGGTCGCTTGCTTGCTGCTGGCCCATTATTATTCGATCCCCATACAGCCGGCCTATAAAGCCTTGTTGGGCGGCTTGTGCTTTTATTCCTGTACAGTGGTCATGGCAAACACCATCGGCAGGGTACTTTTTCTTCGAGGAGCAGGCGATTTCCGGACAGGATGGCAATTATTGACGATGGGCGCGTTTGTTGCTGTTCTGGCGACTTGGGCGGTGGCGCTAAGGAAACCTTTGCCGCAGCCCCTTCAACCGGAGCTCCTCCCAGAAGCGGCGCGCACGTATTGGGAAACGTCACCGCGAATCAATGCGCGCCTGCGTCGGCTGAACGAGCACCTGGATCACTTTTGGAGGCCTGAGGCTACTCAATCATGAATGTCACGCTAATCGCTTTTGGTGCCGTTGTTGTAGTGCTTCTCTTCCTCCTGGCATGGGCGCTTCATAGTAATAGACGGCATGAAAGTTCCATCACCGCCTCGAAGGCATTGGATGAAAGAGGCCGCGCTCACGTCGATTCTCTGCCACAGATGCGACAGGCTTTGAAACCCGAAGATGACGAATTTCTAGCCCGAGTAGGTACTAACGGTTTGCGAAGCCGCGTCCACAAGGAGAGACGGCGTGTGGCCCTGTCTTACTTATTAGCCTTGCGCCAAGACTTCGAGGAATTGATGCACGTTGCACGGGTCATTGCGAAGCTCTCGCCGGAAGTTGGCGTCGCGCAAGAGTTTGAAAGGCTGCGCCTAAGGGCGAATTTCCTGTGGCGATACAGAATCATCTGGATGAGCTTGCAGTTGGGTTTGACGCCGCTGCCGCAAATCAGCGATCTGAGCAACCTGCTCAGCGGGCTTAGCGTTCGCCTGGAAGAAGCCATGAGAGAACTGGGCGAGCGGGCGGCTCTGGTGGCGGAGTTGGCTTCATCGCCCGATCGGCGCCGCATCCATCCTGTCTAGAAGCAGTTGGTCCACAGCAGCGAGTAGTTCGCTCACTTTGAAGGGTTTTTGCAGAATCCGCGAATTGCTTTGGCCAATTCTCTCTGCGGCCTTCCCGGAAGGGGCCACGGCACACATCCAGATCACTCTGCGACAAAGAGCCGGCTTATGCTGAGCCAGCCAGTTTTCTAGACCACCCCCATTCGCAACATCAGCCAGCTGAAAATCCGCCACAATGACGTCGAAGTGCTGCTGCTGCAAAACGGCGCACGCTTCTTGCATGTTCCGCGCGGATTGGACGCGGTGATCGCGGTCGCGCAAGAACGTGGTCACGGCTTCTAAGACAGACTCATCGTGATCCAGCAAGAGGATATGAGCGTTCCTGCCAGGATCGGCCTTGGGAGAATCGGCGAGAAAACCAGCCGCCGCAACAGGCTGGCACGGCAACTCGATCGTAAAACAGGCGCCGCGCGGAGGCACATTTCGCACGCGAATCATTCCTCCGTGCTCCGTGACGATCCCGTAACAAATGCTCAAGCCCAGGCCGGTTCCTTTTCCCACGGGTTTCGTAGTGTAGAAAGGATCGAAAACTCGAGATGGGTCTTTGACCCCCGAGCCACTGTCGGTAAATTCGATGACCAGCCGCTCGCCTTCCATTCCGGTGCGCACCCAAAGATCGCCTTCCGCGGAGTGTTCCAGGATGGCATCCACGGCATTGTTCACCATATTCAGAAACACCTGCTGCAATTGATGGGGATCGGCAGCCGTCACCGGCAGGTCGGGCGCCAAATCCAGGTGAACGCGAATGTTGCTCATACGCAAATCGTAATCCCGAAGGGCCAGAGTCTCCTCAAGAGCCTGATTCATCTTTACGGGAATGCGTTCGGGCTTGTGCTGCCGGGCGAAACTCAGCAGGTTCTGCACGATGCGGTGTGTGCGTTGTGCCTGCTTGTAGAGCTTCTCGGAGTATTCGATGCCCTGTGCCCCCAATTGCCCGCTGGAGGTCAGTAATTGGCTGTAGCCAAGGATGGCGGTAAGCGGATTGTTCAGCTCATGGGCAACGCCCGAAATGAGCTGCCCCACGGCCGCAAGCCTTTCGCTGTGAAGCAGCTGTTCCTGAGTGCGGCGCAAGTTTTCATAAGCCTGGCGTGTTTCCTCGTAAAGGATGGAGCGGTCGATCGCGCTGGAAATCTGGCTGCCGACGGCGATGAGCAAGTTGACGTCGGCTGGAGAAAACTCGCGCGGCGTGCGCGTTCCCACAACGAGGCCGCCGATCACTCGGTCTTTCGACCACAGGATCACAATGTACGCGGTGGCGATGCCTTCCTTGATTTGAGCATCGCGAAAAACAGCAGGAAGCGGCAGACCTTGGGCGGAGATAAATGTTGCGTGTGCATCTTTGATGTGTCGCAAGAGCTCCGGCTTGACCGACACCGCAGGAAAATGCCGTGAGTATTCCGAGCGATGGCCGGCGGCGGCCACGCGCCGCAGTTTAGTCTCGCTTTCATCGAAGAGGTAAAGCGAAGTAGCGTCGAGGCTAAAGAGTTCGGCCATCTGACGCAGCGTGCGGTGCAACGAATCAGTGAGGTCCAGAGACTCCGTCAACGTCTGGGCAATTGAATTCAGCACCATCAATTCGCGATTGCGCCGGCGGATTTCCAGTTCCGCCTGCTTGCGTTCAGTGATGTCCTGAAGAAAGCCCTGGTAGGCAGTGACGTTGCCCCCCGCATCCCGGACGGTGATGGAAGATTCCAACATCGTGCGTACTTCGCCGTCTTTGCGGCGCATCTCAAATTCAAAATCCGCTACCGCGCCATGTTCGTGCAGCAATCTCTGGAGTCTTTCGCGGTCCGCAGCGTTCTTGTAAAACCCCTTGGGAATATCAACGGCCAGCAATTCTTCGCGGCTCTCATAGCCCGACATGCGCAACAAGGCATCATTGAAGTCAAGAAAGCGGCCTTGTGGCGTGGAAATGAAGACGCCCTCTTGCACGTTGGAAACGAGCGTACGATATTTTTCTTCTGCGCGCTTTCGGTCGGTGATGTCTTTCAGAACATGAACGGTGCCGAGGTCTCGCCCGCTGGGATCCGCAAACCTGGAGTTGGAAGCCAGAAAGTATCCGGGAAGCCAAGGATCCGGATCGTCCCCTTCGCCAGCCACTCCTTCGCAATAAGGGCAAATCTTGTAGACCGCGTTTTTGACAGGTAGAAGCTCGTCAACTCTTCGGCCAACCGTGGTTTCGCGTTCGCGGCCCAGAAGCTGGCGCAACCGTTGATTGCTCCGCAGGATCCGCCCCTGCCCATCGTGGACCAGAATTGGGTCACCGATGGAATCGAACGTGTACTCCCACTGCTGCCGGACTGCGGCGACCTGTTCAAACAAACGAACATTCTCCAGTGTCATTCCAAGCAGGTTGGCCATATTCACAAGATAGGAGAGTTCCCCGGCAGCAAACCGCCTGCGTTCGGTGGTGCCGATCGCGATGACTCCCAGAGGCCCGCTCTTCCCGGGAAGCACAAGCGTCACCAACGCCTTCAACCCAGCTTCGTCCAGGCGTTTCTGCCCGCTGGGGTCCCATTCGTCTTGTGACTCCAGAAACTGGCATTCCTCTTTCAGCACACGCTGCGCCCAGGGTTCCAGGGCAGAAACTTTGGCATACTTCGTAAGATACCCCGCCTCGTAGCCGACCGAAGCCCGGACCACCAGCTGTTGGTCCCTGCCTTGGCCCTCCTTCAGCCGAACGATCCCATGCGTAGCGTCTAAGCTTGCTACCAGCTGCGTAAGCACTTGGTCGATTACTTCCTTAACGGAAAGAGTCTGCGTACTTGCTGCGGTCAACAGCGACAGCCGGCGCATCTTATCGTTTAATTCTTCGCTCCGTGTGCGCTCACTCTCCAGCACTACAACGACCATCGCAATACCTAGCGCCACGCCCAAAATGTGATCGAACGCGATGCGCAACAAGAAGTACGGATGCTGTAGCCAATGCGGGCGATCCAGCCCATGCAGACCAACGAGGAGAAAGGCGCCCGCGAGGAGCTGCAAACCGTTTCCACGTCGGATCGCAGGAGACCGCAACAACAAAAAACCCGCAGTCAGACAAACCGCGCTTTCCAGGATTGTGGTTCCCCAGTGGAGAGAGGCAAATCGTTGGATCTCACTTTTTTCCATGTAGGAAACCAGTGCCAGAATCAAAGTGATAAAAGGAAGCGCAAAATGAATGCGCCGGTCCGAGCCCTCCAGGCGGTTCACCACTGCAACAAAAAAAAACAGCAGGGCGGCGGCCTGACCCAACAAATATGCCAGATTCAATCCCGGCAGCGGACGTGCAAGAAACACCACCTCACACACCGCCGAAAACGTGAAACAGAACCATCCGGCAAGCCAGAAACGGAAATAACTACCTTGCTGATCCCGCCTGAACAGGAAAAAAAGCACCAGGAGGATGACGAATGCGCTGGCTTCGAAGAAGGCAATCCCGAGCAGGCCCTGGTTCTCCAACACGATGCGCAGCCTCCCGGCCCGACGTGCCGTCGCTGTGGCGCTCAAGCTGCCAAGAATCCTTGGGTGGACGGCGAGAAGTTCTGAATGGCGACCTCGTTTGACGCTAACATGCTATTTTCCGACAGGGCAAGGGGCCGGACAGTATTGTGTGCCGTCACTTATAATGTATGCCTGGAGCTGACCCAGGGTGGACACGGAAAACATACTCGTCGTGGATGATGAAGAGGCGATTCGCGAAGTCGTTTCGACGATGCTCGAGTCCAAGGGCTATCGTTGCACGGTCGCGCACAACGGCCGTGTCGCACAAGAGCACATTAAGCGCGCTACGCCCGACCTGATCCTGAGCGACATGATCATGCCGGAAATGGACGGCATCAAGCTTCTCGAATGGGTGCGCGAATTTGACCCCGACGTTCCGGTCATCATGGTTACTGCGATTCATGACATCTCCACAGCGCTCGAAGCCATCCGCCGCGGGGCCTACGATTACATCTTGAAGCCCTTTGAAAAGGACCAGCTCTTCCTGGGTGTGGGCCGCGCGCTGCAGCACCGGCGACTGGTCAATGAAAACCGAAAATATCAGCGCGATCTCGAGCAGCAGGTCGAAGATCGCACTGCGCGGCTCCAGGAAGCGCTCGACCAGCTCGAACAGTCTTACGACGACACGTTGGAAGCCCTCGGCAGCGCGCTGGACTTAAAGGACGCGGAGACGGAGGGCCATTGCCAGCGCGTTACTGCGTTCTGCATCTCCATCGCGAAGACCATGCCCGTTCCCGATACCTACTTGCCGATTCTGGCGCGCGCCGCGTTTCTCCACGACATTGGAAAAATGGCCATTCCTGACGGCATCCTGCGCAAGCCCGGCCCTCTCAGCGACGATGAGAAGAAAATCATGCGCACGCACTGTGAAATCGGCTACAACATGCTGATTCGCATCCCGTTTCTTCGCGATGCCGCGGAAATCGTACTCGCGCACCAAGAGTTTTATGACGGCTCCGGTTATCCGCGCGGGCTGAGAGCCGATCAGATTCCCCTGGGGGCACGCATCTTTGCCATTGCGGATTCCCTCGATGCCATGATCAGCGACCGGCCTTATCGCCGGGCCCTTCCCATGTCGCATGCCCGCGAAGAAATCAAGAGATGTTCCGGCAGCCAGTTCGATCCGGGCGTCGTCAGAGTTTTCTTATCGATCCCGGAACAGCATTGGATTGACCTGCGCGAAAACCTCGGCTCGCCATTCCGTCTGGCGCACCTCAAGAATCTGTAGCTGGGCCCCTTACCACCCCCCTCGGCTACTCTTGCATCGTTATCAAAAACGGTGCAGACCAGCCAGAGCACCGCAGCGTAGGGTAGAATCGTTCCAAAATCACTTGGTAAAACGCCATGAGTATAACGTTTTCTCAATGGCAGTATGTCCTACGATGCAAGAAGTCTGGAGAGGGTGACTTGCGGCGGAAGTGGAAGTTCCTCTGCGGCCCTTGTCGGGCCCAACAATCTTATGTAACATCGCTCCGAAGGAATGGTGGCGCGAATGGCTTTGGTTCCAATCAAAACGGCATCGGAAACCGGCTACTGTGATTGCATCTGTGGATGCTATGAGCTAGCCAGCTTGCGCGACGAAGATACTGGCAAAGGCTACTGCCCTGCGTGCGGAAAAGATCATCTGGAGCTGAACAGAGGTGTTGGTTTGCCGAATCCCGCGCCCGTCAAGGTCTCGCCCAATGCGCCTGACGGTCGCCGCTCCGCCTCCATGCCCGCGCCTGCTGATCCCCCCGGGCGTTTGCGGTAAACTAGGACCCAGCCCACAATCGAACAACCCTTACGTTTCTGGTTTTTGTCCTGGGTTGGGGTGTCTCAGCCTAATCCGGAAAGAAAAAGGGCGTCCCGGAACTCGGGACGCCCTTTTGCCAAAGCAGGCTGGGTTAAGGGTTAGAAATAGAACTTCGCCGCTAACTGGATCTGACGCGGGTCAAAGGCCGAACGTACTTGACCGAACCGGGAACTGGCTAAGTTCGTGGAGATCCCGCTCGGGTTAAACTGCGTGTGGTTGAAGACGTTGTACATTTCGATTCGCAGTTGGAAGTACATGCTCTCGTTGATGTGCGTGTCCTTGGAAAGCTGGAAGTCCCAGTTATTGCGGCCCGGCCCACGGAAAAGGTTACGCGGTGCATTTCCGATAGTTCCTGGGGTCTCAAACGCAAAGGAGTTGGGGTCGGGAGCACCCTTGCCGCTGAACCACAGGTTGTGTCCACTGGCAGTTATGGTAGTGCGCGGATTGTATGTCTTAATCGGGCCTACGAGATTCGGCACGTCGGGGCAGGCAAAATCCGAAAAGTTAGCCTGGCACACAAACGAGCGGAGCTGAGTTTCAACCACGTCCAGCGGGAACCCGGTCGCGAACGTTGGAAGCGTGGCGACTGCCCAGCCACCCGTAAGCCGGGAAAGGAGGGGGTTATGTGAAACGTTGGGAATCTGGTAGTAGACATTCAGGACGAGGCGATGCCTCACGTCGAAAATGGAGCTCGCGTAGTTACAGTGGAGGCAGTATGGATTAGCCGCCCTCACGCTGCTGAGCCCTCCGAACCCCCCTCCACCGAACGAGGTGTTTTCGAAGCCGGAACCATCATCGAGCGAGTGGGCATACGTATAGGATGCGCCAAACTGCAAACCACGGGAAAGGCGCCTTTCGAGGGTGGCCTGGAAGGAATTGTAGTTTGAATTCCCTCTGGACGAAATCTGGTCAATTGGCCCGTAGATATTGGGGTCAACTAGGTAATCGTTCGGGAACGCGCTCGTCGCTCCGCCGAAACTGTCGCAGGTTCCAGGCGCTGCGGCGCAGTCCGCGGCAAGTTTCGAAAGAGGCGTCGGGATGTTGACGGGAGTACCCACGCTCAGGTGGTGAGCTACGGCCCCCACGTATCCCAAAGACATTTTCATGCTGCTGGACAGTTGTCGTTCCAACGTGAGGTTGAAATTCTCGGCTGTGGGGTCAACTGTGGCTGGATCCACAGTGCCGCAGCAAGCCTGCCACAGCGGTAGGTATCCTGCCGCGGCGGTAAATTGCACGTTCTGGGGCACAACCCCGTTGAAGGGAAACGGATTGTTTATACTCCCCCGCCCGGCAATGTCCACGTAAGGATTGGCGAAGCTTGGGCTCCCAGCCGCCCCTCCCGCGAAAGTGAGAGATCCTGCCCCCGCGGAGCTGACCGTAAAGGGGGGCATGCCCAGGTATTGCAGAGTTAGCTCTTCCTCGTAGCGGTTGTAGTAAATTCCGTATCCACCGCGAATGCTGGTCTTGCCAGGGCCTCCCGTGAGCCAACCACCCCAGCCCGGACTGTAGGCGAACCCAAACCGCGGCCCAAAGTACTTGAATGCGTGTAGCGTTCCAGAGGGGTGAACTCCCGGATCCCCATTGAAGACGTAACCAACGGGAGCGTTCGGGAAAACGATGGATTGCTGGCCCGGAGCGAACGCAACCATGGCATGATTTTGGTAGGACTTGTCCACCATCGGCGTATCGACGGTCCATCCAGAACCGAAGGTCAAGGTAAAATTCGGGCGGAGTTTGTATTCGTCCTGAATATAACTGTAGTACTGTTGCGATCGAACGCTGAGGAGACCGCCGCTCCCCTGGCCGAAGCCGTCAGGAATCCCGAGGACAAAGTCCGCGCCTGGATCCCCCGTCGAGAATGCACCACCGCCGTTAAAAGTATACGTCCCTTCGTTCCCGAAGAAGAACTGGCTGTCCACCTGGAAGCGGCGCATGTCGAACCCTATCTTCATTGTGTGGTGGCCTTTTGTAAGCGAAAAATTGTCCGTGGCTTGATAGGTCTGGTCAACCCGCGGCTGCGGCCCGTTTGAGGAGAACCCGAGCGAGAACAGGCCAAGGACATTGATCACGGGCACGCCCGCACCCGATGTAGATTGGGGATTGATAGCAAATCCGAACGAGGAAGGCTGCACTGGCTTCACCGGAAACACGGCCTTGAAGTTAAGGCGCGTATAGCCACCTCGGAGCTCATTCAGCATATGGTCATTTATGACGTGCGTCCAGCTTAAGGTCACCATTTTGAGGTGCGTCTGATTGGTGGAAGCAAACCCTGGAAGCGTAGCGCCCGTAAAAGGTATCGTGCTAACTGAGGGACTTTTTTGCTGAAACCAGGTACCCCAAAGCGTATCCTTGGACGTTAGATTGTCGTCGATCCGAAACAGGTACTGATCCGCGGTCAGTGTTGTAATTGGATTGAATTGAAAGTCGCTTGCAGGCTGCCCCGGGGGGGGTACTACGTTTGGCTTAGGAACGAACGTTTTTATCAGGTTCCCCGAAACCGAGTTGATATCCGTAGAGGGAATAAAACCTGGAACGCAACCGGGCGTGGTTCCCCCGGCGCATCCAAAGACCGTGCTATAAGCGGTACCCGCAGCGTAGGTATTTCCGTCAGACCCCACCAACTGAATTGGTGATTTGGTGCTAGAGGTGGCTATATCAGGGAAGTTGGCACCAGCGTTCAGATTTGTCGGATCAAGCTGCGTCGTCGCAAAAACTGGCACATCAGTGGCCACGTTTTGCGGTTGCCTAGCGCGGGTGCCCTGATAAGAGAAGAAGCCAAAAATGTGGCGCTTCCAGATAGGCCCCCCGATCGTTCCGCCAAACTGATTTTGGTGAAACACCGCCGCAGGCGCGAAGAAATTTTTCGCATTCAGGAAGGGATCCCGATAAAACTCGAACACGTCGCCGTGGAACGAATTCGTTCCCGATTTGACCAATGCGTTGATGGTAGCCCCCGAGTTTCGCCCATACTCCGGGTTGATCGTGCCGGTGACCATGCGGAATTCTGCGATCGCGTCGGGGCTCGGGATAATAAGGGGAGTGTTCAGTGCGATGTCGTTCGTGTCCGTCCCGTTGACCAAAAAGCTATTCTGTTGCGACTGGCTGCCGTTGGTGGCGAACCCGCCGCGGCCGTCTGAAGCACCCACGACCCCCGGCTGCGTTTGTTGCAGGTTAATCCAATTCCGGCCAATTAGCGGCATGTTCACAATTGCGTTTGCGTCCACCACGCCGCCGAGTTGTGGGGAGGAGGTGTTGACTTGCACGGCGCTCGCCTCCACCGTCACGGTCTCGGAGAGCTGCCCGACTTCCATCTTAACGTCCAACGCATAAACTTGATTTACATCGAGATGAAGCTTCGACAGTAAGAACTTCGTGAAGCCTTGCTTCTGCGCCGTAACGTCGTAGTCGCCGATTTGCAGCTGCAGGAACGCGTACGCGCCGTCCGCTTGCGATGTGGTAGAGTAAGAGACTCCCGTTGCACGATTTATCGCGGTCAACGTCACCCCTGGAACCACGGCTCCAGTTGGATCGGTGACCGTTCCCCGAATACTTGCGTATAGGTTGTCGGCCTTAGCCGAGGGAACCACGAGCAGGCTTACAATCAGCCCAAAAATTAATACATAGGAAAGCAGTAGACGCACAAAAGACCCACTCTTTAGGACAGATTTCATATGCGAAACCCCCGTAAACTTTTCATTCATAAGCAGTTTGAGATTTGGCCGACACACACCATCGACCGTTTAGACACTTGCAATGTCCTTTCCATTTCGGAGGTTGTATCGCCTTTGGAAGAATTAAGCTAACTTCTTTCTTTTTAAGCGCGTACCGGTACCTCTGTTGGAGTCTTTACGTACTCTTTATACGGGAATCTGTATCTGTGTCCTATATCACGTAGGAATTAATACCGAACCAAAATGGTCCTTATGGATGATTTTAGGCTCGCGTCACAACAAAATTAGTTGAATTACATTAGAAGGGCTTTCAGTCCTTCTGAGAGCTCCCTTTCCTCGCTGATCAAACTTACAACCAAGTATCCGGCCGACAAAAAATCGTAAAAATGGCCAGGATGGACGTAGACACCCTTTCCTTCAAGCAGCGCGAGGGCAAGGTTTTCGTCTGAGTGCGTCGCGGGGACGCGAAGCACGGCGTACCAGCCGCCTTCGACCTCAAGGCGGCTGCAAACTTTCTGCAAAGCGAGTTGTCTGTCCAGCTCCGCTAAATTTCGTCTTATGCGTGCCATCAATTGTTCTTGAAACGCTCGCTGCTGCGAAAGAAACGAGGGCATCGCCAGTTGCACCGGCGCATTCATCGAGAGGAAGGTGTCGGCAATCACCTCGAGGCGCGCCTCTGCCTTGCCCTTTAATTGTTGCGGTCCGCTGACGACCAGCCAAGCCGCTTTCATCTGCGGCAAGCCACAAATCTTCGAGATGCCGCTCAAGTTAAATGTCAGCGCATGGGAATTCCCAGCGAAACTTGTTGGCCGGTTGGCGCCTAGAAAGAAGTCCAGAAAGACCTCGTCCACAATCAGCGCCAGTCCCCGCTCCGTGCAAGCAGCGTTCAATTTCTCGATCTCAACAGGTTTTGTGAAATGTCCTGTGGGATTATTGGGATGCACGACGATGATCGCACGCGTGCGCGGAGTAATCGCTTGCTCCAGCGCGTGAAAATCAATCTGCCACCCGTGGTCATAAATCAGCGGATAGCGCACCAGCTTCACGTCCTGAATGTCGGCGAGAAAATCAAACAGCGGATAGCTTGGCGCGGGAGTGAGAATTTCGTCGCCCGGATTGCACAGCAACCGGAATACGTACGAGTAAGCCTCACTGGTGCTCGTGGTCAAGATAATGTCGTCGACGCCCAGAGCAGCCCCGTGTTCCGCGTAATATGCGCACACGGCCTGTCTTGCCGCAACGAGCCCTCGGGGCGCCGGCTCGTATCGGAGCGCGGCGGGATTGCGCAGCGCCTCCAGAATTGCGCTCTGGTCATAAACAAATCCGCATTCCGTCGGATTTGATACCGTCAAATCCACGAGCTGCTTCCCCGCCGCACGATACCGCGCAAGCGCTTCGCTCAAGCGGTTCGGCGCTAGATTCCATTTTGTGCGATCGGCAAACATGGTCCTTCAAATCGTGCCGCAGACCTGTTGCAGTAAGCAGGCCTGCCTGACGCAGGCAGGCATTATATCCACCTTGCCGCCACAGCCGCAGTGCCTCGCGCTCGCGTATACTGGAGTCCGCTTAGTCCAACACTATGAGCACACATCCACACGCGAGCCCCGCTGACGAGCCCATTCGGCAATTCGATCTCTCCGGCCAGTACGCAGCTATCGGCGCTGAGGTTCGAACGGCCATCGAACGCGTGCTTTCTTCACAACAATTTATTCTCGGGCGCGAAGGCGCAGCCCTGGAAGAGGAAGTCGCCGCGCTTTGCGGCGTGGCTCACGGCGTGGGCGTCGCTTCCGGCACGGACGCGCTGATTCTCGCGTTGCGAGCGTGCGGCGTGCAGCTCGGCGATGAAGTGCTCCTACCTACATCCACATTTGTGGCCACCGGCAGTGCGGTTAGTGCTCTAGGGGCAAAACCCGCTTTCGCCGATGTCCGCCCAGAAACTTACAACCTTGACCCCTCCGAATTGGAACGCCGCGTGACACCACGAACGCGCGCGATTATCGCCGTGCATCTCTACGGTCTCGCTGCCGACATGGACCCCATCGTGGCCTTTGCGAAGTCGCGCAACCTCCCGCTTATCGAAGACTGTGCGCAGGCCATCGGCGCGCTTTATAAAGGACGCCGCACCGGCTCTTTTGGCGACGCTGCATGCTTTAGTTTCTACCCGACAAAAAATCTTGGCGCGTACGGTGACGCCGGAATGGTGCTCTCAAATTCTGCGGAACTTGCCGCGCGCCTTCGCACGCTCCGCAATCACGGACAGACCGCCAAGTATCTGAGCAGCGAGCCCGGCTGGAATAGCCGCCTGGACGAAATTCAAGCCGCCATTTTGCGTGTTAAGCTTCGCCATCTGGCAGAGTGGCAGCGTGCCCGGCGTTCGAATGCCGCGGAGTACACACGCCTGCTGCAACAAGTTCCGGGAATCATGCCGCCGCATGAACCTGAAAGTCTCGAACATGTCTACCACCAATATACGATTCGAACCGAGCAGCGCGATGCTCTCCAGCAGCACCTCGCCTCTCGCAGAATCGGCAGCACGGTCTACTACCCTCATCCTTTGCATTTGCAACCGCTCTACTCGCACTTGGGTTACAAGCCCGGCGACTTCCCTCACGCCGAGCGCGCCGCGCAGGAAGTTCTCTCTCTGCCGATGTACCCCGAATTACGGAAGGAACAGATCGCCCGCGTCGTGGAAGCCACCGCGGACTTTGTTAGATGCTAGGCAGTTCCGACTTCGAATCTATTTGCCCAGATACAGCAGCGCGAATAGAAAAATCCAAAGCCCATCCATGAAGTGCCAGTAGTAGGAAGTAATTTCCGCGGCCAGGGACCTCGAGATCTGCGATTTTTGGAAATTGCGCAGCAAAACGAACAGCAGGGCCGCCACGCCGCCCAGCAAGTGGACGCCGTGCGCACCGGTGAAAATGTAGAAGAAGCTGCTGGCCTGATTGCTCGCGATGTAAACGCCCTGCGCCACCAACTGGCGCCAGGCGACGAGTTGTCCAGCAACAAAGAGAAAGCCCATCACCGTGGTCATCAACCACAGTTTTCGGAAGCCGGGAACATCTCCAAGAGAGAGACGCAGACGCGCCCTCTCGAGCGCAAAGCTGCTCGCGAGAAGAACCGCCGTATTGGCCCAGAGAATCCGCGGCAAATGCACTGCGACCCACACCTTGCTTCCATGATGGAGAACCAGGAACGCGCTCGCCAGCGCCATGAAGAACATGAGAATGGAAACTATAGCAATGGCGATTGCCGTGGAGAATCGCCGCGGCGAAGGTGAGTCTTTGCGTCGATGCTTGTCGTGATCGCCCCCATCTCCGTCATCGCCGCCGTCGGGCGGTCTTCCTCCCCCACCACCGCCGCCGCGCGAATCCTCGATGATGAGTTCAATGTCTGGAGTTGCAGTTGTGCCCGGCATACGGATCCTTCTTTCGATTCGCTTCCTTTCTGTAGTCAGGGCTGACTACTCTAATTAGATTAGTCAGCCCTGACTAGTTTGTCTTGACTATGCGATCGGGAGCAACGTGCTGCGGAATGAAATCTTCCGCCACGCCCGGCACGCCGAATTCATACGCACCACGATAAACAATGGGCTCATGCACGCCAAAATCGTATGGCGGTGGCGGCGACCCCTCACTCCATTCGAGCGTCGTGGCCAGCCATGGGTTGCTCTCTGCGACTCGCTCGCCGCGAAAAAGGCTCCAAAGAAAATTGAACAGAAAGATTCCCTGAGCAAACACGGTGATGAGGATGCCCGCAGTGATAAACGAACGCGCAGGACCAATCCATGCCGCAATGGCGGACAGATCCGCGCCGGAATCCTTGGCAGAGTGAGAGACGAGCCCCAGCCAGTGCATGGGCATGAAAACGCAATA
>DATDNK010000005.1:0-8376 GCA_036518275.1 Candidatus Acidiferrum sp.
CGAAAGGCAATGACTCATCGGGCACGAGTTCCATTGACGACAGAAAGAGGCACTTTGTACGGTGATTGGAGCATCGTCCGAAGCGAACAGACGGAGCTGAACCGAAGCAAGCCACCAGGACACCAAGGGACCAGAAACACCATGGCCAACCTATCCACCGTCGCTGAATTCGCGCTTTCCCTGCCTTTTGCGGCGGCCTGCCGGTGGATCCAGAGCAAGCCCGCACACTTTCTTCACTTCGCGGTCTTGCCTTTCGGCGGAAGACAAATCGAGAGGTGGCCGCGCTTCCTGCTGGTCCTGCTTCGCGGCGCCGCAGCGCTTGGTTTCGTGGCGTTTCTGATGGCGGCGATTGACGCCGTTTTGCCCTTGAGCCGCGACGACCTGATGACGGGAGCTGATTGCATTAAATGCGGAATTGTGATTGTCATTGCTTTTGCCGTGCTGCGTAGGACGGAAAGCCAGCCTTAAGACCCCCACAGGCCCTGCGAGCGGAATACGAAAAACTACGTGCGAGAGCCGAATAGGGCGGTGCCGACGCGCACTTCGGTGGCGCCTTCTTCGATGGCTACTTCAAAGTCGTGCGACATGCCCATGGACAAAACGGGCAGAGGCAGGCCGAGCCTGGCGGTCAGTTCGTCGCGCAGTTCGCGCAGACGGCGGAAATAGGGACGCACTTGTTCCGCGACTTCTAGAAACGGCGGAATGCACATCAGGCCTGCAAGATCGAGGCGCGGCAGCGCGGCGATTTTTTCGGCGAGGGGCGGGAGTGCCGCGATTTCCACGCCGCTTTTCGTTGCTTCCCTTTCCACGCGCACTTCGAGAAGCACGCGGAGCTTGGCGGACAGACTCGCTTCGGCTCTTGCGCGGTCCAGTTTTTGAGCAAGAACAAAATCGTCCACAGAGTCGACGGTGTGAAACAGCTTGGCGGCCTTCGCTGCTTTGTTGCTTTGCAAATGACCGATGAGATGCCACGTGGCGGCCAAATTGTTTGTGCCAACGCGCTTTACTTCCCACTCCTGAACGCGGTTTTCACCAAAGTGGCGCACGCCCGCCTGAAAAGCTTCATGAATGGCGATGGCGGGATGGGTTTTGGAGACGCCAATGAGAGTGATGTCTTCGGCGCGGCGGCCGGCACGTGCGGCGGCAGCGTTAATTCTTTCTTGGATGCGAAGCAAGTTTTCGCGAATGGAAGTTTGAGCCATATTCGAATTTGGAATCGTAGCACGCGCGGCGTTGCAGCGCCGAGCCGCAGCAGTTAGACTGCTCGCAGGCGACCTTCGCATTCGCGAATGGTTGCGATTTCAACGAGGTTGGTGTGCAACCGCAAGTCAACAAACGGCCTCTCGGCAGGCTGATCGCCTTCGAGGGCATCGACGGCAGCGGCAAGCGGACGCAGATGGACTTGCTGCACAATCACCTTGCGGCCGGCGGTGGCGGGCATTCCGTTTATTCCACGGGGTTCCCGCAATATGAGTCATGGTTCGGAAAAATGGTCGGACAATTCCTGAACGGCGACTTTGGTCCGCTGGAAGCCGTCGACCCGCACTTTACTGCGCTGCTCTACGCCGGGGACCGCTTCGAGGCCAAGCCTAAACTCGAAGGCGCGCTGAACAACGGCCAAATTGTTCTGGTGGACCGCTACATAGGCTCGAATTTGGCACACCAGACCGCGCGTGTCGCGCGAGAGAAACAGGCGGAGTTTCGCCGGTGGATTGAACACCTGGAATATGGCATCTATGGGCTTCCGCGCGAAGACCGCATCATATACTTGCGCGTGCCCCCGCGGGAGGCGCAGGCGCTGGTGGCCAAGAAATCGGAGCGGGCTTATACCTCGGCAAAGCGGGACATTCTGGAAGCCAGTTTGCGCCACCTGGAGATTGCGGCCGGCATCTACGACGTGCTGGCGCGCGAAGCTCCCTGGGTGACCATCGAGTGCTTCGATGCCGCGCGCGGCGCGATGCGTGCGCCGAAAGAAATCGCGCAGGATGTGCTTGCGGCCGTGAATCCAGTTATCTCGACGCAAGTATTCCAGAGCGCTGGCCCGGGCGGCCGCTAATGGGCTTCGCGGAATTTCTCGGCAACGAGCGGATCGTCGCGGCGCTGCGCGGGGCACTGCGGAGCGGGCGAGTTCCGCATGCGCTGCTGTTCACCGGGCCGCGAGGCGTGGGCAAATTCACGCTGGCGCGGATGTTCGCGCAAGCAGCGAACTGCGAACGCCTGAGCGACGACTTCTGCGGGGAATGCGCAACGTGCCAGCGCATTTCGCTGCTCGCCGATCCGCAAACGCTGCTTGAACAGGGGCTTGTCGAACGCGGCGAGAGCGCGGACGCGGCGACGGTCGAGCGCGTTCCGCTTATTCTTCAGTCGCATCCGGACGTATGGGCGCTGGTTCCAGATCCAGTGCGGCTGAAGAATCCGGTGGTGCGTCCGATGCTGCGGATTGGCCAGTTGCGCGCGGTGCAGCGCGCCGCATATTTCCAGCCGATGGGCCGGCGACGCGTTTTTATTCTTGATGGCGCGGAAACCATGCGCTGGGACGTGGCCAACGTTTTTCTGAAAATTCTTGAGGAGCCGCCCAGTTCGGCGACGCTGATCCTCACCGCGCCTTCGCCTTACGCGCTGCTACCGACAATCGTTTCGCGGTGCTTGCAGTTCCACTTTGCGCCGCTTCCGCAAGCGGCCGTGGAAAAAATCCTGAAGGAAAAAACGGCGCGCAGGCCCGCAGAAGTCAAACTGGCGGCGCAGCTTGCGGAGGGCAGCCCGGGCCTGGCCATGGAGATGGACGTCGTCGCTGCCGCGCAAAACCGAAAGAATGCGCTGCGCATTCTGGAGCGCGCGGCGCGAGGTCACGGCTTCGCGCAGCTCTTCGCTGACACCGCTGCACTCGCAAAGGACCGCGAGTCGTCGTTCGAAGAGCAGCTTGGGGTCTTTTACGGATTGCTCACCGATTTGCTCGAGCTCACGTCCAAAATAAAGGAGCCCGTTCTCCGCAACGCCAATCTTGCCAAAGAGCTGGAATCGCTGAGCAAAGTGGTTGATTCCGCGTGGGTACTTCGCGCCATTGCCGGCTTTGACGAGCTGTACTCCGGCGCCCGCCGTAATTTAAATCGCCAACTCGGCCTCGATGCCCTAGCGGCGTCACTCGCGCAGGCACCTTCCGGTGACGCCGAGCGTCACTTTTGATTTCTTCAGGTGAAGACTGGCCTCGGCGGCGGGAAATCGCGTAGACTGAAACCTAACGCCTTTCCGGTGCATCATAGAAATAGAAACTCCACACTTCAGGTGTTCAAAAGGAGCAGTCATGGTGAATCGCCGTATGTTTCGCCCGGGCTTCCCGGACGTTAAGGAGCCAGGCCCACCCCGGGTGCCCCACAACGGGCCGGTGCCCAACAAAAAACCTGCGCCGCCGGAAATCACCCATGCCGAGAATTTTTATTGGGTCAAGCAGATGCAGTCGCACACGCCGATGGCGGTGGTTCTGGAAGACGGTGAAGTGCTTCGGGGGACCATCGAATGGTACGACCGGGATTGCATCAAGCTCACGCGCCAAGGCAGCCCGAACCTGCTCATTTTCAAGCGCGTCATCAAGTATCTTTACAAAGATGGAGAGGAATCCGCGCAAGGCGGCGAGGAGTAATTCTTCTATTCCGCGATGGCGTGTCCGGAGGCTGCTCCAAAGGTAAGCAGCGCCTTCGCTGCCATTGACTTGTTCTCATTCCAGATCTCGCATTCGGCCACAACAAAATTCCTTCCGGCGCGGAGCACACGTGCGTCCGCTTTGATGCGTCCACCCGGCACTGGCTCCAGATAATTGATTTTCAGCTCGACCGTGGCGATTTCGGTTCCTCTCGGCACAACGCTGTAGGCCGCGATTGCAGCGGTCGTATCCGCGAGTGCCGCGAGAATGCCTCCGTGCACTACGCCATGAAGCTGTTTGTGGTGCGCGCGGACGTCTAAGAGGAAAATTGCGTGGCCTTTCTCCACTTTTTCGACGTCGAAGCCGAGGTGAGTGATCACCTCGCTTTCCTTCATGCGCTCGCGCACGAGTTCGGTGGCCCAGCGCTCGTCCACGGATTGTTTTGACTTAGGCTTCATTCGTCTTCCTGGTTGCGTAAAACCGCACAGGCAAGAATGCCTGTGCCACTGTTGCGCGCTCTACGTGCGATTTTCGCTGAAACCTAAAATGCCGTGAGTCCTCCATCCAGAGGTATAGCCGCGCCGGTAATCCACGAGGACTCTTCCGAGGCTAAGAATACCGCCAACTCGGCAACATCCATCGGTTGGCCGAAGCGCCCCAGCGGAATGGTGCCTTCTCTCGCTTTCCGCAAAGCTTTCCCTTGCTCGCTGTCGTTAAACAAACCCTTCACCAATTCCGTCTCCACGATGGAGGGGCAGATGCAATTCACGCGCACATTTTCGTGAGCGTGATCGAGTGCCATTGCTTTCGTGAGCATGGTCACGCCACCTTTGGAGGCGCAATACGCGGCGCGGTTCTGCATGGCTACTAGCCCTAATACAGAGCCGATATTGACGATGGTCCCGCCGCCGGCTTTGCGAAATTCCTTCAGGGCTGCCCGCGACATCAGAAACGGCCCTTTCAGGTTTACTGTGATGACGCGGTCCCAGTCATCTTCGCTGATGGTGTCGACGGTTGAGACGCTCAGCGTTCCGGCGTTGTTCACAAGTACGCTCAGCTTGCCGAATTTCTTCGCGGTTTCGTTGATGGCACGCTCGGCATCCTTCGCGCGCGACACGTCGCATTGGAGCGGCAGCGCTGCGCCGCCCTGCTTATCGATCTCGCTGGCAACTTCTTTCACCTTTTCCAGACGGCGGCCAGCTAGGGCGACGCTGGCGCCTTCGCGCGCGAATGCGAGCGCGGTGGCCCGGCCGATGCCCGTGCCGCCGCCAGTGATTAATGCCACTTTGCCTGCAAGTCGTGTCACGATTCTCCCCATCCAAACGTCTAATAGGGGCGTCTACTAAGGGCGTTCGATAGGGCGCCGCGCTGCCGGGAGTTGCCTCACCCGGTGCGCGCGACTCTAGCATTCCGGCTCGCAGACCTGCAAGCCGCGCCGCTTTGTTTGGCGGCGCGCTTCGCGAGCGCACCAAGAATTGATGTATTGTAGCGATTCCCAAAAAAGCGACTGAGCTTCGACAGCGAGACCATGCGCATCGGCATCACCTGCTACCCCACTTACGGCGGCTCCGGCGTCGTGGCGACGGAGCTCGGAATCGAGCTTGCCGCGCGCGGCCATGACATTCATTTCATCAGTTACGCGCCGCCGATTCGTCTGAATCCTGACGGCGAGCGCATCCACTTTCACGAAGTGGAGGTCGTCACCTACCCGCTATTCGATCATCCTCCGTACACGCTGGCGCTCGCAACAAAAATGCTTGAGGTATTCGAATCCGAAGCGCTCGACCTGCTGCACGTGCATTACGCGATTCCGCATTCGGTCAGCGCGCTGCTGGCGCGTTCGATGGCCGCGCCGCGCCGGCTCCCGTTTATCACCACGCTTCACGGTACAGACATCACGCTCGTCGGGAGCAACCGAAGCTATTTGCCCATTACCAAATTTTCTATCGAGCAAAGCGACGGCGTCACGTCGATTTCGCGGTATCTGCTTGGCCAGACGTTGAAAGAGTTTGACATCAGGCGGCCCATTGAAGTCATTCCCAATTTTGTGAACTGCGACCTCTACAGCCGCGCGGCGGACAAAGGCCTGGCACGGCAATGGGCGCCCAACGGCGAGCCGGTCCTGATGCACTTATCGAACTTCCGTCCGGTCAAGCGGCTCACCGATGCCGTCGAAATCTTCGCCCTCGTTCGCGCCAAAATGCCGGCCAAGCTCGTTCTCATCGGTGACGGCCCCGACCACGGCGCTGCCGAGTATCTTGTGCGCAAGAGGAAGCTGCAAAAGGACGTGTTTTTTCTCGGCAAGCAGTCCAATGTCTATGAAAAGCTGGCGGCCGCGGACCTCTTCTTGCTGCCCTCTCAACTTGAGTCTTTCGGGCTCGCCGCGCTCGAAGCCATGGCCTGCGAAGTTCCTGTGATTGGCACAAAAGCGGGCGGCATGCCCGAGGTGGTTGAGCACGGCGTGGATGGATATTTGGTGGAGCCGGGCGACGTACAGGAAGCGGCGCGCTACGCCATCGAAATTCTGTGCCGCGCCGATCGCGGACGTGAAATGGGCAAGATCGCGCGCGTCAACGCTAAGAAAAAATTCTGCGCCAACGATGTGATCCCCGTCTACGAGGCGTACTACAAGCGCATCCTCTCCGAATCCTGACCACGAGCCGCTCCCTTTTTTCCCCGGGCCTTGCGGTCGTGTACGCTGAATTCTGATGCCCGCCGCGATCCTTGGTGAGCGACAGCGAAACAGTTACAATCGGTTGCCGCGATGAAAACCGAAGCGCAAAGGGTGCTGCAAGCCATGTCGCCGGCTCAGAAATTGCGGGCGGCCGAACGGCTGTATCATTCCGCCTGGCAACTAAAGGCGGCTGCCTTGCGCGCGGAGCACCCCGATTGGACTGACGAAGCCATCCGTCAAGCCGTTCGCCAGATTTTCTTGTATGCCCGAGGCTAACCTCTTTCTCATGTTCACCCAGAGGTTGAACACGCTGGGCGTTGCTTACATGGTTAGCGGGAGCGTGGCGGTCATCATTTATGGAGAGCCGCGCCTGACCCTTGATGTGGATTTGATCGTGGTGCTGGATCGGGAGCACATTGCCCGGCTGGCCGAGGTGTTCCCGCCAGCAGAGTTCTATTGTCCGCCAACAGAAGTGATCGCCGTGGAGGTGGCGCGCGAACAACGCGGACACTTCAACATTATTCACCACGAGACCGGTTTCAAAGCAGACGTGTATTTGAGTGGGCGAGATCCGTTGCACGCTTGGGGACTGGCGCGAGCGCGGCAGCTCGAAGTGGAGGGCCAAGTGCTCTTTGTTGCCCCTCCCGAATACGTCATCGTGCGCAAGCTCGAATATTACCGGGACGGCGGCTCGGAGAAACACTTGCGAGACATTCGCTCCATGCTCAACACATCCCCCGAGGCCATCCAAAGCGCCCAACTTGAACAACAGATTGCCGCGCGAGGCTTGCAAGAGGTATGGCGCCAAGTTCAGGCGCGCAAGGACTGACTTCCATCATCACACCGCAAGCGCTCGGCGCCCTGGAACCTCTGCGCCAACGACGTCATACCCGTGTACGAGGCCTACTACAAGCGGATCCTCTCCGAATCCTAAGATCCTATTCAGCCACTAAATAGTTTATGGTCTTACGGTAATGTGAATTCGGTTCGAATTAATGGAAGGGCGCTCCATCGTCCAAAGAGGAAGCTTGCTGATTGGCTCGTTTCCCATGAACTCTGCAACCCATTGAGAGGACAAGAAACTATTGAACGTGGCGTCCAAATCGTATTCTCCCGGCCCATTCACTAGATCTTCTAACTTGAAATTTTCGGCCAGACCATACATCGTGCGTGGTGAGAGTTTGACAAACTGGTATGGGTCTCCCCCACGAGGGGGAGGCGGGACACTGTCCATAAGAAAAGGAGTCTGAACCTCTTTCCCGTTGGCGCGGACTATGTGCATGGAAAGTCCCTTGGCTGGATTCCAGGACATATCCCACTGCCAGATGTAAACGTCTTCTTCGCCAGTGTTTCTCAATAGAGTTTCCAAACGAAGTGTGTCAGACATCCGATAGACACTGCGATCAGCTCTGAGGGACAAACCAAGGCCGAAAGAGCGAGAATCAGTCCCCTTTGCTGAGTTTGCCGCTGATAGCGCGCTCAATGCAGCGAACACCATGATGACGAAGAACGACAGCCAACGCTTCGGCATAACAATCCTCCAGCGTGTAAAATCTGGCGACAAACAAGCTTTCATTGCCTCCTGCGACTCAGCTTTTTCGAGTTCATCGCCTTTATGGACACAGCTACTTTCTTCCCTGGCTTCGCGTTCTTTGCCACCCGCAGCTTCCAAGCGGTGCGCAAAGCGCCTTCCAGCACATCTTCGCTAACGACTGCGAGCCGGACATGCGTCGCGCCATTTCTTCCCCAACCGCCGTGGACAGGAAGAAACACGTCCGGCAGCTCTTTCACGAATGCGGCCTGCTGCTCGGGCGTCAGAAGGAGGTTCCCATAACCCTGCTTCTCCGCCGCCAGCGTGGCGAAAATCTTGCCGCCCACGCGGAAGTCCACCGCGCCCATGTGCGAACCCTCTTCCGCCCCTTCTAGGCTCAGCGCAATCCGCCGAAAGTCCCGCGCATTCATGCCCTTCTCCCCGATTCACCTGGCCTCGGTATCCTACGCCTTCGTCGGAGACATAGAATAGTGGCGCGCGACTTCCGATGCGTACTGGCGGCCGACGCGGTCG
>DATDNK010000006.1:0-5709 GCA_036518275.1 Candidatus Acidiferrum sp.
AGCGATTTAGGGCCGAAGTGGCAACCCTGGGTAGATGGGGAGCAAATCCTTGCGGAGAGCGGTGTAGTAAGGATCCAGGACCGCCCTTATAAGAAAAGTGCCGACCAATTGGGTCTGCGGCTCTATGAATTCAAGGATCCAAGCAGTGCTTATGAGTTTTACACGTTCGCGGTAGTGCCGGGGATGCAGCAGCTTGGCGTAGGAGAGCACTCCGCGATCCGCCAGGATGACGCGCGGCTGCTGGTTGGGAGTTTTGTCGTCCAAGCAGGACTCTCGGAACATCTATCGCCAACGACTCTGCAGGATGTTGCGGGGGTGCTGAAGGCCCATGCCGACCAAACCCCGCTGCCGGCGATTCGCAGTTATTTGCCAACCGAAGGACGAGTGTTTGGCTCGGAGAAATATGCCGCGGGGCCGCAGGGATTCCAAAGCGCCGCAAGACTATTGGGAAGGCCGGAGATCGCCGGGATTGTAAACGAAGTAGGGTTCGGCCGGGACGATGCCGAAGCGATGTTCGCTCAATACCACACACCAAAAGGCGATGCAGTGCTGCTTCTTTTGGAGTATCCCACCCCTCAGTTAGCGGAGCAGCATTTGCATCACTTCGAGACGGATCTTTCGCCGGCGGCGAAGGAAGCGGGAACTACTGTCGAACGCAAAGCTTCGTTGCTTTCTTTAGTGTTGAGGCCTTCTTCCCGGGCGTTTGGCGAGGCCTTGCGAAACGCGGTCCGCTACGAGACGGAAGTGACTTGGAATGAGCCCACGCACAAAATTACCGACCCGCCGTGGTTGGTCATCGTGGGAAGAATCATCGTTCTGACGCTCTTGTTCATGGGTCTTGCGGTGGCGGTAGGCGCGGCGTTTGGAGGCGTGCGAGTTCTCCTGAAGGTCTTTTTCCCTGGAAAGATTTTCGACCGGCCGGATCAGATGGATGTCCTGCAGCTTGGTCTGTCCAGCAAGCGCATCGACTCCCGCGATTTCTACTGAGGTGTCGACTCCGGAAGAATGGCCCGGCGAGCCAGCTGCCGGCAGGGTACAATTGACACCGCGGGTTCTGAGGCGCAGATTGCCGCAAGCCCACAATGGAACTCGCGAAAAGTAACGCGTTTCCCTCGTTGGCGTCTAATCTAGTGATGGGTGTGCCTCGCTTTATGAGTGGAACCTGGTCTCACAAACTTCGGAGAAACGTGCAGGGCGTGGCGTCGACTATAGGCTGTTGGGCTCCGCCAGCAATATACCGTTGGCCTGTAGCGTATAGAAAGGGGAGGGCGAGGGTGAAGTTGCAGCTCCGATTCTTGTATGCTCTGCCGCTGCTTGTCTTGCAAATGGCAGCGTCCGGCTGTAACCGGGCGAATCCCCAAGCTGCTGGTCCCCAATTGCCGCCTCCGCCCCTGGTGAGTGTGGCCAAGGCGCAAGCCCAAGATGTGCCCGTTTACCTCGACGAGATCGGCAAGAGCTACGCTTTCGAGTCCGTTACCGTGACCCCGCAAGTCGGCGGACGCATTACGCAGAGGCAATTCCAGGATGGCGCGGATTTGACCAAGGGGCAGTTGCTCTTTGTGATTGATCCGCGTCCGTATCAGGCCCAGCTCGATTCGGCAAAGGGCGCTCTGGCCCAGGCAAAAGCGGCGCTGGAACTCGCCAAGGTGGAGTTCGCGCGCAGCTCGGAGTTATTCAACTCGAAGGTCATCGCCAAGCAGGATTACGACACCAAAAAGAACACCGTGGAGGTCAATCAGGCACAGGTGGAGTCGGCGGAAGCGGCGCTTGAAACCGCCCAGCTCAACCTGGAATATTGCTATATTCACTCGCCCATCCAGGGGCGTGCCGGCGCGCGACTCGTTGACATCGGAAACGTGGTGCAGGCCAACACAACCGGGTTGTTGCTAATCCAGCGCTTGGATCCGATTTATGCGGACTTCACGATAACCGAGCGCGATCTCCCCAATGTGCAAAAAGAGATGACTCGCGGAACGCTAAAGACCTTCGTGAGGCTGCCGTCCGATCCGGAAGACCACGTCCGCGGCGGCAAGCTCACATTTCTCGATAACACCGTGCAGAACGGCACCGGCACGGTCTTTTTGCGCGCCACCATCTCCAACCCCGATCATCATTTCTGGCCCGGGCAATTTGTCAACGTCAGGCTGGTACTGGCAACGCAAAAGGGAGCGGTGCTGATCCCCAACCAAGCCACGCAAATCAGCCAGAAAGGTCCGTTCGTCTACGTAGTGAAACCCGACAACACCGCAGACTTGCGGCTTGTAACCTTGGGCCAGCGGCAAGGCGATAACGTCGTGGTTACCCAAGGTGTCGCCGCAGGAGAGAACGTTATCGTCGCCGGCCAGATGACCGTAGCTCCGAACGGCAAAGTGCGTGTGGATACCGGCGGCGCCACGCCAGCGGCGGGCACGCAGCCGGGTGCGCCCGCGAAGACAAAGTAGCGAGAACGAAGATCAATGAATCTCTCTGAACCATTTATTCGCCGCCCGGTGATGACCGCGGTGCTCACGATCTCGGCCATCGTTTTTGGCGTACTCGCTTATTTTGCCTTGCCGGTCAATGACCTGCCGGCTGTCGACTATCCCGTCATTCAAGTAAACGTCGGCTATCCTGGCGCAACGCCAGAAACCATGGCGAACAACGTGGCCACCCCGCTCGAGCGTCAGTTCATGCAGATTCCCGGCCTGCAGTTGGTGACTTCCAACAGCGGCCAGGGAAGCGCCAGTTTCGTTCTTCAGTTTGATCTCTCCAAGAACGTGGATGCCGCCGCAACCGACGTTCAGGCGGCCATATCGCGTGCCACGGCCCAGTTGCCCGTGGACCTCCCGAGCCCGCCCACTTTCACCAAAACCAACCCTAACGACCAACCCATCATGTACATCGGCCTCGCCAGCGACAGCGCTACCCAAGGGCAGCTATATGATTACGCCAACACCCAAGTCGGCGAGCACATCAGCATTCTTCCGGGAGTGAGCCAGGTGGCCATCTACGGCGCTCAAGCCGCCGTGCGCATCAAAGCCGATCCTTCCGCCCTGGCTGCCCGCAATCTGACGATCGATGATCTCACCGCGGCCCTCAAGAATGGAACCAGCTACACCGGCGCGGGCCAGTTTGACGGCGCGCACCACACTTTTCTGCTTAAACCCGAAGGCCAGCTCAGCGAAGCTAGCCAGTACGAAAACCTTATCGTCAAGCAGGGAAACGGCGCCCCCATCTACCTCAAAGACGTCGCCACCGTCGAAAATGGCGTGCGAGACGAACGCATCAACATGCGCTTTTGGTACCGTGGCCACGAAGTTCCAGCCGCTACCGTCGTCGTTGCGGTCTTCCGGCGCGCGGGGACAAACGCCGTCGAGGTGGCCAAATCCATCCGCGCCCTGCTTCCCACGGTGCAGGCTCAGCTTCCCAGTTCCGTCACAATTATCCCCATCTACGACCGTTCTCAGGGCATCGTAAACAGCGTTAAAGACGTCCAGGCGACTCTGTTCATTGCGTTCGTCTTGGTTGTGCTGGTGATCTTCGTTTTTTTGGGTAGAGCGCGCGATACTTTGATCCCCGTGGCCGCGCTGCCGCTTTCCCTCCTGCTCACCTTTGTGGTGATGGACATTCTTGGGTACAGCCTGGACAACCTCTCGCTGATGGCCCTGACGCTCGCCGTCGGATTCCTGGTCGATGACGCCATCGTTTTCCTGGAAAACACCGTTCGCCTGATGGAGAGCGGCATGCGCGCACTCGATGCCGCGCTTCAGTCTGCTAAGGAAATCAGCTTTACCATTCTCGCTATGACTATTTCCCTGGCGGCCGTGTTCCTCCCGCTCGTGTTTATGGGCGGTTTGGTGGGCCGCATTTTCCGCGAGTTTTCCGTCACCATCATCGTTTCGATTTTCGCCAGCGGCATCGTTTCGCTGACACTGACTCCACTGATGTGCTCCGGCCTGCTCCAGGAACGCGGCGAGCGCGCGAAAAAGAACTGGATGGAGCGCGTGATTGGCGGCATAGAAAAGAAGGTGCTCGGCTCCTATGGCCGAACGCTATGGTTCTTCCTGCGCTACCGATGGATTTCGATGGCGATTTGGCTGGTTTGCCTCGGCGGGACGATCTACCTCTTTTACATCGTGCCCAAAGCTTTCCTCCCGATCGGTGACAGTTCCTTCGTTCTAGGGGTCTTCGTCGCCCAGGAAGGCACGTCTTATCGCGAGATGCGCACGCATCAGGTGGAAGTCGAAAGCGTGTTGCACGCTAATCCCGCGGTAGACATGACCTTCACCCTGAGCGGGGCATCTGGTTTTTTCCCTGCCAATCAGGGCCTAGTGTTCGCAATCCTGAAAGATCCGGACAAGCGCCCGCCCATCGCAGCTGTCGCGGGCCAGTTAATGGGCCAGCTGAACTCGAAAGTTCCCGGTCTAATGACCTTCCTAAAGCCGCAGCCTGTGCTGCAAATCAGCACTGGAGCCACAGCTCAGCTTCAGGGCCAGTTTGCCTATTCGATCTCTGGAATCGACCCGAACGAGGTGTATGCCAGCGCGGGAGCGCTGATGCGCAAGATGTCCGAGTTCCCCGGATTCTTGTTCGTCAGTTCCGACTTGTACAATCACACTCCCAATTTGCAGGTGAACATCCTCCGCGAGCAGGCAAAGACCTACGGAGTCTCCGAGACTCGGATTCTCAATCTTCTGCACCAGGCGTACTCGCAGAACTACGTCTATCTCATCAAGAAACCCACCGACCAATACCAAGTGATCCTGGAGGTTGCCGACGACCAGCGTGCCGAGCCTCAGGACCTGCATCTGCTGTACATCAAGAGCGACGACGGCTCGCGCATGGTCCCGCTGAACGCTCTCGCGACCTGGAATTCGATTTTGGGACCTCAATCCGTCAATCACATCAACCAATTCACCAGCGTCACGCTTTTCTTTCAGTTGAAGCCGGGCTATTCCATTGGACAGGTGACCGATTTCGTCGAGAAGGCTGCGAAGCAAGTCTTGCCACCAGGAATTCGCGGCGAATTCCGCGGCGAGGCGCTTACGTTCCGGGACACGGTATCCAGCCTTACCATCCTGATGTTCCTCGCGGTCTTTGTCATGTACGTGATTTTGGCCATTTTGTACGAGAGCTACCTGCATCCGATCACCGTGCTCTCCTCGTTGCCGGTTGCGCTCGTTGGCGGCCTCTTGACCCTGTGGTTGTTCGGCGCCGAGGCTTCCTTATACGCGTTTATCGGCATGTTCATGCTCATGGGCATCGTGAAAAAAAATGGAATCATGATCGTGGACTTTGCGCAACAGCGTGTCGAGCATGGCGCCCCGGACGACCAGGCCATTCACGACGCCAGCATGGAGCGCTTCCGCCCCATCATGATGACCACCATGGCCGCAATTATGGGGGCCCTGCCGATCGCCTTGGGCTACGGGGCCGATGGCGCCTCGCGCCGGCCGCTGGGACTGGTTGTGGTTGGCGGGCTGATTGTGTCGCAGTTCATCACGCTGTTCATCACTCCGGCCATCTATCTTTACCTCGAAGAGTTCCAGGAAAAGGTCCTGGATCGCTTTGCCTTCTTCCGCGCGCGACATTCGCGGCCGTCGTCGGGCCCACGCGTTCCGGAACACGCACCAGCGGACTAAGGCATTAGGCAGCACGCATCAGTCTTCTCTTCGTTGGCGGAGCGGACAAACACGGTCCACTCCCAGTAGCCACATCCGTCCTGATCTT
>DATDNK010000007.1:0-11672 GCA_036518275.1 Candidatus Acidiferrum sp.
CATGGCTCACCGCTTCACCATCGGCGTCGAAGAAGAATTTCAGATTATTGACCCTGCGACCTGCGATTTGCGCTCGCACGTTAGCCAGCTCATCTCCCAGGCTTCGCCAGACATCCTCGAACAGGTTAAGCCCGAGTTGCACCAATCCATCGTGGAGACGGGCACACGGATTTGTGACAGCGTCAGCGACCTGCGCATCGAGATGCACCGCACGCGCGGAGAGTTAGTAGCGGCTGCGGAACGCGCGGGCTTGCAGGTAGCGGCCGCAGGGACCCACCCGTTTTCGAGCTGGATTGACCAAGTCATCTCGCCTGGGGAGCGCTACGAACACATCGTCGAAGAGATGGGGCAACTCGCCAGGTCGCTGCTCATCTTCGGCATGCATGTGCACGTAGCCATGCCCGATAGGCAGACTACAATCGACTTAATGAACGGCGTGCGCTACTTCCTGCCTCACCTGCTCGCGCTTTCGACCAGTTCGCCTTTCTGGATGGGACGAAACACGGGACTGAAATCCTTCCGCACCACGGTGTTCCGCCGCTTCCCGCGAACCGGCGTGCCGGAGCAGTTCGAATCGTGGAGCGCGTACGAAAATTTCGTGAACCTGCTGGTGAAGCTGCATTGCATCGACAACGGGAAGAAAATCTGGTGGGACGTCCGCCCGCATCCGATGTTTGGCACCCTGGAATTTCGCATGTTCGACGTCTGCACCAAGGTGGAAGAAGCGGTGGCGATTGCGGCGCTGGCGCAAGCCATCATCGTGAAGCTGCACCGGCTGTACACTTCGAACCAGGGTTGGCGGCTATATCGCCGCGCGCTCATTGAAGAAAACAAGTGGCGCGCGGCGCGTTATGGGATTGATGGCAAGCTGATTGACTTTGGCAAAGAAGCCGAAGTGAACATGCGGCAACTAATTCCCGAATTGCTGGAATTGGTGGACGATGTGGTGGACGACCTGGGAAGCCGCAGCGCCGTCGAATACGTGCACACCATCATGAAAGAAGGCACCAGCGCGGATAGGCAACTGCGAGTTTATCGAGAGACGGGCGACCTGAAAGCCGTGGTGCGCCATCTGGTGGCGGAGACCCGCGGCGGCGTGACGGAGCCGCGCACTTCATCGGCGCACGCTGTGAATTGAACCTAGCGCAGGCGAGGCAGTCCCACAGGTTCCTGACAGGAGCAAGCAAATGAAAAAAGTTGGCCTTCTCTGCGGGCGGGAATACAGCTTTCCTCCGGCGTTTATCGTGCGCGTGAACGAGCTCGGGAAAAAAGACGGCGTGGCAGCGGAATTCGTGAAGCTGGGCGGCACGCGTATGGGCGAGCCCGCCAAGTACAGCGTCATAGTAGATCGCATCTCGCATGAGGTGGAGTATTACCGCGGCTTTTTGAAGCACGCTGTCCTGCAAGGGACTTACGTCATCAACAATCCGTTCTGGTGGACAGCGGACGACAAGTACTTTAATTACTCCGTTGCTGCGAAGCTGGGAATCGCGATTCCCAAAACTATTTTGCTCCCGCAAAAGGGCTATCCCAGCGATGTGGATATCACTTCGGAGTCGCTGCACAACCTGGAATATCCGATGGATTGGGACGCTTTGCTGGACTACGTCGGGCGGCCCGCCATTCTGAAGCCTTTTTCCGGCGGCGGCTGGAAGCACGTCCACAAGGTCACCAACAAGCAAGAGTTGCTGGCCGCGTACGACCAGACCGCGCCCTACTGCATGACGCTGCAGGAGTTCATCGATTTCACGCAATACGTGCGCTGCTTCACGTTTGGCAAGTCGGATATCATTCCTGTTCACTACGATCCAAAGGAACGGAAATATCTCGTTGACCATACTTATTTGACCTCGGAGCTGGGCGTGCGCATCGTCAAGGACGCGCAAACCATCAACCAGGCGCTTGGCTACGAAATGAATACGATTGAATTTGCGATCAAGGATGGCGTGCCTTATGCCATCGACTTCCTGAATCCGGCGCCGGATTTCGAGCGCGACCGCATCACAGAATTTTATTTCGAGTTGGTCGTGGAAAAGATGGCGCGCATGGTGATCGATCGCGCACTTCACGGGCAAGTGTATTCTCCCTGGCCGCGTTGGGAAGAAATGCTGGGGATTGGCGCCACCGCGGGATTCACCGGAGCGCCCAGGAGCGCGGCGCCAGCGCAAAAACCGGCTGCAGTCCAAACCTTAGGCTCCGCCCAAGGATCGTAAGCATAACGTGACGACGGCTCCCACACCCTCGGTTCTGCCTCCTTCTCCAGCGGAGGAGTGGCACGAAATTTTAAAGCCCATGCTTCTGCGCATGCCTGGCCTTCCGGAAGATTTGTTCCGGCGTATGCGCAGAGCCAACCTGACTTTTGGCGATCGGGTTCACTGTCCCTTCCTGCGGCCGTTTTTCCTCTCGCCTGAAGACGAAGAGCGCGTGCGCACCGTAGCAGAAGCCATCGCCGAACTGGGCGAACGCGTGGTGCTCGCCGCGTTGGACGACAAACATCTTTTTGCGCAACTCCACCTGCGTGAGGAAGAGGAGCGCCTGGCGCGCATCCCCGTAAGCTTCGGCCCCGCGAGCACGGCGTCGCGATTAGACGCCTTTTTGCTTCCCGATTCTCTGAAATTTGCCGAATACAACGGAGAGTCCCCCGCCGGCGCGGGCTACGCGGAAACGCTCGCAGAAATTTTCAACGAGCTGCCGATGATGGGGCAGTTCGCGAGAAAATATGAAGTGCACCGGTATTCGCTGAGCGCCAAGTTGCTTGAGGCGCTGCTGCAGAGTTACCGGGACTGGGGTGGATCGGCGCAAAGACCACAGATCGCCATCGTGGACTGGGAAGAAGTTCCCACCTGGAGCGAATTTGAAATTCTTAAGGCGCGCTTCGAGAAAATAGGGATTCCCACTCTGATTGCGGATCCCCGCCAGCTCGAGTGGGACGGAAAATCGCTGGCAGCCGAGGACAAGAAGATCGATCTCGTCTACCGGCGCGTGCTCATCAACGACATTGTGGCCAAGCCGGCGGAGT
The DNA here is from genome assembly GCA_036518275.1 of Candidatus Acidiferrum sp. Classification (GTDB taxonomy): domain Bacteria; phylum Acidobacteriota; class Terriglobia; order Acidiferrales; family UBA7541; genus Acidiferrum. The sequence continues at coordinate 3,020 of DATDNK010000007.1, forward strand.
GCTCCGCGTTGGTGAAGGCTTACACCGCGGGCGCCGTGTGCGTGGCGAACAACTTTCGCTGCAAGATTCCTCATGTGAAGGCGTTTTTTGCGGTTCTCACGGACGAGCAAAACGGAGGTCTCTTTTCGCTCGACGAGCGCGAAACAATCCGCGAGCACATTCCGTGGACTCGCGTGGTGGCCGATGTTCAGACGGCGCATTACGGCGAGCACGTGGAATTGCTGGAGTTTATTCGCAAAGACCGCGAGAACCTGGTGCTCAAACCCAGCGATGAATACGGCGGCTCCGGCGTCACGCTGGGATGGGAAACCAGCGAAGGGGCCTGGGATGAAGCTATCGGGCGCGCACTGAACGCAAAGAACGGCGCGTGGATCGTGCAGGAACGAATTCCCATTCGCCGCGAGATTTTTCCGTACATCGCGCAGGCGGGCCGAGTGGACTACCGCGATATGCTGGTGGACTTTGCGCCGTACCTGTTTCGCGGAAAACTGTGCGGCTTTCTGACGCGGCTCAGCTCAACAGGACTCGCCAATGTCACGAGCGGCGGCGGACAGGTGCCTGCATTTCGCGTTGCCCCCAAGAGCTTCGGCTCCAATTAAGCGTGCGAGGCAGCGGCTGGATTTCGCCCGCCCCATGGGCCAGTGAAAGAAAGGGCCGCACCAAAACAACTTGCTAGAAAATCCTCGCGACTCAAGTAAAATTATCTTGGATGGACTTCGGTGCTTGCAATCCAGAGCTGATGCCGGGCGCGCGCAACGCCGTGGAAACGTGCTTGGGTGTGCGTTCCGGTGAACAAGTCGCTCTGATTGCCGATGAAGCAAGCCGCGCCGTGGCCGCCAGCATCTCCGCCGCGCTCGACGAACGCAAAGCACATTACACCGGACTCCTGCTCGAAGATTTGTGTCCGCGGCCCATGGCGGCGGCGCCTGCGGAAATCTTGCATGCGCTGGAAAGCGCGGACGTCGGCGTAATGTGCATGACGCCGCAACCAGGCGAGCTCGCCGCGCGCATGGCCATAGTAAGAGTCGTCGAGCGGCGCCAGATCCGCTACGCGCACATGGTTGGCGTGACTCCACAGATCATGCAACAAGGAATGCGCGCGGACTATCGCGTGGTGGACCGCCTGAGCGACAAGCTGCGCGAACGCATGCTTCGCGCCAAAACTCTTACGGTAAAGACCGATGCGGGCACGGAGTTTGCCGCACATTTCGACCGGCAGCTCGATTGGGTCAAGACCAGCGGCCTCATCAACCCGCGCTACTGGTCGAATCTTCCAGCGGGCGAGGTTTTTACGACGCCCGCGACGGTAGATGGCACGTTTGTTTGCGACGCCACCGCGGGCGATCACTTCAACGGAAAATACGGCGATCTCCAGTCCACGCCGCTCACGCTCACCATCAAAGCCGCGCGGCTCGTAGACGTGTCATGCGAACGCAAGGATTTGCAAAAGGAGTTCTGGGAATATTGCCACACGGATGAAAACAGCGACCGTGTCGGCGAGCTGGCCTTCGGAACCAATCTTGGATTGACCGAGATGATTGGCGTGTTGCTACAAGACGAAAAATTCCCCGGCGTGCATCTCGCCTTCGGCGATCCTTATGGCAGCCAGACGCATGCGGACTGGAAATCCACCACGCACGTGGACGTGCTGACCCGCCAATGTGACGTCTGGATTGATGACGACCAGGTCATCGAAAAAGGCCGCTACCAGCTCGACCATCTTGGGCTGGAGTAGAACTCCCTTACCACGACGAGCTATTCCCGCAACTTCTCATCCCATGTGTGCGTAGATAGTTTTGTGCGATGCTAGGCTGCGATGCCAGGCCGATATGCGCATGGCACGATCTTTCTCAAGCAGAGCCGACATTTCCAGCCGATAAGGGGTGAAGGATGCGCAACCAAATTGTGGGCACGACGATGCCGGTCCTGGAGTTCGTCCTCGATCCAAACGATTCGATCATCTCGGAAGCTGGCCAGCTTTCCTGGATGGGCAGTTCAATCCAGATGACCACGCATACGCAGTTTGGCGGCGGGGGAGGGGTCTTTGGCGCGCTAAAGCGGGTTGTGGGCGGCGGAACGCTTTTCATGACCGAATATCGCGCCGTGGGAAGGCCTGGCGAACTGGCGTTTGCGACAAAACTCCCGGGACATATAGTGCCTGTTGAGATCGGAGCAGGCCGTGAATACATGATTCACCGCCACGGGTTCATTTGCTCGACGCCGCAGGTTCAGATTGGCGTTGGGTTCCAGCAATCGCTGGGCGCGGGAATTTTCGGCGGAAGCGGGTTCGTGCTGCAGCGGGTCAGTGGACAGGGAACGGCGTGGCTCGAGCTTTCCGGGGAATTGATCGTGAAAGACTTGCAGCCTGGCGAGACGCTCCGCGTCCATCCGGGGCATGTTGGAGCGTTCCAGACGAGCGTAAATTTCGAAATCACAACGGTTCCGGGAATCAAGAACATGATCTTTGGCGGGGACGGAATTTTTCTGGCGTCCTTGACGGGACCGGGCCGTACGTGGCTCCAGACCCTGCCAATCGCCAAACTGGCCCACGAACTGATGGAGTATATGCCGATCGAGTCTAATAAGGCAGTGCAAGGCGGGGTCGTTGGAGGAATTATAGGCTCCATCCTCGACTCGGATTAACAAGCAAGAGCAAGGTGGCCGTAGCGATACAGACATCCCAGCGGCTTGGGATCATCAAAAAAGGCGCGAGATGTATTCCCGCATTTGGTGCTTCCAATATGGCCAATCGTGGCCACCCTGCGGCCCCCAGTTATCGAGCGAATGGCGAATGCCTTTCCCGGAAAGGACTTCCGAGAGCCTGTAGGTCGGCCCGCTATTCTCCCACGGGCCCGTGCCTGTAGTGAGGTGAATGTCGCAGCTCGCAATCTGCTCGTAAAACCACGGATCGCTCATGTTCGCAAGATAATCCACGGGATTGTTGAAATAAAAATTGTCGTCGTACATCCCGTCCATGAAATTCCGCAAATCGTAAACGCCGGACATGGCGAAGCAGCGCTTGATCACGTCGGGATGCTTGAAGAGCGAATTTGCCGCGTGATACGCGCCGAAAGAGGCACCCATCGTGGAAATCGCAATGCCTTGCGTCAGGCAATCGGTCCAGATAAACGGCACAACTTCTTCGCGCAAGTAAGAATCGAAAACCGCCTGGACGTAGCTGCGATGGAAGGGATGCGCTCCCTTGTTGTAAAAACTAAGCCCATTGATAGAATTCACTGTGAAAAGCTTGACTTTGCCGCCTTCGAGGAAATCGCCGAGCGCATCCACCATGCCCTGGCCTTCGAGTTCCCATTCATCGCCAGCGCTGGTCGGAAAGCCAAGCAAAGGTGCGCCCCAGTGGCCGTAGACCACTACGCCCAACTCCAGTCCTAGCCGCTGGGAATACCAGCGCTGATATTCGCGTTTCATCGGTGCCTCTTGCTTGCCGCGGGGAGAGAAAGTATGCCAGCATGAGCGGGTTCCGGGCAACGACGCAAGCCGCGTGCTCGCGCCTCGCAACATTTCGCTGCTGCCAGCATCTGTAGAAACCGGACGATTCAAATCACGAACAGGAGCCAATGATGGCTGCATCCACTAGCGCTTCCAAGCCAACACCGGAGCGCATTTTCAATACCATGGTTGCGTTTCAGGAGACCGAAGCGCTGAAGGCCGCAATCGAGTTGGACATTTTCACGGCGATTGCCGACGGCGCGAACGCCGCCGCTGCGCTCGCCGCAACAACTGGAGCATCCGAGCGCGGCGTGCGGATTCTGTGCGATTTCCTTACGATTAGAGAATTTCTCGCGAAAAAAGGAAACGAATATTCGCTCACCCAGGAATCCGCCGTCTTTCTGAACCGCCGCTCGCCTGTGTGCCTCGCGACGATGATTAATTTCCTGGCCAGCCCTTGGAGCCGCAAGAATTTTGGGGCGCTGGCAGAAGCCGTACGAAAAGGTGGCACGGCCAGCGAAACCGGAGACCATACCAAGGCACATGAAGAAATCTGGGTAAACTTTGCGCGCTCCATGGCGCCGCTGACGATACCCGCGGCGGAGTTCATTGCGGGACTCGCTGGGGCGGCGGAAGGCAAGCCCTGCAAGGTTCTGGACATTGCCGCCGGGCACGGAATGTACGGAATCACTGTGGCGAAGTGCAATCCCAATGCGCAAGTCGTGGCGGTGGATTGGCCCGCCGTGCTCGAAGTGGCGAAAGAAAACGCTGCGAAATCCGGCGTCGCCGGCCGCCACAGCACGAAACCTGGCAGTGCTTTTGAGACCGAGTTTGGCGAAGGCTACGATTATGTCTTGTTGACCAACATCCTCCATCATTTCGACATACCCGCGTGCGAAAAACTGTTGCGCCGCGTTCATGAGGCTCTGAAGCGCGGGGGCAAAGCCATCACCCTCGAGTTTGTGCCGAATGAAGACCGGGTCACTCCGCCTATGGCCGCTGCTTTTAGTCTCGTAATGCTGGCAGGCACCGACGCGGGAGACGCCTATACTTTCGCCCAGTATGAGAAGATGTTCAACAAGGCGGGATTCGCAAATACGACCTTGCATCCTGTCCCGGAAATGCCGCAGCAAGTTCTGGTTTCTGAAAAATAGGAACTCCCATCATGAAGAAAAAAGCAAAGCCGGCGGCCAAGAAAAAACCTGTAGCCAGGAGACAAACCGCTTCGGTCAGCAACGACACAGCATTGCGTGAGCACCTCGTTTACCTTTTGAAAGGAGGCGGGGCACACGTTCATTTCATGGATGCCGTTGAGGGCTTTCCAGAGGCGAAGCGTGGGGCTTTCATCTCAGGACTGCCGCACACCGGTTGGCAGCTTCTGGAGCATTCTCGGATTGCCCAATGGGACATTTTGGAATTCAGCCGAAACCCCAAGCACGTCTCGCCCGGATTTCCCGAAGGCTATTGGCCGAAAACGCCGGGGCCTCCCGATACGGCCGCGTGGGACAAGTCCGTGGAAGCCTTTCGGCGCGACCTCGAGGAAATGATCAGCCTGGTGAAAAATCCAAAGACCGATTTGTACGCGGGGATTCCCCATGGCGACGGCCAAACGATTCTGCGCGAAGCTCTGCTGGTGGTGGACCACAATGCCTATCACCTCGGCCAGCTTGTGGATTTGCGGCGCGCACTGGGAGAATGGCCCACGCCCTAATTGCTGAGTTTGCAAGATTTCTTGATGGCGGTAGGATAGGCAGTGCGGTCCGGCCTTACGCTTCATCCCATTCGGTTTTTCTGTGAGGACGTATGATTCACATCGAGAACATTTCCAACCTGCAGCAAGAAACCGCCAGTAGCCGCCGCGGATTCCTAAAAGGCATGCTCGGCGCCGGCGCTTTTGTGTTGAGCGTGCGCTGGATGCCCGAGCAATTATTTGCGGCCTCTTTGAGCGCAAACCCAGTGGATGCCATGGGCAAAGCCGTGCTCCATCCAAGCGTTTATTTGGCGATCGACACCGATGGAACGGCCTACGTCGTCGCGCATCGCTCGGAAATGGGCAACGGCGTGCGAACGTCCCTACCGCGCATTGTCGCGGATGAACTGGATGCGGATTGGGCGCGGGTCAAAGTTGTGCAGGCTACCGGCGATGAAAAATATGGCGACCAGGACACTGACGGCTCACACTCGGTAGTGAGCTTCTTTGTGCCTCTCCGCGAAGCCGGAGCAATGGCGAGATTGATGCTCGTGCGCGCTGCCGCAAGACAATGGAACGTCCCCGAAGCGGAATGCTCCACGGAATTGCACGCTGTGGTGCACAAAAAATCCGGAAAGAAATCTGGCTACGGCGAATTGGCAGCGGCCGCCGCTAAGCTCGATGTACCCAAGAAAGAAGAGCTGAAGCTCAAGCCGCGCAGCGAGTGGCGCTACATCGGAAAAGATTCGGCCGGTTACGACCTGAAGGATTTGTGCACCGGCAAGGGAATCTTTGGCCAGGATACCCGCATGGACGGCATGCTTTATGCCAGCGTGCTGCATCCTCCCGTGCTCGGCAGCACCGTGAAGTCCGTGGACGACAAAGCCGCGTTGGCCATTAGCGGCGTGAAGCAAACCGCGACTATTGACACTTTCAAGCCACCGGTTCTCTTTCAAGCTCTCGGCGGCGTGGCCGTTCTGGCAGACAACACCTGGGCCGCTATGCAAGGCCGAAAAAAACTGAAGGTCGAATGGGAGGAGAGCTCGCACCGCGTCTTCAACTCTGGCCCGTATAGAAAGGAATTGGAGGAGACCGCGCGTAAGCCAGGAAAAGTTGTCCGCGAAGTCGGAAACGTCGATACCGCGTTCGCGCAAGGCGGAAAAATCGTCGAAGCGGAATATTACGCGCCGCTTCTCGCGCATGCTTCGATGGAGCCTCCGGCGGCGCTGGCCGTCTACCGCGACGGAAAAGTGGAGGCCTGGGCGCCAACACAAAGCCCTGTGGGCGCGCGCGATGCCATCGCGGCGGCAGTAGGCGCGAAGAAGGAAGACGTGACGGTGCACGTCCCCTTGCTGGGCGGCGCTTTTGGCCGCAAATCGTTCCCCGATTTTGCGGTGGAAGCTGCCGTGCTTTCGAAGAAAACCGGTAAGCCTGTGAAAGTGGTCTGGAGCCGCGAGGACGACATCAAGTTCGACACCTACCATTCGGTGTCGGCGATGTATATGAAGGCTGCGCTGGGCGCGGATGGAAAGCCCACGGCCTGGCTGCAGCGCACCGTCTTCCCTCCCATCGGTTCGACGTTCAGCGCCGACGCGGTCTATTCCGATGCCGGCGAACTCGGGCTGGGCTTCTCCGACCTGCCCTTCGCGATCCCGAATCACCGCTCCGAAAACGGTCCGGCCACCGCTCATGTGCGCATTGGGTGGTTCCGTTCGGTAGCCAACATTTACCACGCGTTCGCCATTCAGTCTTTTGCCGACGAACTCGCTCACGCGGCTGGAAAAGATCCCCTCGAATATCAGCTTCAACTCCTCGGGCCGGACCGTGTCCTTCCCAAGAGCGAGCTGCCCAAGGATTATGAAAACTACGGGCAGCCTTACGATCAATATCCCATCGACACCGCGCGTTTCCGCCGCGTGCTGCAGACCGTTGCGGAAAAATCCGGCTGGGGAAAAAAGAAGCAAGGCAATGGTTTTGGCATGGGCGTGGCGATGCACCGCAGCTTCCTGACCTACGCGGCATCGGTCGTGCAACTGCATGTTGACGATGCCGGAAAAGCGCACATTCAGCGTGTGGATACGGCGCTGGATGCGGGCACCGTGGTGAATCCGGAAATGGTGCGCAACCAGTTTGAGGGCGCGGCGGTCATGGGAACGAGCATCGCGTTTTATGGAGAAATTACCGCGACTAACGGCGCCATCGACCAGTCCAACTTCAACGATTATCCCGTGGCACGCATGAATACCGCTCCCCACGAAGTTCACGTGCACATCGCGGAAAACGACGCGCCGCCAGGCGGCATTGGCGAGCCGGGGCTTCCCGCAATTGCTCCTGCGATTTGCAACGCAGTCTTCGCCGCAAACGGCAAGCGCATCCGCGAATTGCCGCTGTCCAAAGCCGGCTTGGCTTAAAAATTCACTAAACAAAACCAACGTGGGATTCCCCGCGACGAAAATCTATTCAACCAATTGCAGATTGAGGGCGATGCGCACGCCGTTGACAAGGACGATACTTTGGTCGAGGAGCTGCTGGTTGGTGATTTCCGCGTTGACGAATTGCTTGAGAGCTTTGCGCGGGCAGATGAACTCGATGGCTTCGGAAGTTTCCTTCGCCGTCGGCGAGAGCTTGTTCAACACCGAAAAGTCATAGAGCTGGAAGTCCACGTCTGGAGAAACCCGCTCGGAAATATCTCTAAGCAACGGTGCGAGGAAAAGATCGAAACTCTGTGCCGCCCGCTTGTAAATCGAACCTTTCGCCGGCCCAAATTGCAGTGAATTCTTCAGCGTCATTTGGAGCGCGATCTGGTCGTGGAAAAGGACAAAAGTGGGAGGAGCATAAGCGACGAAATGGAATTTTGTGGCGCCTTCCTTGGCGAGAGCAGCCAATTGAGAATGGTATTTCTCTTCGAGGTGATCAGCCTCGGCTTGAGTGAAGAGAGGGTGGGCTACGACGGGCGGAAGCTCAGTAGGCCCCGAGATTGGGGGAGGGTTCGCAAGTAAGATCGGTTCGGTTATGGAGGCCGCGGCAGGGGGAACGGAAGGCTGTGAGGTGGGAGCGGACACCACCGGCTTCAACAGCGCGGAATGCGAAGTCAGCGTGGAAGAGCGGGCCGAAGAGGTGGCGTCCGGCTTGGCGGGTACAGAGCGTGCGAGCGTCTGCACGTTTACGGGATCGCGCTCGGTCAAAGAAAGGCCGTAGTCCACGCCGCTGACAAACACTCTCGAACGGTTCAGGATTTCCTGCCGCTCGGCGTCGCTGCCCGCGCGCGACATCGCCCAGGCGTCCGCGCGGTCGAACACAACGACGAGGGTCTCTTTGCCCTCAAAATCGTAACTGCGATTGTTGGTGCGCGCGTGATGAGAGATTTCGAAGCCGATGCCATCGCAGGGCAAATTTTCCGGCAAGGCGGCCGTGGCAACCTGCAAAGTCGGAAGAATCACGGAACGAAATGTCGCCGCCGCACGCTCGTTTTGTGTCATGCGGAGCGTGTCATACGCTGCGTTGTAATTTCCC
>DATDNK010000008.1:0-13709 GCA_036518275.1 Candidatus Acidiferrum sp.
AACAAAAATCGCGCTGCGTTCCAAATTTTGTTGGCGAAGTTGCGCGCGCTGGCCAGCCGGTCGTCAGAGAGAATAATGTCCGTGCCGGGTGCGGCCATCGAAGCTAGGCAGAAGCGCATCGCATCGGTGCCGTACTGCTGGTTTAGCTCCACAGGGTCGAGGCCCGTCCCTTTGGACTTCGACATTTTCTCGCCGCTGCCCGTCCGCACCAGCGAATGCAAGTACACCGTGCGGAACGGAACTTTACCGGTAAAATGCAGCCCCATCATGATCATTCGGGCCACCCAGAAAAACAGGATGTCGTATCCGTTGATCATCAAAGTCGTCGGATAGTATTTCTTAAAGTCTGCCGTCTCTTCCGGCCACCCCAGAGTTGAAAACGGCCACAATTGCGAACTGAACCACGTATCCAGAACGTCTGGGTCCTGTTCCACGTTCGAAGACCCGCATGTGGCGCACTTCGCGGGAGTCTCCCGCGACACGGTTATGTGGTTGTTCTCCTTGCAGTACCATGCCGGAATCCGATGTCCCCACCAAAGCTGCCGCGATATCGTCCAATCGCGGATGTTGTGCATCCAGTTGAGGTATTCGGTACGCCGGTTCTCGGGAATGATGTAGATCGTATTTTCCTTGCCGGGCGCGTATTCCTCCACTGCCTTGATGGCGGGCACGGCAAGGTCTTTCATTTTGCAAAACCATTGCGTCGAAATGCGCGGTTCCACGACCGTTTTGCTGCGTTCGCAGATTCCGATCGCGTTGGTGTGGTCGGTGATTTTCTCCAGCAGTCCTTGCGTCTTCAGATCCTCCACAATCTTTTTGCGGGCCGCGAACCGGTCCATCCCCGCGTACGCGCCCGCGTTGGCGTTCATGTGCGCGTCGTCGGTCATCACGTCGATTTCAGCCAGATGGTGCTTCTTTCCCAGCTCAAAATCGTTCGGGTCGTGCGCCGGAGTGACCTTCACCGCGCCGGTCCCAAATTCACGGTCCACCATCTCGTCCGCAATGATCGGAATCTCGCGGTTCATTAGCGGCAGCAATGCCTTCTTGCCAACAAGGTGCTTGTACCGCGCATCTCGTGGGTGCACTGCGACGGCCGTGTCGCCGAGCATCGTTTCCGGGCGCGTCGTCGCGACCGTCAAAAAATCATCGCTTCCCACGACGGGATATTTGATGTGCCACAGGTGGCCTTGACGTTCTTCGTGCACCACTTCCAGGTCGCTTAGCACGGTCAGGCAGTCCGGGCACCAATTCACAAGCCTGGTGGCGCGGTAAATCAACCCCTCTTCATACAGCCGCACAAAAACGTCGCGCACCTTCCGAGACATGTCTAGCGAGAGCGTAAACCTCTCGCGCGACCAGTCGCAGCTTTCCCCGATGCCCTTCATCTGCTCCGTAATTTGCCCGCCCGCCTCTTCCTTCCATTTCCAAACCTGCTTCTCAAATTCCTCGCGTCCCAGTTTTTGATAGTTGATGCCCTGATCGGCAAGGTATTTCACCACCACGCGTTGCGTCGAAATCCCCGCGTGGTCCGTCCCGGGCAAGAAAAGCGTGTTGTATCCCTGCATGCGATGCCAGCGCGTTAGGATATCGATTTCCGTATGCTCCAGCATGTGCCCGATGTGCAGCGAGCCGGTGACGTTTGGCGGTGGAATGACGATCGAAAACACCGGTCCCGGCGCGCCTGGGTTGGCCTTGAATAGGGTCTCCTTCACCCAAAATTCAGCCCAGTGCGTTTCAATCCGCTGCGGTTCGTACGTTTTTGCGATTTCGCGAGCCATTCCGTGCGATTCTCCAGAAAATTCCGCTAGGGTCACGCGCTATGCTTCCTGCGCGGCCTTTTCCATCGAGGTAATCTTCGACTATACGGGGCCAAAAGCGACTCCGTCAATTCGGCTTCTCTCCACTTGAACATTTAGATGTGCATGAACTGCCGTTCTTTGCCATGTGTATACAACCGGGATATGTCAAAGGGATAATCTTTTCCGCCCGCGAAAAAGGGCAAATTCTGAAAAGGCGCTAGACGAAGGAGTACCCTTGCCGATGAAATCTATTCTCCCGCCTGACCTGGAGTCAAAGCGGTTGCAGATTGCTAAAACGCACAATCGGCTTGTTCTTAGTCTGGCTGTAGGAATATTTGTCGCCTTTTTGCTTGTGATCGGAATTGCTCCGCATGGCCCGAATGGTCGGTACTTCATTTTAGCTGGCATGGTGACCGCCGGCATATTGGAGGGATACGGCATCTACCGAATCATCGAATACGACAAACAACTTTGCCAGCAATTAGGATTTATCTGTCCCCGCTGTCGCAAGCCTCTTTATGAGCCCCGAGGATTCATCAATGTGACTGGACGCTGTCCCAAGTGCAAGAATCGGGTCATTTCTTGAAATGGCAGTTCCGGCCTTCGCAGGATCAATCGCAGAAAGGGTTTTTTCGAACAGGGCAGGGAACTACTGCTTCTTGGACTTCAGCTCTTCCTTGACCATCGCTTCCACGACAGGCTTCAAGATTTCTCGAGTCACCGCTTGCAGAACTTCCGGACTCATCTTCGCCAATACTTTGGCAACCAGATCATCCATGTTGGGTGAGGCCGGTGCCGGTGCTGTTAGTGTCGGTGCTGTCGGCGTGGGGCTGTTAGGTTCTAATACGCCTTCTTCTTCCCGCGCGTAGAAGCTGTTTCCTTCTGATGCGGACGGTGCCTCCTCCACCACGAATTCAGTGTCTTCTGTTGCCAGTGCGGCTTCCTCTCGAATCGCATCGACCGTCGCGGGCGGAAGGGCGGCTTCCTCAATCACCGCCTGTGTTTCGGGGCTTAGCTCTCCGGATTTCTCCGTCCCGTTCTTCGGTGTGCCCGCCAGATTCGCCGCAACCGGTGCGTCCCACGTCGAAGCCAACTGGTTGGCCTTTTTAAGCTCGCTTTCCCACGGGCTGGACGAAACGGAAAACCACGAATCCTTCGCGTCTTTTTTCTCTGCCGGTTTTGGCTCGCTCGAGATCTTCGGCTTGTCCTCAACAACGGCTGTTGCTGTTTCGGTTGAGTGCGCTTCATTTAAAACTGCGGGGGCCACAGGAGCCGCAGGCGGAGGAATCGGCGGCGCCCAGGTATCCGTCACAAACGGTTTGCTCGCAACCGGCACCGGCGCTGTCTCTTTCACCGGAGCCGGAGGCGCAGCTGGTGTTTCCGGCGCAGGACTGCTTGCCACTGGAGCAGTTTCCACCCGCGCCGGCTTTTCTTCTTCTTCCGGCTCCCATCCCGCGTTTCTCGACTTACTGGCGGCAATCTGCTCGAATCCGCCGGTGCGCCAATCGCTTACGCTACTCTTTGGCTTCTTGGCTTTGACCGCCGGAATCTCTTCCTCATCTGCGGTCCCCTCAGGCCTCCAGGCCACCGGCTCTTCGTCTTCTTCTTCCTCGACCGTTTCCGTTTCGTCCCGGTCGCGCCAGTCGTGCTCCATCGTAAATTCCGGCGAACTCGTCGCCGGATAACTCGAATCTTCCGGAGTTTCCGCTGCCGGTGCTTCCAACAGGCTGCCAAAGGGCTGCGCGCTCGAATCAATCTGTACCGGTTCCGGCTTCGCCGGTATTTCCTCCACAAAACTTTCGCTTTCGGCCGCTGGACTGCTTCCCAGTTGAAATTCCTGCACCGGCGTTGCTCCCGGCGTCGGCAAGCTTGTGCTGCTGGGCGTCAACATCTCCTTGGCGCCAAGAGTCTCTAGCTCGGCTGGCCTTGCAGCAGGCGCGCTGGTGTGGCCTGCTCCGGATCGCTGCAGCGCGGACTTTACCATTGAGATCAGCGGATCTGGTGGAATGAATGGCTTCTTCAACACGCCATCCGCTCCGACCCTCTGCGCTTCCTGCTCATCAAGCGGATCGAAAGCGCCCACCAGCAAAATCACAGGGATGTGTGACAGCGAAGAATCCATCTTTACGAACTGGCAAACTTCGTAACCATTCCTGACCGGCATAAACACGTCGGCGAGCACCAGGTCCGGCCGCAAGTCGGCGATCTTTCGCACTGCGGCTTCGCCGTTTCCAACGGCGACAACGTCAATGCCCTGATCTTTCAGGGCAAGACTGACCATCTTCTGGATGTTGCTGTTGTCGTCCGCAACCAGAATTTTCGCCACCAACATCCTCCGGCGACATTTCACCTGCGCTAGCCACACCCGGCAGTAGCGCAACCCGATAGGGATGCGGGTGCCGTTTCCTTCGTTAATTGGAGCATTCGCCAGCGCGCCCGTCAATCACCACGGGGTAGGAGTGTGTCGCAAATCAATACTGGCCGTTGGCGCAAGAGTCCTGGCTTTGACACGCAGAAACAACAAGGGGTGCGGCCTCATTCCCCGCACCCCTTGGCTGGTTTCTTAAACTGGTTTCCCGGCGTAAAAAAGGATCACCAGGGGATAACTTTTCGCAACCCCTTCTTTTTCTTGCTGCTGGATTCTTTCTTGTTGTCCTTTTTGTCCGTTTGGCTTCCGGCTTGAGACTGGTCCTGCGGCGCCGCCGCGTCCGGCTTCGTTCCATCGTTAGCCTGACCTGGCGCAGCTGCCGCTCCATCCTTTGGAGTTCCCTCCGCGGTTGCCGGTGGGTCACCAGTTCCGCCCGTCTTCGGCGCGGCGTCAGCTGCTGCGCCAGTCGACGCGGTAGCACCATCACCCGCCGTTGCCGCTGCGGGGTCCGGCTGTTGCGTCTGCGGCTTGGCCTCGCTGCCCTCCGCCGGTGGCGCTACATTCTCTGCTCCACTTGTTGTCTCCGCCGCGCTTCCCGGCGACACCGTGGCTACAATCCCCGTTCCGGCGCCGCCGATTCGGGATTGATTTCCTCCCGAAAGGATATCCACTCCCTCTTCATTCTCGGACGCGGGCGTCATCGTCGGCGTTCCCGTCCTCGCCGCCGCAATAAGCTCCCCTCTCGGCCTGGTCGTGACTATCGACAGGGGCTTTTTCGCGAACGATTCGTGTTGTCTCGCCGCATTCTTCTCTGCCGTCATCCACGCTACCGCTTTCGGATCGGGCTGCGGCACCGGAGCCTTCAGCGCTTGCAGCTTGTTTTTTGCCTGCGGCACCAGTGGTGAAAGCGGATATTCCCTCACGATTCTTGCGTAATACGGTGCTGCCAATTCCTTCTTTTCCGTGCCTTCCCAGATGTCCCCCAGCATCCAAAGCGCGCGGTCCGCTTTGCTATACAACGGATAACGGTTCACTAGCGCCGCAAGTCGGGAAGCTGCGGCTCTTTTGTCGCCTCGCGTGGTGTAATAAAAATAGCCGATTCGGAAGTCCCCTTCCGCCAGTACTTCCTGCACTTCCCGGAGGTGCTGCGCCGCTTTGTCGGCCAGCGGGTCCTTCGGATACTTTTGCAGGAAGGTTTGGAAGGCATCCTCCGCTTCAAGCGCTTGCGTGCGGTCGCGATCCGGCTTTTCCATCTGCCGGAAATGCGCCATCGCTACTTGCAGTTGCGCGTAGGCCGCTTCCGGCAACATGGGAAAAAACACGTCGAAGTCCTGGTAGGCTTGAATGGCCTGTGTAGCATTCGCGGTCCCCCCCTCTTTGTAATACGAATCCGCAATCGCCAGCTTTGCTTTTGCCAGGTACTCGCTGTCCGGGTAGGTATTAATCAGCGTCTGCATGCTAAGCCGGCCTACTTCGTGCCTGCCGTGCTTGATGGCGTCCATAGCCTTGTCATACAGGATTTTGTCCGGCTCAGCAGTGTTCTCCGCGCTGGTGGACTTATTAACCTTTTTCTTCTTGCGCAAGGGCCACTGCGCATTGCTGGGTGCCGCGCTTAACAGCATCAATCCGCCCGCCATCAGGACAGCTATCAGCTTCGCGCTAGCGCCGGAAAAAGTAACACGCACTCCGCACCTCTCTTGCGAGTCTAGGATTACCAGACGACAGACTGCGAAAGTCGTGCGGGCCCGCACAGCTCCCCAGTCTAAAACCCCCTCATTATACCCTGAACGAAAGGCCAGGTCGCATCACATCTTTGCATTCCGGGGTATAACCTGGATGGGCTCCCCCGGCTGGCCCACTTCCCTGTGATGCCGTTGCGGCCCGCTGAGGGTTGCCTTGAACATTTGCCTTTATTCCGCCTACTCCTTAAGTTTCTTGCTAGGTGTCGCCTGCTTCTCTCTTTGCAACTCGATAACGTCCGCGGCGGTGTCAGAACTTCCCAGCAGCCATTTGCTGAAGAAGTCCCCGCGCGCCACGACGACGTAGTTCTGGATCGGCATGTAACTGTGCCGCATCCCGGGGAACACCAGCATCTCGAATCGCTTGTTCGCCTTGATGAGCGCGTTTGCCAGCCGCATCGTGTTGACCATGCTCACGTTATCGTCCATGTCTCCCGTGGTCAGCATCAAATGCCCTTTCAGGTTTTTGGCTATTTCAGAGTTCTTATCAATCTCGTAGATAAACTTCTCCGTTCCATCTTTCTGTGTCTCTTCCCTCACTCCGTGGTACTTTTCGCTCCACGTGTTGTTGTAAACGTTGTTGTCGTGATTGCCGGATTCCGACCATCCTGCTCGGTAAAAATCCGGATACTGCAGCATCGCCGCCGCGGTCATGAACCCTCCGCCCGAGTGACCCCACATTCCGACGCGGCTCAAGTCCATATACCCGTGCGTCGCCGACAGCCGCTCCACGGCGGCCTTTTTGTCCGCCAGGCCGTAATCCCGCAAATTTCCGTATCCATAGCTGTCGTACCATTTGTCCCGTTGCGGGCTTCCTCCGCGGTTGCCTACCTCAATCACCACAAACCCCAATTGCGCCAGCGGCACATTAGGGCTTTTCGGCGAAAAAGCCTTGTTCACTTGTTCCACCTGCGGCCCCGGATACACATATTCGATCACCGGGTACTTCCGGCTCGCATCGAAATCGAATGGCTTGTAAATCACTCCATAAAGATCCGTCACGCCGTCGTCGGCCTTTACTTTGAACATCTCGGGGTATTTGAATCCCGCGGCGATCAGTTGTGAAACGTCCGTGGTCTCCAGTTCATTGAGCGGGGTTCCTTGTCCATCCAGCAGCACAGACTTCGGCGCCGTGTCCACACGCGAATACGTGTCCACGAAATACTTGCCCGAGTCCGGCCAGTTCACCGCGTGGGTAAAATTCCCGGGCGTAAGCAATTTCAATCCGCTTCCATCCAGACCCACGCGGTACAAGTGTATGTAGTAGGGGTCTTCCCCCGCCTCGCGCCCGTTTGCCGTGAAGTAGAGCGTCCTGGTCTTATCGTCCACCGAAGCGATTTGATCGGTCACGTATTCGCCCGAAGTAATTTGGTTTTTCAGCTTTCCAGCCCCGTCATACAAATAAAAATGGCCCCATCCGTCCCGTTCCGACCACCACACCATTTCTTTTCCGTTGTCTACCAGCCGTAGCGGCTTTTGCGTCATCCATACATTCGATCGCTCTTCGATCAGTTTTTGCACTTTGCCGGTCGTCGTGTCCGCAATGTCCACTTCTACTTGCCGGAAGTCCCGGCTACGGCTCGTGAAATACAGCTTGTCCGAAGTATCCGCCACCCACTTCGGGCTCAGCCGCGACAGCGGCGCCGGATTCATCCGGTTTTCCTCTTGTTCTTCTCGGAGTTCTTCCCGGTCGCGTTCGGTCTGTGAGGCATCGGAAATGGTCAGCGCTTCATCCACAAAGCTCTTCGGCTGCACCACGACGCGCTGTTTGCTGGCCACGTCAAAAATGTCAATTTCGCCGATCGGCACGTTCGTCTCGCCCGGCAAGGGATAGCTGCGTGCCTCCAGGATCGGCCGCGGATTGGTCAGCGAATGAATCACCCAGTAGTCGCCCACCTTGCGGTCGTCGTTGCGTTCCAGCGCAAACTTTTTGGAATCCTTCGACCAGTGAATCGTCACCGCGGTCGTCCGTTGCCCCGCTTTGTTCGTGTCACCCTTGTTTTGTTTCTTCAGTTGCTCTTCCTGTTCCGGCAGCAGCACCCGCGCGTAGCTGTATTTCTCCACGCCATCCGTCGTCACTTGCGTTTCCACCACGCTTGCGTCGCCAGGCTTCTTCAGCGCCTTCGCGTAATTCTCGGCGTCCATCAGGTAGAGGTTGTATCCGCGCGCGAACACCACCGTTTTTTCATCGGGCGACATCGAAGCCCACAGCGGTTTTTTCTTTGGCGCTTCAAAATTATCCAGTCGCGTGAGTTTTCCCGACGTCAGGTCATATTCAAAATAAATCGTGCGCGTTTCTTCCGGTTTCTCCCCCGCAGCCTCGCTGGCTCCTGCCGCCTGGCCCTGCTGCTCTCCCTGCTTCATCTCTCCTTCTTTGCCTTGTTCCTCGATGTCCTCCTGGCTTTTTTCTTTCTTCGGTTCGTTCGGCACCACGGCATTCTTGCGAATCTCCACTTCAAATCGCATCTTCGTGTCTTTGTCCACCAGCTTCAGCCGCTTCACCGGAAGGTGCTGCGCGTCATACGGAAAATTCGTCAGCGTCGAGAGCGTCGCGGCTACCTTGGCGTTGTCCCACAATGGAGTCTTGGACTTCTTGAGCGGGTCCACTACGTAGTAGCGCGTTCCGTCGGTCGTTTGGTAGCTGTACCAGAATTTGTCAGACTGGCTGAACCAGTGCGGCGTTACCGACAGGTCAAACACCAGCTTGTTGACCGCGTCCGGAAGAAATCGCGCCTCGAGCTCGTAGTTGGGCGCTACGCGCGCCGTCGCATCCCCTGCGGCGCCTTCCGCCTTGGCTGGTGTCGCTGCGCTTTCCGGCCCAGCCCACGCCCGTACAACTAGAAAACTCGTCGCTGCCACCGCCGCAAACACCCCGAGCCGCGCAACTTTGTCCCTCTTGGGGGTTTTTCCGTGGCTCAAATCTGACGCTCTCATCGTGAATTCCCTCCACTTCGACACACTTCCTCACACTCGTCGTCCGAAAGCCGCACATTATAGACCCATTCCACCGTTACCACGTTTCGTGCTCGGCTCCACGCCTTGGCCCGATATGCCACGAAAAGCCGTTCCTTCTTGGAATACATAGACTCTTTAAGCGGTCTTTAGAAACAAAATCGAGGGCCGTGGCGTTATATCAGTGTGGTTCCTGGCCGTTAGAGAGGTAATAATCTCCACTCGGCCCTGAGAATTTGGCTCAATGGGGAGTTCCAAATCATGAAGCGCGCTCTCGTTGCTGGTGTACTTCTAATCGCCGCGGCTGCTGTGCTGCTGGCCCACCAGATGCACAAGCCCCAGGTCGCCCACATGTCGCTCAAGGTCGGTGACTTGGCGCCGGACTTTACGCTTCTCACCAATGAATGGAAAACCGTCAAGCTCAGCGACTATCACGGCAAGAAAAACGTCTTCCTCGCCGTTTACGTCCTCGCGTTCTCCGAGGGTTGCACTCAGCAAATGCGCGCCGTTCAAGCAGGCATCGACTCGGGCCGCATCCCTACCGCAGACACCGCCGTCTTCGGCGTCAGCATGGACAGTCCCGCCGCCAACGCCGCGTTCGCCGAGCACAACGGTCTGCACTTTCCGCTGCTCAGCGACATGAACCATAAAATGCTCAAGCCCTACGGCATCCTGAAAACCTACAGCGTCGAAAACGAAGACTTTCAGTGGGCTCTGCGCGCCAACATCGTCATCGATAAGGAAGGCATCATCCGCCTGATCGACGAAGGCGACAACGCCGTCGACCCCAACACTGCGCTCACCCTCTGCACCACCCTCCACAAGCAGCCCCCCTCCGACTGACCGAGGCAGGAGGAGGCGCCAACTACGTTCAAGTCAAGACTGAAAATCGGCGCCCAACTTCCGCAGGTCGGACTGCAGCTGCTCTGGCGTTTGATAGACGATGCCGTGCATCCCGAGTTGCGCTGCAGCTTGGGCGTAGGCGGGAACGTCGTCCACGTAGACGGCCTCCTGGGCGCGGACTTTGCAGGCCAGCAAGGCTTCCTTATAGATGAGCGGGTTGGGCTTGCAGGCTCCCACGCGGCAGGAGTAGATGCGCGCCGGGAACAGGCCGAGAAACTCGTAGGCATTTTCCATGTGAGCGACATGCAGCGGGTCAGTATTGGACAGCACCGCCAGGCGGTATCGTTTCGCCAGCTTTTTTAGGAAGCCCTCTTCGTGAATGGGAGTTGGGTCCAAGGCGCGGTTCCAAACCTCCACGAACTGCTCAAAACTGAGTTTGCTTCCCAGGCGTTTCGCCAAATGCAGATGCCAGTCGCGTGGGGACATGCGGCCTTCTTGCCAGTCCTTCCAGCGCGGATCCTTCTCCAGCGCGGACCAGACCTCTTCGGGGGAAAGCGGCAAACCTTCGGCAAGGGCGCTCGTTGCGCGAGCCACATTCACGCGGATCAGCACGCGGCCGATATCAAAGATGATGGCCCGCAACTTAGGAGATGACACGGGCTAATCTTTCTCGGCGCCGGGCAGGGAAGCCGAACGGTTGGCATTGAGAACGCGGAGTTGACGCCTCGCTCGCAGGATACTGATGATGGCCGGCATGATCGAAAGAAGAATCACGACCGCGATGACGTAATGAATGCGCTGCGCGATATTGGGAATCAAATGTCCGAGAGAATAGCTGCCGAGGATCATGGTTCCGACCCAGAAGATGCCTCCAAAGATGTCGAACGCGAGATAGCGCCCGTAAGGCATTTTTGCCGCTCCTGCAACGGGCGGGCAAAACGTCCGGATGATGGGAACAAAGCGCGCGAGAATGACGGCTCGCCCGCCGTACTTCTCATAAAAATCATGCGCCCGCTGCAAATGGCTGCGGCGGAAGAAGAAGGAATCCTCGCGACGGTAGAGCGCGGCTCCCGCCGAGCGGCCGATCCAGTAACCAAGCTGGTCGCCCACGATGGCGCAGAGCATGACCGGGAGAAGCAGAAACTTCAGCGGAATTACGCCGCCGGCAGAAAGGATGCCAGCGGTGACGAGCAGGGAATCTCCGGGAAGAAAGAAGCCGACAAAAAAGCCGGTTTCGACAAAAACAATGGTGCAGATAAGCGGGGCGCCCCCGGCGCGGATTAATTCACGGAGTCCGTCGGGATTGAAAAGCGCGTGGAAGAAGTGGAGGATGGCGTCAAGCACTCAGAGAAGGTCCTCGCCCGCGAAAAATGGAATGATGCTCGCGAGGGCGCCGGCACAAGACCATGCGTGCGCAGCCCCGTCACAGCACCCATTCCTATACGGTAGCAGAAAACGCCGGGGTCCTCTCCACATTCGTGCCACAAGAAGATGAGACTGCCTAGAGCTGCTAACAGCACGCCGGGACGAATCATGCCTGCACCTCCGCGGGCAACGACTGACTTCTCTGTTCCAGGAACTGCCGAGCCTCTAATGGGATTTCCATATCCGCCCTTTGCTCAAGCAATTTCTTTATGCGAGGCAGCGCTCGACGGGCCGCTTCAGCCCCGGCTTCAATGGCCTCATCGGCGCGGGCAAAGTCGTCCCAGGCCAGGGATTGCACGTCCGGGCGAAGGACGAGGTCCGCGTAGCGCTCCCAAAGCTCAAGTTGGTGCTTTTGGGCGGCGCCAACGGCGCGGCTCACCACCTGAAATATATTTGTCGGCGCGCCGCGATGGCCGTCGTGCAGGCTAACCGAGACCCCGATCACCGTCTGCGCACCCAGACTGCGCGCGGCTTGCGTCGGAACAGGCGCGACGAGGCCGCCATCGGCAAGGCACCGCGTGCCGATTTCCACCGGCTCGAACAAACCGGGGAAAGCGCAGCTCGCGCGGATGGCGTCAACGAGATTTCCTTGCGTGAAGATCACTGGCTCGCCGGAGGAAAGGTCAGTCGCCACCACCGCGAGGGGAATTTGCAGGTCTTCGAACTGGCGGGAACCGAACACGCGCTCAATCAGCGCGCCCAGGCGCTGATTGCTCGCCAGACCCAGACGCGAGACGCGCCAGCGGGCCATGTCACGGAAGCGCAGCGTCCGGCAAGTATCAATGATGCGCTCGAGCGGCGCTCCACTGGCATAGGCCGCGCCAAGGATACTCCCCACGCTGCTGCCGGCGATGTGGGAGACGCGTATGTTGTGCTCCTGGAGGACTCTCAGGACGCCCAGGTGCGCAAAGCCGCGGGAGAAGCCCCCGCCGAGGGCCAATCCGACCCCTGTCTGCAGGGACGGCGTCCCTGTACCAGAGTGCACCATCTGCTGCGCGGAATGGTGGCGCTGCTTCATTCCGATACAATGACGTCACAAACCGTTATGAGCTATGGCCCGGCCGTCCTTTAGAAGCAGTACGAATGTACTTCAATAGGTTTCGGTTTTTAGTTTGCGCAGCCGGAATGAAACAGTACGAACTTACTAGTCCTGTACCCTCTCTGTACCATTGTGAGCGGCGATTCTGTGCGCGATTCTCTTCCCGTCACGCTGAAGTTCTGTGGGGTCGAGAGAATGGAAAGCGCGTTCAAGGCTTGGATTGGGCATCCGGTGGTTCTTCAGGTGGCATTAGGCGATATCAAAGTGCCGCTGCGAGGGAAGCTGCTTAAGGATGGAAGCGACACGGTGCGGATGCGGATTGGCGAAGGCTGGGACGTGGATATTTACAAGACCATGATCCTGGCCGTGGAAGAAGACGGCATGGTTCTTTTGCCATCGTGAGGGGCGCTGACATGAAAACACAAGAATTGAAGTACGTGACACGGCGGCGGGCGGCAGTGCTGCTGGGTCTTTCCGAACAGGAACTGAACCGCATCTCGAGCGAATCGGGGTTCGGACACCGAGAAGTCTCGGGCGAAGAAGAAGAGACCTATTTCACCTACGAAGAATTGCGCCAGATTTGCATGCTGGCTGTGAACCACGTGCACTAGGAATGGCGGCGTAAAGCCGCCGCTACAAACGAGTTTCCTCCGGCCCCCCTCAGCAGTACCCCCACCCGGGTCGCTCCCCCCAGCGGCCCGGGTTTTTCTTTGATTTCGCGTCTGGTCCAATAGTGTAAAAGCTCAGTTCAACTGCGATTTTCTTGCAGGCTATAAGAAAAGCAGATCCCTCGCTCCGCGCGGGATGACAACCAGCGTGCGCACTCCAACTAGGAAATCGATTGACAGGTTCTCGCCACATGAAGAAACTTGGCGGCGCGAGGATGGGGAGAACCATGACTGAATGTTGCGCGAGGCGCACGAGGCATTTCTGGTTGGTGGCAGCTGGCGTTTTGGTTTTTGGCTTCGGAGTCGGCGGAGCGAGATCAATTTTCGCGCAGGACGTTTCGTACGACGTCGTGATTGCGAACGGGCGCGTCATGGATCCGGAGTCCGGGATCGACGCTGTGCGGAACGTGGGCATCAGTGGCGGAAAAGTCCGCGCGATCAGCAGCAGCGTCTTGAAAGGGAAGCAGACGATTGACGCGAAAGGACTCGTCGTTGCGCCTGGCTTCATTGATCTTCACCAGCATGGGCAGGACGCGGAGAACTATGCGGCGAAGGCCCACGACGGAGTGACTACGGCGCTGGAATTGGAGGTTGGCGTTGCGGACGTCGACCGCTGGTACGGAGAGCGCGAAGGGAAGGCGCTGATCAATTTTGGCGCAAGCGTTGGACACATCCCAGTGCGCATGGCGGTGATGCACGACCCGGGACAATTCCTGCCAAGCGGAGATGCGGCACACCGCGAAGCGACGCTCGCGGAGATCGAGCAAATAATGACGGGCCTCGAGAAAGGTTTGCAGCGCGGCGCGCTGGCCGTAGGTGTGGGTCCGGCGTATACGGAAGCAGCGACCAATTGGGAGATCGTGCAAGTTTTTCGCA
>DATDNK010000009.1:0-2819 GCA_036518275.1 Candidatus Acidiferrum sp.
TAAACGATTGCCGTCCCACTTCGCGGCGATTTCCTGATAGTTGTCGTCTTTGGATTTTTGCAGCTTGCGCCCATCAGTCATGAACGCGCGCTTGCGCTCGTGATCGTCCTTCAAATCCACTTCGGCGCCGGTCATGGAAAGCGTCATGTTCTTGGGAGGGCTCAGGAGTTCGTGCATTTTCTGCCGCTCCTGTTCGCTCTCCCCGCCCCCGTATCCGCCGCGCCGCCCTCCACCCCCACCGGGCCAACCTACACCCCCACGTCTTCCGCCGTAACCGCCGCCCGAATCTTCCGAATCCCGCATCCGCCTGCGGGGATCATCACTTTCGTCGCGATTGAATACCCACGCGCCCAGGATGGTCTGGCGCGGGGGCGGTAGAGGCGGTGGTTCCGGGGTTTTTACCGAAGGCGCTGTCCCTGGTGGTGGCGCAGTCACTGGTCCCGCCGGAGCTTGCGCTGCGGAAACGCTGCAAAATGCGGTTGCGAGTAAAACTACAAAACCCATTGCCAAAATCGTTCGTGCGACTTTCATGGCTTCCCCCGAATCCCGCGACCTACAATTCTAATTCTGGCTCTAGGGCGAAATAGTTCCGGCTGACGGATAGATTATCTCAAGAAGGCAAGAGCAGGCGATCCAGCTCCGTCACACGTGGAAGAAGCGCGAGGGCGCCGAGTTCGCGGAAGCGCGCGGCGCGTTCGCGGTACCGGTGTTCATCGCGCGCAATGACGGCCAGGAATGGCACGCCCGCCTCGCGAGCGGCCAGCGCGTCGTCAATGTTGTCACCGAGGTACAGCGCCGTTGCCGGGTCGCGCGCACCGAGAATGATTTGCAAGCCGTCGGGAAGCGGCTTCTTTGGTGCGTCGTCCATGGTGATGATGCTTCGGAAAAACTTTGTGGCGGGCCAGCGATTGAACGAGAAGGAAAATTCCTGCCGGGTGCGCCCTGTGAACAAATTCAACTCGAAGCGCTGCGCCCACTCTTCGATCTGCCGCGGTCTCACCAAAATCTTCTCGTTGCGAACGTTTCCTGGCTTTCCGTCGCTGCCCCAGTAAAACTTCTCGAAAGCGACCCGTGCCTCTTCGTACGAAAGCGGTTTACCCAGCGCCGTGACCCACGCCGCCACCATGCTCCAGTCGTCATTGAATCCTGGCTTGCTCTTCCATTTGTGCAATTCCGCGTAGGTGACGCGCTTGCCGGTGAGATAGTGAACCGTATCAAGCGCCGAACGCCAATAGGTTCCGCGCACGTCCACCAGCACGCCGTCAACGTCAAAAATTAGGATTTTGGGCTGTGTTGGAAGCGTTTTGCTGCGCGGCGCGGCTCGCCTCCTGGCTAAGGAGAGTTTTCTCGGCACATTTCCTCATTCGAACGGCAAATAAAAAGTTTCGCCGCTGCGCCACGTCGCGTCAAGCGCGCCCAGTTGTGGAAGGGCCAAAGTTGCTGGCAAATCCGGCGCGTTGCTACACTCTAGGAACGCTCGAAAGGACCAACGCATGGCCAAATTTGGCGGAGTGGACTACATCGATTTCGATTCGCAACTGAACGACGAGGAAAAACTCGTCCGCCAGACCGCGCGCGAATTCGTGGAAAATGAAGTCATCCCGATCATCGAAAAACACAGCCGTGAAGCAAGTTTTCCGAAGCATCTGATCCCGCAGCTTGGTGAACTGGGATTTTTCGGCGCCAATCTTCACGGCTACGGCTGCGCCGGCATGTCCAACGTCGCTTACGGTCTGATGACCCAGGAACTCGAGCGCGGCGACTCCGGCCTGCGCAGTTTTGTTTCTGTACAGGGCGCGCTGGTGATGTACCCGATTTATTCCTATGGCAGCGATGCACAAAAAAACAAATGGCTCCCGCTCTTGCAGCAAGGCAAAGCCATCGGCTGCTTCGGCCTCACCGAGCCGCAATTCGGTTCGAATCCCGGCGGCATGCTCACGCGCGCCGCGAAAAAAGGCGGGAAGTACGTTCTGAACGGCGAAAAAATGTGGATCACCAGCGGCTCCATCGCCGACGTTGCCGTCGTGTGGGCCAAAGGAGAAGACGACAAAGTCCGAGGGTTTCTCGTGGAAAAAGGCACGCCCGGCTACAAAGCCTGGGACGTTCACGGCAAATGGTCGCTGCGCGCCTCGGTCACTTCTGGATTGTCCTTTAGTGACTGCGAAATTCCGGAAGAGAATCTGCTCCCCGGCGTTGTCGGCTTGAAAGGCCCGCTGAGCTGCCTGAACCAGGCGCGCTACGGCATCGGATGGGGCGCGCTTGGCGCCGCGATGGCCTGCTACGACACGGCGCTGCAGTACGCCAAAACGCGCAAGCAATTTGCCAACAAACCCATCGCCTCGCACCAACTCGTGCAGGAAAAACTCGCTTGGATGATCACCGAAATCGTGAAAGGCCAACTGCTCGCGCTGCACGTCGGCCGCCTCAAAGACAAAAACAAAGTGGATCCCTCGCACATCTCCATGCTGAAGATGAACAACGTCGGCATTGCCCTCGAAACCGCCCGCAAGGCCCGCGACATTCTCGGCGCCAACGGCATCGTCGACGATTACTGCATCATGCGCCACATGAACAATCTCGAAAGCGTCTACACCTACGAAGGCACCAACGACATTCACAAGCTGGTGATCGGCGAGCGCGTTACTGGCATCTCCGCATTTGTTTAGGCGCTTCGCTGTAAATTTTTCGGGCAACAACTGTTAGTTCAAATCTTGTAAGCCAGTTCGCCGCGATGTATCGTGCCTCCGGGAGAATTCGCATGCAACCTCGTCGTGGATTTCGTCTTTTTGCGTTCATCGCGCTCGTAGTTTTCACTGCCG
>DATDNK010000010.1:0-3544 GCA_036518275.1 Candidatus Acidiferrum sp.
GGTGCGCAGATAGGCGAACATGGTGTTGAGGTCGTCGTCGCTGAGGTTTTTGTACACCTGGACGGGCATGATGGGGCTGAGTTTGCGTGCTTTGACAGAGCCGGTGCGCATGACTTGCAGAAAAAGAGCCTCGTCATAGTAGGAAATGCCGGAAGGGTCGGGAGTGATGTTCGCGGTAGTAACGTTGCCCCAGGGACCGGAGAACGGAAAGCCCCCGGCAAAGGCCATGCCTGGAATTTCCTGTCCTTTCTCCTGAGGCGTGTGGCAGTCGCTGCAGCCGGCCAGATTGACGAGAGAGGCACCTCGTTCGATTGGAGAAGAAGAGGAAGGAAGGTCGGGAACAAAAGAGGTCACGGGTTCGGGAGCGCTGCGGATCAAGTATTTGACAGGGAAAATGATCTCGGTAGGCGGCAAAGCATTGCGCAGCGGGGGAAGAGAGCGGATGTAGACGACCACGGAAGCCACGTCTTCATCGGACATTCGGCGGTAGTGCTGGTAAGGCATGAGAGGAAAAAGCGCGCGGCCGTCGTGGCCTATGCCCTCGCGAATGGCGCGAGCGAGTTGATCGTCGGTCCAGCGGCCTGACCCGGTTTCAGGATCTGGTGTGAGATTGGGAGCAACGATACGCCCAGGCAGATCCGCATAAGGCTCCACTTCGCCGGCACCCTCGCGGTCCGGGATCAAAGGCGTTTCGGGAGCATTCCAGTCATGGGGAGAGTGGCAGTAGATGCAGCCGCTGAGTGCCGTGGCAATGTAGCGGCCGCGTTCGAGACGCTGGGGAGTGCGCTCAAACGTGCGAGCGGTGAGGGGACGCGCCTTTGGTCCGAGAAACGGCCGCCAGCCAATCGTAAAAGTGATGGCGACGGCGGCGAGGCCTGCAAGCACAAATACAACGAGCAAAAGCCATTTTGCGAAGCGCTTCATCAATTTGTTCCTCACATGAAACGGCAGGAAGAATCCGAGCAGCTCTCAATAACCAGCAGTGTCGCCTTCCCACTTAACCGCTCCGCTCTCTTGTAGTTCAGGTGCTTCCCGGCACCCTGTGCACTGTCCAAATGACTCAGAATTGACGCCAGTGAATTGACCCTTCTGCACAAACTCTGCAAAGTGCCCACGAAATCGTGACAACGATGAGGGCATATGAAACGTTCAGTTCTTCCTGCGCTTGTAGTACTCCTTGGCTGTTTCAGTCTTACGATTTCTCTTAGCAGTCTGTCAAGGCGAGCGATCGCTGGTCTCGGAACTCCAATAGTTCATGCGGACGGCGGGTGTTCACTCGCAAGCCTCAAAGGCCCCTACGCCACCGAGGGGCAAGGAACATCGTCGTTCCCTCCCCTGATTTCCCATGGTGCTTCCATTTGGCGAAGTGATTCTCGATCATTTCCACGGTGCTAGCGTTCTGGGTAAATCGTGGGCTAATTCTTATCCCTTCAGTCGAATTGGCTACGGACAACAGCACCTATAAACAGCTCTAAGCTTCCCTGATTGACGAGCACGCCTTCCAGGTAGCATCATTTTTTGGCGGGCCAGCTGCTTCCTTTGCGGAAGAGAGCTCACCTGCGTCAGACTGTCCTCGTCGTTGCGTCAGAGCGAATCGATCTTCCAAGGGAGCCGCCACTGTGGCCACACCGCGTCAGAAACTAAGCACGAAAGAAACCAAGCGCAAGCACAGAGTCAGCGAAGCCCAGATCGCCGTCCACTGGAAGGAAGAGGGCTATTACCGCCCGCCAGCAAGATTCATCGGTCAGGCCAACTTGGCCGATCCGGACCTCGTAGCCCAGTTTGATGAGAAATACTTCCCGGAGTGCTTCCGGCACTATGCCGAGCTGCTCGATTGGGATCAGTATTGGCATACGACTTTGGATACCGAGCACCCTCCCTTCTGGAAATGGTTCGTCGGCGGAAAGCTGAACGCCTCCTACAACTGCGTGGACCGTCACCTCGCGAAATACAAAAACAAAGCGGCGATTATCTTCGTCCCTGAGCCGGAGGGCGAAGCCGCCACGGTCATCACCTACCAGGAGCTTTACAAGCGCGTAAACGAAACCGCGGCGCTGCTCCGCGATTTCGCAGGGCTGAAAACCGGCGATCGCGTCACCATTCACATGCCCATGATTCCCGAGTTGCCCATCACCATGCTGGCCTGCGCACGCCTGGGCGTGGTGCATTCCGTCGTCTTTGGCGGATTCAGCGGTGAGGCTTGCGGTCTGCGCGCCGCGGATTCCGGCAGCCGCGTTTTGATTTACACCGACGGTTATTGGCGCAACGGCAAGTGGGTGGATCACAAAGCTGCCGCCGACATCGCCGTCCAAACAGCAAAAAAGGAAGGGCAGGAAATCGAGAAGGTTCTCGTCTGGAAGCGCTACGCCGGCAAGTACAGTTCCGAAACGCCAATGGTCATGGAGCGCGATTATTTTATCGACGATGTCTTGAAGGACTATCGCGGGCAAATCCTTGAGCCCGTTTCGCAGGATTCCGAAGCTCCGCTCTTTCTGATGTACACCAGCGGCACTACCGGCAAACCAAAAGGATGTCAGCATCGCACCGGCGGCTATCTTGCCTACGTCACCGGCACGGCGAAGTATTACCAGGACATTCATCCCGAAGACGTCTACTGGTGCATGGCGGATATCGGCTGGATCACCGGCCACTCCTACATTGTTTACGGACCGCTAGCACTGGCGGCGACCAGCGTTCTGTATGAGGGCGTGCCGCAATTCCCCGACGTGGGTAGGCCGTGGCGCATCGCCGAGCGCCTCGGCGTCAATATCTTCCACACATCCCCGACTGCCATTCGCATGCTCCGCAAAGCCGGCGCCGATGAGCCCAGAAAATATAACTACCGCTTCAAGCACATGACCACCGTCGGTGAACCCATCGAGCCGGACGTCTGGCAGTGGTACTACGAAGTTGTGGGTAAAGGCGAAGCCGTGATTGTGGATACCTGGTGGCAAACCGAGACCGGTGGTTTTCTTTGCTCTACTAAACCCGCGCTCGATCCCATGAAGCCTGGCAGCGCCGGGCCCGGCGTCTTGGGTGTCTATCCCGTGATCTGGGATGAAAACGGAAACGAAGTAACAGCCGGTTCGCACACGGCCGGAAACATTTGCATTCGCAATCCCTGGCCCGGAATCATGCAGACGATTTGGGGCGACCCCCAACGTTTTATCAACCAATATTACAAAAAATACAATCGGCATCCGCACAGCAAAGACTGGCGCGACTGGCCGTATTATGCTGCGGACGGCGCAGTGCTTCCCGCCGACGGCTACTACCGCATCCTTGGCCGCGTCGACGATGTGATCAACGTGGCTGGCCACCGCCTCGGAACCAAGGAAGTGGAATCCGCTTGCCTCACGCTCCCGGAAGTTGCCGAGGCTGCGGTCGTTCCCGCCGTCGACGAAGTGAAGGGCCGCGTTCCGGTGGTGTATATTTCGCTGAAGCCGGGTTTCCTGCCGAAGAAGGCCATCCTGGAAAAAGTTACTGCCGCCATCGAGACCATGATCGGAAAAATCGCGCGCCCGAAGAACATCCACGTCGTGCC
>DATDNK010000011.1:0-23427 GCA_036518275.1 Candidatus Acidiferrum sp.
GCGGCGCGTCCGGCAAACCGCTGCGCGTATCGCGTGGTGCCTTCCTTAGTGGCGGACTTGGTCATGATGCTCCTTCTGGCGATGGCGTAGGTCCTGGTGCCGGACCTTTATCCGGCTCGCCAGCGGCCGGCGCGAGCAAGCGGGAACAGGCCCGAAGAATCCTACGATAGGGCCAGTCTTTTTCACGGAAGAAAATTTCGCCTTCGCGCGGATTGCTGTAAAACCAGCGCGAAGCGAGCCAAAGATGTTCATTGAGATCGCCCGCAGCCAAAGGCGTTGCGGGATCCAGATAATCGCGGAAAATCTGCTCCGCGGAGCGCGGCTGGCTGGCAATCTGTGCAAATCGGAGAAAAAACGGCTCGGCCAGCCGGCCGCCACGGACGGCATACACGCCAATGGTTTGCTCTTCGGCGGCGCGCTGCAGAATGACCGCGTTCAGATCCTGAATTCTTCGCGCCAGTTCTGGCTGCCCGCGCAGGACTTCGTCGAGCTTTTCGATCTTCCTATGCAAAGCGGCAGCGCGCTCGAAATCGAGTTGCTCGCTGGCCTTCTCGCGCTCGTCTTCATAAGTGGATCGCAGCGATGCGCCGTTGGTCTCCAAGAACTGGACGAGCCGATTCACCTCAACGTCGTACTCCTCTTTGCTGCAGCCCGCAAAGCACGGCGCGAGGCACATTTTCATTTCCGAGTAGATGCAGCCGGGAAACGCTGGATCGCGGCGAATCTTGATTTGGCAGCGACGTACTTTGAATAGATCCAGCACGCGCTCGGCAAACGCTTCCGCGGCTCGGCGAGAAGGGAAGGGGCCGTAATAAGAACCTGAGGCGGGCGCTCCGTCTTGATCCAGCTGGATTTTGCGCGTCACGTAACAGCGAGGGTAGGCATTCTGCAGATTGACTTTCAGGACGGCGGGAGGGCGCAAGCGCATCAGGTTGCGGTAGCGCTTGGGAAACAGCTGTTTGGCTTGCTCGTAATAGGTGAAGGTTTGCTCGAACCGGGAGCCGGTCAGTCGGTAGCGGATGCCCTTTGCAAAGTCGCGGAGATTAAGGCGCTTGCTTGTGGGGTCGGCCGGTCCCAACAGGCGCCGCAATCGCCGCTGCAAGTTCTGCGTCCGAATCAGGAACGGTTCGGCCTTTTCGTCACGCGGCTCAATCAGGCAAACCGCGGGTCGTGGCGGCAAGGCGGGGAAGAATTCCTCCTCCGCCCGCGCCGCGTCAAATTCCAGCCCACAATCCAGTTCCAGAGGCATTTTATACAAGTGTACATGGAACCTCTCGCAGCTTTTGGCCGCTTATTTTCTTCTATTGCGTTGAGCTTCTTCTAGCATGCGAACGATATCGGTATGCCCATTGCGCTTCACGCAATCCATAGCACTCTGTCCCTCGCCATCTTTGAGGAATGGGTCGGCACCTTTTTGCAATAGGAGTCTCACAATTTCCGAATGCCCCGCTTCGGCTGCGCCGGTCAAAGCGGTATACATGTTGTCTACGCCCACGGCGTTGGGTGACCCGCCAATTCTCAGGAGAAAACGAACTCGCGGCAAATCACCTTCCTGCGCTGCGCTTGCTAATGGCTCATTTAAACCGTAAATGTAGAAAAGCCAACCGCCCAGAAGGACTGTAAGCGCGAAAAGCACTGCAATGCCGCGCAGATAAGATTTTAGGGGCTTCTTCCCTTTGAGCACGGAATAAAGTGCATAGGCGACATAGAGCGCTAGAGCCAGCGCCAGTAGTCCAAACAAAAAGAAGCCGCCGAAGTCCAAAGTTACCTCGTGAAACAGACCAAATCGCTAAGACCTCAGAACCCAGGATGAGATGACCAGGCGCTGGATTTCGCTGGTGCCTTCGTAGATTTCGGTGATGCGTGCGTCGCGGTAATTGCGTTCGACTGGATATTCGCGGCTGTAGCCGTTGCCGCCGTGAATTTGAATGGCTTTGTGAGTGACGCGCGTGGCCATTTCGCTGGCGAACAATTTCGCGATTGCTGCGTCCATGCTGAAGCGCGCGCCGGTGTCCTGCTTCCACGCCGCTTTACGATTCAGCAGGCGAGCTGCATCGATTTCTGTGCTCATGTCCGCTAGCATGAATTGAATCGCCTGGAACTGCGAAATTGGGTGGCCGAAGGCCAAGCGCTCCTGAGAATACTTCAGCGCCGCTTCAAACGCGCCCTGGGCGATACCCGTGGCTTGTGCAGCGATGCCGATGCGCCCGCCATCGAGCGTCGAGAGAGCTACTTTGTAGCCTTCGCCTTCGTTCCCGATGCGATTGGCCGCTGGGACGGCGCAATCCGTGAAGATCAGTTCGCAACAAGCTGTGGCATGGATGCCCAGTTTCTTCTCCTCTTTTCCTACTTTGAAACCGGGCGTGCCCTTTTCCACCACCAGCGCGGTGATGCCTCTTTCGCCTTTGGCGGGATCGGTGTTCACGTAAGCGATAGTCGCGTCCGCCTCTCCGCCACAGGTGATCCAAGCCTTCGTCCCGTTCAGGACGTACGTGTCGCCCTTCTTGACGGCTTTGGTTTGCAGCGCGGCGGCGTTTGAACCGGCCTGCGGCTCGGTCAACGCGTAGCAGCCGATTTTTTCGCCCCGCGCGTAGGGATGCAGGAATTTCTTCTTCTGTTCTTCCGTGCCATAGCGATGAATTGGGTCGCAGTACAGGGAATTCTGCACGGAAAGGATCACGCCCGTGGAAGCGCAGCAGCGCGAAATCTCTTCAATGACAATCGTGTAAGCGACGTGATCAAATCCCGCGCCGCCTTCGCTCTCCGGAAACGCCACAGCGGTCAGGCCAAGTTCCGCTGCTTTTTTGAACAGCGCTCGCGGAAAGTGCCCGGTCTCGTCGTGCTCCCTCGCCTGCGGCCGCACTTCCGATTCGGCAAATTCCCGCACACTTTTTTGCAGCAGTTGTTGTTCTTCTGTCAGTTCGAGGTCCATGTTTCCGTACCCGCTAATTTTATCGCCAATCGAATTCTACCGCGTCGCGAAATGGGCTGTCATTTTCAACTGATGACGTGCAATGATCAGGGCGTAGGGGGTTTGCGATGCATCTGCCGCTCCAGATGAAATCGAAATGGATCGTATTTGTCAGCGCTGTCGCGATCATCTTCCTTGGATTTGTCGCCATTATTTTGGCAATCCAACGTATGCAGGGCTCCCATCGATTGGATCGCGGTCTTCTCTTAGGCATCGGTTTCATTATTTGGGGAGCGTGGGTGCTGCTGTCTTACAAGTTCGACCAAGACGCAGAAGGTTGACTCCCAGTTGCTTTGTTTTGGAACGAATTCACTTTAATGCCTTGGAAAGACGCTCGTATGTGGTCTTCAAATCTTCTGGGTGCACGCGTGTTTCGCTGGTCACGGTCATGAAGTTTGAATCGCCAATCCACCGAGGCAGCATGTGCAGGTGCAAATGCCCGGCCACTCCTGCCCCTGCCGCGCGCCCCAGATTCATTCCCAAGTTCATGCCATTCGGCTTGTACTCCTTGCGGTAAACGGCCTCGATCCGCTGCGCAAGTTTCATCATTTCGGCCAGCGATTCCGCGTCGCATAGATGCAGTTCCGCGACGTGCGCGTACGGCACGATCATGACGTGGCCCGAAGTATAGGGAAAACGATTGAGGATCACGAACGCCTTTGCACCGCGGTGAACGATCAGCGTTTCCGCATCGTTCTTTTTCGCCACGGCGTCGCAAAAAATGCATTCCGGCTGCTCCCCGCTCGCCGCCTGCGCCATGTACTGGTAACGCCAGGGAGTCCACAAATAATCCATCGTGACGTTCCTTTGCCCGCCAAGACTGCGCGCACAGAATAACTCAGAACCGGTGCGTTGGAAGCACGCCAATTTGCCAGCGAAAAAATCAGGGGAACCAAATCTCTTTTCGTGCGAAAGCGTGCGAGGAAGGGAGCCGCGAGAGAACCAACGCCAATAGATTTACGGTGCGCTAACCGCCCTGCGAATCTCCCGCAGCGGTTTGGGCGGCGGCGTTATTCACAAAGTCTTTCAGCTCTTTGCTGGGCTTGAAATAAGGGATCTTCTTCGCTGGCACTTCTACTTTCTCGCCAGTCTTGGGATTGCGCCCTACTCGTCCGCGGCGCTCGCGCGTGCGGAAACTGCCGAAGCCGCGAATCTCGATCTTTTCGCCCTTTTGCAAAGCCGCGATGATGTTATCGAAAACCGTCTCGACAATGGTTTCGGATTCTTTGCGGGGAAGTTCGGTGACGTTCAGGACTTCCTCGATCAAGTCGGCCTTCGTAAGTGTCGCTGTCGATTGCTTGGTCATCGTCGCTATGCCTCGTCGCGCAGTTCTCGAATGAACCGTCTAAGCTCTTCCACCGCTTCGCTTTGCCCCAGCATGGAGAAGCGTATGGATTTACAGGGGGCTGGCGTACCGCCGAATTGCTCCCTTTCCTATCACTAAAATGACCCGCAGGTAAATGAAATTATGAAAGCCCTCCCCCGGGTCAGGCTTCCAATCTAACGCGCCGAAAGTTTGGATTTCAGCGCATCCCCAATCGTCGCCGTCGACGAGGACTTCGACGTCGACCGATACTGTTCGATTTCCTTGCGCTCGAGCTGCTTCACCGCCGCGCGATAACTCAAACCGATGCGCCGCGTCTCCGGGCTGATCTTGATGATCTTGAAATCATATTCCTTGCCTGGCTCGAGTGGCCCCGCGCTCTTCAGCGGACCGGTGGTGGGACGGTACCCGCCCATGCCCTCGTCGCGCCGCCGGCGGTCTTCGATTTCCGTGTTGTGACAAAGCGCTTCGATGTTTTCCCCCAACTCGACGAACGCTCCGAACGTGGCGATGCGCGACACCTTGCCCTTCACAATTTGTCCCACTTTGTGCTTTTTGAACCAATCACCCCAGATGTCGTTGACCTGCTTGATGCCCAGCGACACGCGGCGGTTCTCCGCGTCAATCTTCAGCACTTTTGCCGTTATTGGCTCGCCTTTCTTGAAAACTTCGTGCGGATTCTTCACCCGGCCCGTCCAGCTCACGTCGCCAACATGCACGAGGCCGTCAAAACCTTCCTCGATCTCGACAAACGCACCGAATTCCGCGATGTTGCGGACTTTCCCGGTGATCACCGTTCCCACCGGATATTTTTCCGCGGTCAGCAGCCAGGGATCGGGTTGCGCCTGTTTCATTCCCAGCGAAACGCGCCGGTCGCTCGGCTTGATGTCCAGCACTACGACGTCCACCACGTCGCCGACTTTGGCCAACTTCGACGGGTGCTGCACTTTCTTGTTCCAGCTCATTTCAGAAACGTGCACCAAGCCCTCGATGCCCTGCTCGAGCTCCACGAACGCGCCGTAGTCCACGATACCCACGATTTTTCCTTGGACCTTGCCTCCCGCGGGATACTTCTCCGCTGCACCCACCCAAGGGTCCGGCGTCAATTGCTTTAGCCCCAGCGAAATGCGCTGCTTTTCCTTATCGAATTTAAGAATGATGACGTCGAGCTCTTGTTCAGGCTTCACTAGGTCGGAAGGATGCTTCACGCGGCCCCAACTCAAATCCGTCAGGTGCAGCAAGCCGTCGATTCCGCCCAAGTCCACGAACGCACCGTAATCGGTCACGTTCTTTACGTGTCCGTGCACGATCTGGCCTTCGCTCAGCGTCTCCATCAGCGCCGCGCGCTTGGCGTGCAATTCTTCTTCGAGAATGGCGCGCCGGCTCACCACGACGTTGCCGCGCCGGCGGTTCAGCTTGGTAACGCGCACCTGCACTTCGGTGCCAAGCAGTTCGTCCAGGTTTTGCGTGGGTTTCAGGTCATATTGCGAACCCGGCAGAAACGCGCGCACGCCGATGTCCACTACCAGGCCGCCTTTGATGCGGTCTACCACTTTGCCTGTGATGGTTTCTTTCGCCTTGAAGGCCGCGTCGATTTTTTCCCACGTCCTGCGGCGCAACACTTTCTGGTAGGAAACAATCTCGTAGCCGTCTTTGTGCTCGCCCGAGCGCTGCACTTCGATCGTGGCGTTCGGGTCCGGCCTCGGGATTTCTGTCTCTGCAAATTCCGCGGCGGGAATCAGCCCTTCCGTTTTTCCTCCCAGGTCCACCACCACGCCATGCTCGGTGTACGCCACAACCTTGACCGCGATTACTTCGTGCGAAGCAGCGGCTTCCTGCTTTTCGTCGAACTCCTGCATGAGCTTGCTCATCTCTTCTGAGCCGGCGGCTTCCTCGGCGGCAGCGGTAGCTTCCGCATCAGCAACAGGAGTCTCGGCAGGCGTTTCGGCGGCAGCAGAAGCTGCAGGTGATTCCCCGGGCGCAGCCGCCTCTTCAGAACCAGGCGCGGCGGGCGCCGGAGTCTCCGGCCCTGCATTTGCAGTTTCGGCTTGTTCGATTAAGGGAGGAGCAGCCGGATCAGATGTGCTTCCATTCGCTGCGCTCGCATCAGTTGCGGCGGCAGCGGCGGCCGCGTTCGACGGGTTGTCGTGGTCAGAAGACATGGTTGTTGGCCTCCAGGAGATTACTGACCATGTGGCAGCCGCTCGGCGGCCCCACATTTTGTCGCATAAATTCCTTGCGGAATCCCTACTAGGGTCTAGTGCAAGGTGATTGACCGGGACACGGTCAAACAGGAAATGCTGCGAACGTTACGGGGAACGCTGCAACCTAAAAAGCATACTCGCCGCGTCGCGTTTATGTCAATGAAACTACTGGGCTGTATCGGCAGCATCCCTCACAACTACGCCCTGCAAAACCGGATCGCCAAACGGTCCAGCGCTGGGCCGTGTAATTGTCCTTCAGCTTTTCGGTTCTTTGAGCAGCTTGCGCGCTCGCGCCTTCATCGCCGCGGTCCCGCGAACGACACTTTGTTCCAAGATTTCCTTCACTCGAGGTCGCAGCTCGGGATCGTTTCGCGATATATCCGCCAACGCCTGCAGTGCAAAAGTCCGGACAATGGAACTTCGATCTTCTAGGTAAAGTTGCAATACGTCTGCCGCGCGTCGTCTCTCGCCTTGCGTGAGGGGTAAACGGGCGATCATCTGCGCCAAATGCCAGCGCAGTTCAATCTGCTCGGCTTCGGTGAGGAGACCTAACAACTCGGCCTTGTACGGCTTCAGCAGTTCCGGCTTAACGACGGAAACCTTTTCTGCAGCGTCCGCCGCACGCATCCTGACAATCGGGTCGTCGCTCCACAAGCACGGGAGGAGTTCCGCAAACCGTCGCGGCGCGTCCAAGACGAGCTTCACCACATCATTGCAGCGACCAATCGACCGAAGGTCGCCACATTTCAGTAGGACTGAAATTTTTGGGTTTGGCATTCCTATCTGCAATAAAAAAGGGTTTTGTAGAGCGCGCCTATGCCCGCGCGCGACCCGCTTGTCGAACTTGAAGTCGGAAATCTGGCGTACCTCGTTCGATCTTGACCGTTCGGCACATCTCGTAAAGACGGGACCTCATTCGTTCACCAATCCGATTCCACAAGGCATCATCTGTAACGACCGACGTTCTTCCACTTGGCAACTTGATCTCCCTTTGCTCGACCTCATCGAAATAGTTGGTTGTAATAATTGTGCAGCGCGGGTGTGTTAGGTCACGCGATCGTTGAACGTAACGTTCGTTCAAGATGTACCCTACAGTATCGCGGACCCAATCCGACGGCTTGATACAGCCCAAGTCATCAATTACCAGCACTTCGACCGCCAGCACTGGCTCGAGGATCTTCATCTCGGTAGTTTCACTTTCGGAACTGTAGCTTTGCTGAATCTCGCGCAGGAGTTTTCCATACTCGCAAAAGTAACCGCTATGGCCGCGGCTTATCAGCGCTCTCAGCGCCGCAATTGCAAGATGAGTCTTGCCGGTCCCCGGTGGGCCCATCAGCAACAGGCCCGCTTGGTCCCCGGCGGGATACTCATTGACGAATTTCTGCGTAATTAGCTTGGCGTGCTTAAGGGCAAGTGTGTTTTGGGCAGTGTAGCTCCTGCCATCGGCTAATTCTGTTTCGAAACTCTCAAAATCACAGTTTTCGTAATGCTTGGGAATTCGCGCGCGCTCCATCACAAGCGTAGAGCGCTCTTGCATACCACAATCGCACGGGGCAGCGACGGTGCCCGCAGCGCCATCCTGCCGAGGCACCAACTTCCATCCTGTTCCTCTGCACAGTTTGCAATTCTCCAGGGCCATGGCGACAGGATACGTTCGCAACTCGTCCTCGGCAAGTTGTCCGCTCTGGGAAAACTGTGGAAGGAACCAAAAGGAAGATTTGATAGAGAGCTGAAAATGACTAAGTCTTCGACAGCGCTACTTCACCCTGACAATGGCGTGACGTGGCATTTCGCGCTGCGGTCGCGACGCCATGCGGCCTAGTTCCTGCTGAACAACGCTGGCAAACTCGGTCATCTGTTGTTCCATTTCGATCATCTTCTCGCGCATGTTAAGAATAATCTCGATGCCCGCCAGGTTCACGCCCATGTCCCGGGCCAGCGTGAGAATTACTTCTAGGCGCTCCAAATCCGAATCCGTGTAAAGGCGCGTGTTCCCTTGCGAACGCGAGGGCTTGAGCAACCCGACGCGCTCGTACAGGCGCAGCGTCTGCGGATGCAACTTGTACAGCTCCGCAACGGAGCTAATCATGTATCCCACCTTGGCTCGTTTCTTCGTTCGCGCTGGCATTCCCTTTTTACACTCCTGCCTTGCTGAACAAATCTTTCCTCGGATCCTCGTGCGCCACTTTTTCCAGATCCTTCATCAATGTGCGCACGCGCTCATCGGTCGGTTGCGGGACAACGACCTGAATTTCCACGTACTGGTCGCCACGCGCGCCATTTCTCGCGCTCGGCACGCCTTTCTCGCGCAGCCGCAGCGTCTTGCCGCTGTTCGTTCCCGGGGGAATGCGCACCAGGGCACGCCCATCCATCGTCGGCACTTCAATCTTCGCTCCCAGCGTCGCCTCTGCCACGGTTACCGGCACTTTCGTGTACAGGTCGTTACCGCGGCGCTCAAAAAACGGATGCGGCCGCACCATCACCCGCAGATATAAGTCGCCCGCGGGGGCGCCCATCGTCCCGGCGTTCCCTTTTCCAGGAACGCGCACGCGCCCGCCGTTGGCGACGCCCGCCGGGATGCGAACGTCAATCGCTTCCGTTCGCCGGACGCGGCCTTCTCCACCGCAAGCGCGGCAAGGAGTGTGTAGCTTGCCTGTCCCTCCGCAACGATTG
The DNA here is from genome assembly GCA_036518275.1 of Candidatus Acidiferrum sp. Taxonomy (GTDB): domain Bacteria; phylum Acidobacteriota; class Terriglobia; order Acidiferrales; family UBA7541; genus Acidiferrum. The sequence continues at coordinate 9,173 of DATDNK010000011.1, forward strand.
CACGGCACGTTGAAACGCATTTTGCCCGCTGCCTGCTGGATGGATCCTGTTCCATGGCATGTGGGGCAGGTTTGCGGCGAGCCTACCGCGCCCGTGCCATGACACGTTTCGCACGAATCCAATCGCGTGATCGAGAGTTTCTTCACCGCGCCGCGCACGGCGTCCCAGAAATCAATCTCAATCTGGTATTCCAGGTCGCCGCCTGGCTCGTGTTCCGGTTCCATGCCGGAGCGGGCGCGTCCGCCACCAAAAAACTGGCTGAAGAGGTCGCGGAAGCTCGCTCCGCCGCCCGCCGAGCCGGTTCCCCCGCCGAAGTCGAATCCGCCAAAATCAAAGTTCACTCCGGGCTCGCTCGCGCCTTCATGTCCGCCTGGATAGCCGCCCGGCGGCAGGTTCTCGGCGTAGAAGCCGTACTGGTCGTACATCTGCCGCTTTTTTGAGTCGGAGAGCACGTCGTACGCTTCCTGGATTTGCTTGAATTTTTCTTCCGCGGCTTTATCGCCGGGATTCAGGTCGGGGTGGTATTTGCGCGCCAGCTTGCGAAACGCGGCGCGAATGTCCTTCACGCTCGCCTTGCGCGGCACTCCCAGCAGTTCGTAATAATCTGATTTTGTTGTTGTCGCCATCGGTGCGCCATTCCCGGCGCCAAATTCTTCTTAGGGGCGCAGCATGCTGCGCCCCTTCCTGGCTCATTACCGGTCAACACTGCCTTAGTTCGGCTTCTTGCTTTCGTCCACGTCCACGTATTCGGCGTCAATCACGTCGCCGGGCTTTTTCTGATCATGCCCGCCGCTTGAGGACCCGCTGCCCGCACCTGCGCTTGCCGCGCTGGCGCCTGCCGCCTGCTGTGTCTTGTACAGCTCCTCCGCGATCTTGTGCAGCGTGCGCTCCACGTTTTCCGTGGCCGAGCGCAGCCGCGCCGTTCCGCCTTCGCTCATCGCCTTCTTCGCGTCTTCAAGCGCTTCTTCGGCTTTCTTGACGTCTGCTTCCGGCAGCTTATCCCGGTTCTCGCGAATCGTTTTCTCGGCGTGGAAGACCATACCGTCCAAACGGTTGCGTGCTTCCACTTCTTCGAACCGGCGGCGATCTTCTTCCGAGTGTGACTCCGCTTCGGTGCGCATCTTCTCGGCTTCTTCCTTCGTCAAGCCGCTCGATGCGGTGATGGTGATCTTCTGCTCCTTGTTCGTGGCCTTGTCCTTCGCGCTCACGTTCAGGATACCGTTGGCATCGATGTCGAACGTCACTTCAATTTGCGGAACTCCGCGCGGCGCCGGTGGAATCCCGTCCAGCTTGAATTTGCCAAGCGAGCGGTTGTCCCCCGCGAACTTGCGCTCACCTTGCAGAACGTGAATTTCCACGCCCGGCTGGTTGTCCGCCGCCGTCGAGTACGTCTCCACCTTGCGCGTCGGGATTGTCGTGTTGCGCGGGATTTGCACGGTCATCACGCCGCCGAGCGTTTCCACGCCCAGCGAAAGCGGCGTCACGTCGAGCAGCAGGATGTCCTTTACTTCGCCCGCCAGCACCGCGCCCTGAATCGCTGCGCCGACCGCGACGACTTCATCGGGGTTCACCCCCTTGTGCGGCTCCTTCCCATTGAAGAAGTTGCGTACCAGTGTCTGCACTTTCGGAATGCGCGTCGAGCCGCCGACCAGCACCACTTCCTGGATGTCGTTTGGCGAGAGCTTCGCGTCTTCCAGCGCCAGCTTCACCGGCTTCATCGAGCGCTCGAGTAAATCGCTCATCATCTGCTCGAGGCGCATCCGCGTCAGCTTCAGTTGCATGTGCAGCGGCCCGCTTGGACCCGCAGTAATGAACGGCAGGTTGATTTCTGTCTCCATCATCTGTGACAGCTCGATCTTGGCTTTTTCGGCGGCTTCCTTCAGCCGCTGCAGCGCCATGCGGTCCTTGCTCAGGTCAATGTTGTTCTCTTTCTTGAACTCATCGATGAGCCAGTCCACGATCCTCTGGTCCACGTCGTCGCCGCCCAGGTGCGTGTCGCCGTTAGTGGACTTCACTTCCACGACGCCGCTGCCCACTTCCAGCACCGAAATATCGAACGTGCCGCCGCCCAGGTCGTACACCGCGATGGTTTCATCGCTCTTCTTGTCCAATCCGTAGGCAAGCGCGGCCGCGGTCGGCTCGTTGATGATGCGCACCACTTCCAGGCCCGCGATTTCCCCGGCCTGCTTGGTGGCTTGCCGCTGCGCGTCGTTGAAATAAGCCGGCACGGTAATCACGGCCTTGGTTACCTTTTCACCAAGAAAATCCTCTGCCGCTGTCTTCAGCTTCGTCAGGATCATCGCCGAGATTTCCGGCGGACTGTACAGTTTCCCGGAAATGTCCACGCGCGCGTCCTGGTGTGGCCCCGCGACTACCTTGTAAGGCACGCGCCGCATCTCTTCACTGACTTCGTCATAGCGCCGGCCCATGAACCGCTTGATCGAATACACCGTGTTCTCTGGATTCGTTACCGCCTGCCGCTTGGCGACTTGCCCGACCAGCCGCTCACCCGTCTTAGTGATTGCTACGACGGACGGCGTCGTTCGGCCGCCTTCCTGATTGGGGATCACCACCGGCTCGCCGCCCTGCATTACGGCGACGACCGAGTTGGTCGTCCCCAGGTCAATTCCAATAATCTTGCTCATAGCCCCTTTGCCTCCTCAAACTGTTTGCCATTGCCCCTTCTGGTTGGGCTGCTTCTAGGGCAATCTCAACTTAGTCTTCGCGCTCCAAGCCAAGCCCAGCATCCGACGAAGTATACAGGTTGAGTGTTGCCTTGTCAAGTTTCTTTATAGGACAGCATAAAGGTTGTATTTTCTGTATCTTGGTCGGGTTCGGCCAGGGGCAATCTTGGCCTCCCCCTTACCAAAAGGACGCTTCCTAATCTCCCAGGGGGCAACAGCTATTTCCTTCATTGCAACCAACTGATAGAGACCCAGCTTCCGCTCAACGTTATCTAACTCGGAGTTTGCGAAAAGGCATTCCAGCGTATTTGGCTTGGTTTCGAGGTAGAATTGTAATCGTTTCAGGTACAAATTGAGGGCAATCTGGAGGATGGTGTGAATCGCAGGCGTATCTTGGCTGCTGCAATCAGCGTGACTCTGCTCATTTTGGGGGTCCTGTTCCTGCCCTCACTGCATAAGACCTCGCCTGCCACAGCTTCCCCTGTGGTCGCCACGACTCAACCGCCATCTTCTTCCGAAGCGCCTGTGACCACACAGCCTCCCCTTCGCCTGCCTTCGGCTCCTGCTACAGAAGCAGCCTCACCCGCGCCCAAACCCCAGGCCGGGAACGGCCTCCAGGACGTCGATCCACACAAAGCGTTCGGCTCGAAGAACGCGCCGGTGATTATGGAAGAGTTTAGCGATTACCAGTGTCCCTCCTGCAAAATGCTTTACACCACCACCAACCGGCAGCTCATGGACAACTACGTGAGTACCGGCAAAGTCTACTTGATTCATCGCGATTTCCCTCTCTCCATGCACGCCTATTCGCGTATTGCCGCTCGTTACGCTCGCGCCGCTGCGGAGTTGGGCAAAGTCGAGGTCGTCGAGCAGGCGCTCTATCAGAATCAGGAGAAGTGGGAGCAAAGCGGCGATGTGGACGGCACGGTTGCCGCCGCGCTGTCCGCCGCGGAAATGAAGAAAGTCCGAGCCCTCGTCAAGGGGGGCACGATGGACGCGCTCATCGACAAGGACTATGCGCTCGGGCAGATGTACCGCGTCAACCAGACGCCGACCACCATCTTTCACTGCAAAGGCCAGACCTACCCATACGCTGGGGCGATGAGCTACGACATTCTCAAGGAATTTCTGGATCAACTGCTGTCGCAGAAGTAGTTCTTGAGATCGTGGGGAAGCCGTGAACGAGATCGGAGAACGAGACCAGAGACCTGTTGCGAATTCGACGGAAATTGCCCTTTTCGTTTTCTCTGATCTCTGTTCTCTGGTCTCTCTCAGAACAACGTGGATGACTGACAATTAGACATGCTGCAATCCAGCCCATTCAACTTCCGCCGCGCCGTGATCCTGATCGGGCGACTGGTGCTCGGCGGGATCTTTGCTTACGCGGGTGTGGCAAAAATAGTCCTTCCCAACACGCACCTGTGGCCGATGTTTGTCCTGAAATTCTCCATTGCCACCAACCTTTCGACTTTTGCCCAGCAAGTGGAGTCCTACAAAATCCTTTCCGCGGGAGCTTCCGATTTTGTAGCTCACACCCTGCCTTTCACGGAAATCGTTCTCGGGCTGCTGCTTCTGATTGGCTGGCGGCTGCGCATTTGGGCCACTTTGGTGACGCTGATCATGCTGGGATTCTTGGGAGCGGTCACGCGCGCCTATCTTCTGCACATGCAGATTGATTGCGGCTGCTTTGGTGTTCCCGAGCCGCTCACTGGTATGACCGTCCTCCGCGACAGCCTCTTGGCATTGCTTGCGGTGCTGATGACGGTCCTCGCGTTCGTCGAAGCGCGCAGGCCGCATCCTTGGTCCGCGCCTGAAAAAGCAACTGTAGGTTCTTCTCGGGGGAGTGTTTTATGACCGGCCAGCCGCAGAGCGCAAAGGAACCCAAAACCTCGATAGCGCCGATGCTATCGGTGCGAAACGGGCCGAAGGCGATCGAATTCTACAAGGCGGCCTTCGGCGCCCGTGAGGCATTTCGGCACGACGGCGAAAAAGGGGAGGTGGTGGCGCGGCTGTCGGTAGAGGGCGCCGAATTCTGGGTTGCGGATGAATCGCCAGAGCACCTGAATTTCAGCCCCGAGACGTTGAACGGCGGGACGGTGCGGTTGGTATTGGTCCTGAACGACCCTGACGCGGCGTTTGCGCGCGCGGTCGAGGCTGGCGCCAAAGTGGTTCATCCGGTGAGCAATGAATATGGCTGGCGTTTGGGAAGAATTGTTGATCCGTATGGACATCATTGGGAAATTGGCAAGCCGCTAAGCGAAGGCCTGTAATCGCTCGCGGATCTTTCGTGAAGGGACTTTCTGCGGTTTGAAGGCCGACCTTCCGGTTCTTTGCATAGGCTATAGTTCTCTGTATGAAATCACTGGATGAATACCTGAAACTTTCCGCGCAGGCGCATGGGCATCTCTGTGCCGGGCAAGTTCTTGGCGTGCGCCTCGCAATGCTGGGCTTGCGTGAACTCGGCATCGACGATCCCATTGTCGATAAGAAGCGTCTCATGACTTACGTCGAGATTGACCGCTGCGTCACGGACGCGGTTGCAGTTGTGGCAAACTGCCGCCTCGGCAAGCGCGCGCTGAAATTCCGCGACTGGGGCAAAGTCGCGGCCACCTTTGTGGATTTGAAAACCGGCCGCGCCATCCGCGTCGCCGCGAAGGAATCCTCGAAGCAAGCCGCCCGCGAAATGTTTCCCGAGCTCGATAAAGAAGCGGGCCAGCAAAAAGCTTACGCGCAACTTCCTGACGAAGTCCTCTTTGACAAGCAATGGGTGAGAGTGGACGTCGCGCCCGAAGATTTGCCAGGCTTCAAAGGCCCTCGCGTCGTCTGCGCGCAATGCGGCGAAGGCATCAACTTCAAACGCGAAGTCATCAAGGATGGCCGCGCACTTTGCCGCTCGTGCGCCGGCGAGCACTACTACTCGGTTACACGGGAGGCGGATTCATGATCCGGACTGGTGTTGCTTTCTCCACGTTGGCCCTGGTCGCGATTCCTTCAATCGCCCAAGCTCCGTTTGCCAAAGACTCACCAGTGCTTGACGACGTGCGAGCGACCGCTTTTAGACACTATATGCCGAAGGAGGGCTCAAATATCCGTGAAAAAGTAGTGTGTTTTGCCGCGGACAAGGAACTATCTGACGAATTCTTGGGACGCTTTTCGCTCAAATCAGTAAAGATCGTTCGCGCCTCAGAGTGTGAGGTTGGTGTATTTGGTGTTCGTCTGAAGGGGACTCGGGATTTCGGTGTGCTGACGTCTATCGAGAGCGTTACGTGGATCAGCGGTACGGAAGCCGAAGTAAGGGGCGGCAACTATTGGAGCGGCTGGGGAGCGACCTATAGTACGCTTAGGATCGTATACAGGAAAGGAAAATGGGTCACAAAGTCAGAAACCATTACTGGGGTTTCCTGAACGACGGCTAGGAACGGCCACAAGTAGGATCTTATTATTGATGGGAAGCAGGTCGGTCAGGTTTCGAGGCTGGTTTGTTCTTTTCGTCCTTCGCCGATGCGGACCATGACGTAGGCGATCAAGGCGAAGACAAAAAACACCAGCAGCATCCAGGCGATTCCTTGCAACGTTTCGATGGCGTCGCGATACAGTTCGAAAACCCAGCGATCGAAACCGAACGAAGCTGTGGACTGAACTTCGCGTCCTCCCAACGTCACGCTGACGTATCTCTCCAGATCGTGAACCGGCACGCCGCTGGAAACGCCTACAACGAGAATCGCGAATTTCATGTATTTCGACCACGCCGCGCTGATTTCATCCGCGATGATGCGCCGCAACACGCTGTCGATCGGCTTCGTGAACAACCACATCACCGCAAATGATACCGCGAGAGCCACAGCCAAAGTAGCGAACAGCAAAAGCACGAACATGGCGCGTTACCTCTCGGCCGGTTCTGTCGAATGGCTGGCGAACAAGAACACGCGTGGCTGGAAGCTCTACTATAAGCGATTTCGCCGCGGTTTCCTTGTTCACCGCATCCAACCTATGTGTGGGCGCTCCTGGCGATTCTTTTGTGCGCTAAGATGATTCTCTGATGCTAAGCCTTCCCCCGATTACGCTGCGATTACGGAGTTTCAAACTCATTGACCGCGTCGCGCTGGCCTTTCTTCTGCTCTGCTCGATTTTGTTCGGCACTGCCTGCGGCCTGCTCTTCGTCTACGCAAGCGACCTGCCGGAGATTCGCGCGCTCGAAACTTACCGTCCCAACGTGGTGACGGAAATTTACGCCGATGACGGCCAGCTTGTGGGCAGCTTCGCGCTGCAGCGCCGAATCCTGATGACCTACGAACAGTGCCCCAAGGTTCTTTACAACGCAGTCACAGCGATCGAAGATCAACACTTCGAGCAGCATTGGGGCATCGATTTCCCGCGCATGTTCACCGCGGCGCTGCGTCACTTGACCCGAGGCCGCCGCGCTGGGGGCGCCAGCACCATCACCATGCAGCTTGCCGGCAATCTGTTTCTGGACCGCAGCGACATCAGCTTCCGCCGAAAAGCGGAAGAAACGCTGCTGGCTCTGCAAATCGAACGGCGCTACAGCAAACCGCAAATTTTCACCATGTACGCAAACCAGGTTTACCTGGCTCACGGGAATTACGGGTTTGCTTCCGCCGCACAGTTTTATTTCGGCAAATCGGTAACCGATTTGACGCTTCCGGAAGCTGCGCTGCTTGCGGGAATGATCAATGGCCCGAAATACTCTCCTTTGCTCAATGCGGAAGGTGCGCTGGCGCGGCGCAACTTGGTGTTGCACCGGATGAGAGAAGAAGGAAGAATTACGGCGCAAGAAGAAGCCACTGCCGTAAAAACGCCGCTCGGCCTGCATCTGCAATACCCGCGCAACGACCTCGCACCCTATTTCTTCGAAGAAATCCGCAAGTACCTTGAGGAAAAATACGGCACCGAAGCGGTTCATGAGCGCGGTTTGCGGGTTTACACCACCCTGGACGTCAACATCCAGCGCGTGGCCAATCAGGCTCTGCGCGATGGGCTGCATGCATACGAACGGCGCCACGGCTGGAAGGGCAATTTGCCCAACGTGCTGCGCGACAATCTCGGCAAGCTGGACACGTACGAAGACGAGGATTGGCGCCACGCGATTGAGAAGGGAAGTTACGTCACCGGACTGGTGCTGAGCGTGACTGACCGGGACGCGGTCATCAAGATCGGTCCATACCGTGCCATCCTTTCTCCTGCGGATTTTGCCTGGACCGGCCGCAAGCGGCCCGGAGATTTGCTGAAGGTTGGCGACTTGGCGCAGTTCTCGATTCAGGAGTTGCGCGGCACGACCGCGCGCGTGCAACTTGAGCAGCAGCCCGGGCCGCAGGGCGCTTTGCTGGCGATCGACAACGCCACGGGCGAAATCAAAGCTATGGTGGGCGGTTACAGCTTTGAGGACTCTAAGTTCAATCGCGCCACACAGGCGGTCCGCCAGGTTGGAAGTTCGTTTAAAATTTACGTCTATGCCGATGCGTTGGAAAAGGGCGCTTCGCCCTTCGACACGATTGTGGATCTGCCGTTCACGACCATAAGCGGGGGACAGCCCTACACGCCGCACAATTACGACGAAAAATTTGAAGGCACTATCACGCTGCGGCGGGCGCTGGCTGGTTCGCGCAACGTTCCCGCTGTGAAGTTGGCGGAAAAAGAGGGCATTAACACCGTCGTGGATATGGCACGACGGTTCGGCATTACCACGCCGCTGCCGCCGTATTTGCCCCTAGCGCTGGGAGCGGCGGATATGAGGCTGATCGAACACGTTTCCGCCTTCACCGTGTTTCCAGACGACGGCATCCGTATCGATCCCTACATGATCCGGCGCGTGACCAGCTACGATGGAGCGCTGCTCGAAGAGGCGCATCCGGAAGTGCACGACGTGGTTTCACCGGAAGTGGCGCGCACGATGGTGGCGATGCTCGAAGAAGTGATTCAGTTTGGCACCGGCGTTGCCGCGAAAGCACTTGGGCGGCCCGCCGCGGGGAAAACCGGGACCACGCAGGACTACACCGACGCCTGGTTCGTGGGATTCACTCCGCAGCTAACCGCGGGGGTCTGGGTCGGCTTCGACGATAAGCAGGTTTCCCTTGGCAAGAGAGAAACCGGAGCGCGCGCAGCCCTGCCCATCTGGCTCGAATTCATGCAGGGCGCACTCGCGGGAACGCCGGTAACCGATTTCCCTAACGTGGTTCCACTCGAACAGTTGGCTGGCGAACATCAACTCCAATTGGACACTCCCGATACAGCGCCTACCGAAGACGAACCCGCACCCAAGGAAAAGCCGCCGACAGCAGTTCCACCTACCAAGACCGGAACGTCGGGGACGCCTGGCGTGTCTCCGCCATCCTGAGGGCACGCAAGATTCTCGTCCCACCTTTTGCGGCTCTAGCCGCCGTACTCGCGCAGTCTGTCCTTGTTCACGGCGTAAAGGGAACTAATTGCGCTGAGCGGCGTCGAACATTCTAAAGAACAGATGCGTAAGTTTCTGTAGGGATGGAATAGGCCACTGCATCGGCCACGAATGGAAGAGGGTTCATCATGGAAACGCTCGGACAGGATATCAGGTACGCGTTGAGGAACTTGAGGAAGACCACGGGGTTTGCGGTGGTGGCGATCATCACGCTGGCGCTCGGAATAGGCGCCTCAACGGCCATCTTCAGTGTCATCGATAACATCATGATGGAGCCGTTTCCTTACCCCGATGCGCAGCGTTTCATGTCCGTACAAATCCATGACACGGAACGAAGTGAGCCCGGCGGACGAGCGGGATTCAGCGGGCCAGAGCTTCTGGATTATATCGAGCAGAATCACTCATTTGACCGGGCGATCGCCAACGACAATCTGGACGTTCTCTACCGTTCTGGAGAAGGTACACTGCGTTTCAATGCGAATTACGTAACGCCCGGAACCTTTGAATTCTTGGGGATGCCCGCATTGATTGGCCGTGTCATGCAGCCGGCGGATTACGAGCCAGGTGCCCCGCCGGTGTTTGTGCTGCGTTACAAGGTCTGGGTTAAGGACTTCGGCGCCGATCCATCCATTGTTAACAAAACTCTTATATTAAACGGCGAGCCTAGAACGCTTGTGGGGATCATGCCGCCGCGTTTCGGTTGGGGTGACGCGGACATGTGGATCCCGAAAAAGCCAGAACGGGCAACTGCGACCACCGCTGTTGCCGGAGCATTCCCGCAGTACTGGTTCTTGCTCGGGCATCTGAAGCAAGGCGTTTCGATGAAGGAAGCCGAGGCGGACTTTACGGTCGTGGCCAACCGGCTGGCAAAAGTGTATCCCAAGGACTATCCAAAGCATTTTACGGTGCACCTGGAGTCGCTGACGAACCTGGTCGTCGGCCAATTCAAGACCACGCTGTTCATTGTATTGGCAGCGGTGGGATTGCTGTTGCTGATCGGGTGCGGAAACGTGGCGAACTTATTGCTGGCGCGGGCAACCACTCGGGAAAAGGAATTTGCGATACGCGCAGCGTTAGGGGCAAACCGCGGAAGATTGATTCGGCAGCTGCTGGTGGAGAGCATGATCCTGGCGCTGGGCGGCGCGGCGGTGGGAACACTCTTGGCGTGGGGTGGGCTGAAATCCCTTGTGGCGCTGATGCCCCAAAATATTATTCCTGCCGAAGCGGTGATCCGGCTGAATACGCCAGTGCTCTTGTTTACTTTGGGTGTCGCTGTTCTAACGGCGCTGATATTTGGTCTGGTGCCAGCCTTGAAAGCGGCCCGAAAAGATGTCAACGAACCACTGCGGGACAGCGGCAAGGGAACCAGCGGCGGATTCCGGCACGGCCGATTGCGCGATGCCGTGGTGGTATTGGAAGTGGGCCTCTCGCTGACGTTGCTTGTGGCCGCGGGGCTGCTGATGCGGAGTTTTGTGGCCCTACGCGACGTGAAGCTGGGGCTGCGGCCCGACCATATCTTGGTAGCGCGGTTGCCCTTGCCAGTGGACCGCTATAAAACGGCAGCCCAAGTTGCGGGATTCTACAAGCCGCTATTGCAGAGGCTGAAGGCTTTGCCTGGTGTGGTGGAAGCGACGGAAACAAGCACCCTTCCACCTTATGGCGGGATTCCAAGCGACATCGAGATTCCCGGCAAAACACACGCGGAGAAATGGAACGCCCTTTTTCAACTTTGCAGCGAGGGGTATTTCCCGGTATTGAAAATTCAGTTCGTTGCTGGCAGGCCGTTCAATGAGGCGGAGGTCAATGGAGCGCGCAAGCTTGCGGTCGTGAACCAAACCTTCGTGAAGAAGTATTTGGGAAACGATAATCCCATTGGGCAACAGGTGCGCATTACCCAACTGGAACAATTCGAGGACCCCGTGAAGGAACCGGTGTTTGAAATCATTGGGCTGGTTGCCGACGTGAAGAACCGCGGGCTCCAGGAGCCCATTCAACCAGAGATCTGGGTGCCGTATACGGTGACGGGCTCGGCGTTCCGGGGAATCCTGGTACGCACCGAGAAGGAACCGATGACCATGCTAAATGCCGTGGAGAAGGAAATTTGGGCCACGGACCGCAACGTCGCAGTGACCCTCGCGGGAACGCTGGAAGGATATCTCAGCCAATTCTCGTTCGCGGGGCCGCGGTTTGCATTTTTTCTGATGATGATTTTTGGCGGGATCGGACTGGTGCTCGTGACGATTGGCGTCTACAGCGTGCTGGCTTACACCACCACACGAAGAACGCACGAAATTGGCATTCGTATGGCACTGGGAGCGGAAGGCTCGGACGTGTTGAGGATGGTGATTCGAATGGGGCTGCGGCTCGTAGGAATTGGCGTGGCCCTCGGATTAATTGCCAGCGTGGCGCTGGGGCGCGTGATCGCGACGCAACTGTGGGGCGTTTCGGCCTACGATCCATGGACGCTCGTGAGCGTGCCCATCGTGCTGCTCCTCACCGGGTTGGTGGCGTGTTGGCTCCCGGCACTGCGCGCATCGCGCGTCGATCCTCTCGTCGCGCTGCGTTATGAATAGTTGCAGGAAGCGGCTCGCTACTTGGCTGTTCGAAATGGGTCCCAGCCGCTTGGATGGAGAATATAAGGGTCCTTTGGGTCCATCCAGACGAGATTGGGGCCAGACGTAACGTATCCTATCGGGGAAATCGTAAGACCGCGAAACTTCCGCGGCAGAGAAGGAAGCTTCCAACGCCTAACGGTAAAGAGAAGTTCATAATCGTCCCCGCCATGCAGCGCCAGTTCCAGAGGATCGCCCATTCTCGCCTGGAGGCGGGCTGGCACTTCTACGGCTGGGAACCAATCAGGGCCAAGAAGAGCCCCGAGGCGAGGGCCCGGGCAAAGGTGCCGCAGGTCTGTGGAGAGCCCGTCGGAAATGTCTATCATGGAAGTGGCCAGTCGCTTTTCGGCCAGCCATCGGCCCAGCGCTAATCGGGGTTCCGGGTAGAGATGCTTGCGCAGACGAGGATCGCGAGAGCTGATGGTGTGCTTGCTGCCTTGAAGAATACGCAGGCCCAGAGCCGCTTCGCCGAGTCGTCCGCTGACACAGATGACATCGCCGTCCCGCGCGCCAGAGCGGAGGATAGCGTGACCGTTGCGGACCTCCCCCACGACAGTCACGTTGATGAGGATATTGTCGCGGCACGTTGTGTCCCCTCCAGCCAAGGCGCACTGGAATCTCCGAGACGCGCGATGCAGTCCTGCCAGGAATTCATCCAGCCAGGGTCCCGTATGAGAGGCGGGAATCGCCAGGCTCAAGAGGAGGCAGCGAGGGATACCACCCATCGCAGCTACGTCGCTCAGAGCCCGAGCTAGGCATTTCCACCCTACGGAATCCGGCGGATGCTTGTCTCGAAGGAAGTGCGTGCCTTCCAGGAACCAGTCGCAAGTCAGAATGGTTTCATGGCCCGCGCGTGGCCGAAACAGCGCGGCATCGTCGCCAATGCCGAGGCGAATACCGCGTAAGCCATGCTGGTGCCGCCCAAACGCCTTGGCGATTCTCTCAATCAACTCGTTCTCGCGCGTAATCATGACAAAATTGGCTATAGACAGGGAAAACAGTGGTCCCCTCGGCCCCCCTTTCTGCGTCGAGTTGTGACCGCATTGCGTTATAGCCTATTTTGACCTCTTTGGCGTGCCAATCGATGTCCGGCATCGACCGGGCAGAACTGAGCCAAAGTCGGGTACCTGTCCCTAGGTACAGGAAACCCATTAGAACCGCCTGTACCGGACTGGTACTAAAATCAGGGTTGACGAACCCCCTCCCAAGAACTAGCATTGGCACTGTCGCGAACCAACCCCCTCGGTTCAGATGAGTAGTGTTTCTGTTTTGCGGGTTTGCAGGGTAAGTCGCCCGCAAATGGCGAGTACAAGGCCTATCGGGCCTCTAGGTGAGCATGAGAGGCAAGAGCTATACATTTTTCATAGCATCGACGCCGGGGAAACTCCGGAAGGTGGTGGTACCAGCCTACCTAATACACGGTGTCGCCATTCTCGCTTTGATCGGCGCCATCAGCGTGACCGCAGCTGTCGCTTCCTACTCCCGCATGCTCTGGAAAGTCGGAAACTACAACGCCGTACGCCACGAATTGGAAACTAGGACTCAGCAATACCGCCAGTTGCAAGCCACCGTCAACGACACCAACCAGCGCCTGGATTCCCTCCAATCTCTCGCGACAGAAGTGGCCATGACCTACGGGGTGCTGCGCTATCATCCGGCGGCCTTCGATCAAAGTGACAATCCCGTGGACTCCCAGGATGCGTTCGACCGCTCCATTGAGCAGTACACCTTCCTCAAACGCAATGCTGCTGTTATCGCGGTTTCGAGCAGCGGGTTGCATTTGCTGTCACCCATGAGTTTTGCCGATTCGTCCTATACGCCTTCGATCTGGCCAGTGATGGGACACATTACAGATAGCTTTGGCGAACGGCTCGACCCCTTCAGCGGTGAAGGTGCGTTCCACACTGGCGTGGATGTGGCGTCCGATTACGGTGCGCCGGTCCATGCCACCGCGGACGGAGTAGTCACCATCGCGGAGAATCACGCGGGCTACGGCCGCCTGGTGGTAGTTGATCACGGATTTGGCATCACCACGTGGTATGCGCACCTTTCGGCGTTTTCTGCAGTGGTAGGCTCGCGAGTCAAACGGGGCGAGGTTGTAGGTTACACGGGTATTAGCGGGCGATCGACCGGGCCTCACGTGCACTACGAAGTCCGCATGAACAACGCGCCCATCAACCCGTGGCGCTACATGAAGTCAACTCCAGCGGGCGACTAACGGAAATCAAAATAGCGGGAGTGGATTGCGGGCTCCAGCCCGTTTTTTTACTTTTATGGGCCCGCAGACAAATTTGGAGTTGTCGTTTACCCGCCAACGTTTCTTAGGTATGTCCTTTCCCTGAGCGTGCGGCATTTCTTGGCGGCGGTTTGGTGGGGACTGCTTCAGGCGAATTGATCGAAGAGCGGCGAGCCGATTCCAGAAAAGCTTTTGTAATTTCAAAGACCAGCCGGACGGACTTGGTATCCCCCCGGTCGATCTTGGAGACATCCGTGCTTTTCAATAGCGACAAGTAAGCCTCGCGCAGAGAGGGGTCCAACTGCTGCCGC
>DATDNK010000012.1:0-5329 GCA_036518275.1 Candidatus Acidiferrum sp.
GATAACTTGCACGTGGCCGGCGCGCGCTCAGGAGACGCGCAATACATCATGGACGGCTTTGAGATCGGCGATCCTGTGAGCGGCGCGCTCACTTCACGATTCAATGTGGATGCCACGCGCGGGGTGGAAGTCCAGTCCGGAAACATCAGCGCCGCTTACGCGCACTCGGGCGCAAGCATCTTGAACCTGGTAACTCCCGACGGGGACGACCGATGGCGCTTCGGAACTACGAATCCTGCTCCCGGCATCAACATTCAAGAGGGCGTGCATCTGGGAAACTGGTATCCGCGATTCACTTTTTCCGGCCCTCTGGAGCGAGGCCGCTTTTGGTTTTCCGATTCCATCAGCGTGCAACACACCTTTGGCGTCGTGAAGCAGCTTCCTCCAAACGCCAACACGTTCGAAGAGTGGGCGGGAGACAATCTTCTCCGGCTGCAATACAACTTTTCGCCAAAGCACATCCTTCACGCAACGGCTCTCTACAACCGCGCGAACGACACCAACCTCGGGCTGGACGCACTCGATCCACAATCCACGACTGTCACCGCCGATCAGCGTCGCGGCTTCGTTTCCTTGAAGGACCAGATCTGGCTTCACGAAACCTTGTTTGAGCTAGGGATTGCGGCCGACGATGGCGTGCTCGACTACAAGCCACAAGGTTCGCAGCCATTCATCCTGCTTCTCAACGGCACCAGCGGCAATTATTTCCAGCATTTGCGCCAGCGCGGGCGGCGTTTGCAAGCTGTGACGAACATTATGGCCGCATCGCGTCACTGGCATGGCACCCATCAGCTTTCTGCAGGCGCAAATGTCGCCGGACTAATCTTCCATCAATTTGCGCAACGCGGAG
Source organism: Candidatus Acidiferrum sp. (assembly GCA_036518275.1). Classification (GTDB taxonomy): domain Bacteria; phylum Acidobacteriota; class Terriglobia; order Acidiferrales; family UBA7541; genus Acidiferrum. Next base: position 851 of record DATDNK010000012.1, read on the forward strand.
AGATTGATGCGCTTCGCTCGTCAACGCCTCCTTCGACTTCGACGCCATGTGCGCCTCTCCTGACCACTCTTAACAATTGCGTGCGGCAATCCACTTTCGTCGGACCTGACGCCCCCCATGTTTCCAACACGCAGGCTGGCGCTTACGCCCAGGATACCTGGGCCATCGGAAGGCACTTTGTTTTACAAACAGGCTTGCGCACGGATTGGGATCGCTTCACACAAAGCGCCCTGGCCGAGCCCCGCGTCTCGGGCAATGTGCTGCCGTTCGGAGACGACCGAGCGAAATTCTCGGTTGGCTGGGGAATCTACAACGCGCCGCTGAATCTTGCGCTCATCGGCCAGGTCCAGGACCAACAGCAGCGCGACACTTTTTACTTCGACGCCGCGGGCAACCCGATCGCTCCTATGACGGCGGTTAGCCAGTTTGTTGTGCCAACGGGCCGCTTGCAACAGCCGCGCTTTGCAACCACCAGCGCGGGCTGGCAGGAGAAACTCGGGCGCAGCACGCTCGTGAGTCTCAACCTCCTGGCGCGCAACGGCTCTCATGGCTTTGCTTTTGTGGACCAGCAGCCGTCGCAACCTGGCGGGATTTTTCTTTTGCAAGATCAACGCAAGGACCGCTATCGCTCGGCCACTTTTTCGGTGCGGCACCTGTTTTCAGAGAGCACGGAAATTTACGGCGCCTATACTCGTTCGCGGGCACGTTCGAACGAGGTGCTCAACACATCCCTGGGTTCGATTTTTTACGCGGCGCAACAGCCTGGTCCTTTGGCGTGGGATGCACCGAACCGTTTGCTGCTTTGGGGCTGGCTCCCCACCCATATCTGGAGCACGCAGTTGAGCGGTTTCTTGGAATATCGCACGGGGTATCCCTTCAGCGCTGTCAACCTGCAGCAGCAACTCGTCGGCTTGCCCAATTCACTGCGTTTTCCCGCTTACGCCAGCTTGAACCTGGGCCTCGAAAGGAAATTTGCATTTCGCGGATATCTTTGGGCGGCGCGGGTCGAGGCAGTGAACATTCTTGGCAGGCAGAATCCCGATTCGGTCGTGAACAATGTTGACGCCGTGTGTTCCGCTACCGTCCGATCGGGATGCTTTGGCGCATTTGCCGGTGGGCAGGGACGCGCAACGACGTTGCGCGTGCGCTTTGTCGGTAGAAAGTAACCCTGGAAGAGCGGCCGGGGCATTCAAGACTTCAGGGTTCCAGCATGCATTGCCGTGGTTTTACCATTGGGGACTTGACAAGTGCGTTACTATGCCCATAGGCTTGCCTTTCGATGCAGCTGGATTCTTCCCTCTCCTGGCTCGCTCTGGGGCTGACACCCGGCCTGGCTTCGCGTCTATCTGCACGTGTGCTGCGGCAGTTTGGTTCGCCGGAAGGAGTATTCCGGGCTTCGCGGGCTGGCCTCGAGGCTTGCCACCTGCCTTCGGAGACCACCGAGGCCGTTCTCAAAAGAAAAGCCTTTCCCCGCGCGGAGAAGGAACTGGCGGCGGTACGGAAGATTGACGGCTGCACACTCCTGAACTGGACCGAGCCGGAATACCCCCAGACGCTGCTGCAAATTTACGACCCGCCGGTTCTCGTGTACGTTCGCGGCGATCCGCAGGTGTTAAACCTACCGAGCATCAGCATCGTGGGCACGCGGAAGCCCACGCTGTATGGAACGCAGATGGCGCAGCGGCTCGGGCGGGAGCTGGCGGCTCGGGGCTTGGTCATCGTCAGCGGCTTGGCGCGCGGCATCGATGCCATCGCCCATCAGGGCGCGATGGACGCTCATGGACGCGCCATTGGAGTTCTTGGGACCGGCATCGACGTGTGCTATCCGAAAGAAAACAAGAAGCTGTACGAGAAGGTTCTGGAGCGAGGCGCCATCATCAGCGAGTTTCCGCTGCGCACGCATCCCGCGCCGGAGAATTTCCCGGTCCGGAATCGCATCGTGGCCGGCCTGCCTCTCGGCGTTGTGATCGTCGAGGGCGCGCAGTACAGCGGGTCGCTCATCACCGCGCGCCTGGCCATGGAGTTTGGCCGCGAAGTATTTGGCGTCCCTGGGAATGTGACGCAGCCGGTCAGCTTTGCTCCAAACCTACTAATCAAGCAGGGCGCCAAGCTGGTGACTTGCGCGGAAGATGTGATCGAGGAGCTGCCCACGCCGGTCCGCGCGGCGCTGGTGCAAGCCGAAAAACCGGAAGCCGAGCAGCGAAACCAATTGGCTGCGGACGGGCTGAATGGCTCGGAAAAGAAGCTTTATGAACTGCTGAATGCCGAGGAACCGGTACATATCGACGACATTGTGGAACGCTCCGGCTTGAACTCTTCCGACGTTCTGGCTACGCTGTTTACGCTAGAGATGAAGGGGATCGTCCGGCAGTTGCCGGGGAAGCAATTCTGCAAAGTGTTGTTATAGAGAGGGATAGCGGTTCGATTGTTCCTCCGCGGACGGAACGTCATCTAATAGGAAGGAACCGGTAAGGCCCACGGATGCATCTCATGGTAGGCTGGGCCCGTCTCAGGGACATGCGCCAAAGGTAGCGAGAAGGACACACGCCCCACGGTCCGCCCTTTCCGAATTACAGTACGGAGTTACAAAAGTTAAATGGCCCGTTCGCTTGTCATTGTCGAATCGCCCGCCAAGGCGAAGACCATCAATAAATATTTGGGACGGAATTACACCGTCAAGGCTTCGATCGGCCACGTCATGGACCTGCCGACGAAGATGATTGGCATTCGCCTCCCTGGCGAGGATCCCGGCGGCAAGAAAAAAACAAAGAAGAAAAAGGGCGCAAAGAAAAGCGCGAAAGCTGAGGCAAAGACGCCCAAAATCAGCATAAATGACGAGAAGATTTTTGAGCCTACGCTACAGATCATCTCGGGCAAAGGCAAAGTCATCCATGATCTTCGCAGAGCGGCCCACAATGCGGAAGCCGTCTTTCTTGCCCCCGACCCGGATCGCGAGGGCGAGGCCATTTCCGCGCACCTGGCAATGGTGCTCTCGAAGCCCAGCCGGTTCGTCGAGGCGGAAGCTCCAGGAAAGCAAAATGGCAAAAACGGGGACGAAAGGGAAGCGACAAACCCCAAGACCGCCAAAAGGGCGAAAAATTACGAGGAGTTGGCAAGTGAAATTCCCCCAGCCGACCCCAAGAAAATCTTCCGCGTCACCTTTAACGAAATCACTCCAAAGGCGATTCGTGCCGCGTTTGATCATCCGCGTGGCCTGGATGCGAATCTCGTGGACGCGCAGCAGGCGCGACGTGTGCTCGACCGGCTTGTGGGGTACAAAATCTCTCCGCTCTTGTGGAACAAGGTTCGCCGCGGCCTGTCCGCCGGGCGCGTGCAGACCGTGGCCTTGCGCCTGATCGTCGAACGCGAGGAGGCCATTCGCGCGTTCGTCCCGCAGGAATATTGGACCATCCATGCAACGCTGGATGCGGGCAAGCCGCCGCTCTTTGAAGCCAAGCTCATCAAGCACAACGACGCGGACATCGAGGTAAAGAACCAGGAAGCTGCCGACAAAATTGTTGCCGCGGTGAGCAAGGCCAAGTGGCAAGTCGCGTCGGTGGCGCAGAAGGAGAAGAAGCGCAACCCTCCGCCGCCGTTTACCACCTCGAAATTGCAGCAGGCGGCGTACAACCGGCTACGCTACACCGCCAAGCGCACCATGTCTCTGGCGCAAAAGCTCTATGAGGGCGTGGAGCTGGGGTCGGAAGGCTCCGTGGCGCTGATCACATATATGCGCACGGACTCCGTGCATGTCTCGAATGATGCGCTCGCACAAGTCCGCGAACTCATCCCTGAACGTTTTGGCGCAAGCTATCTTCCCGAAAAGCCAAATTTCTATAAGTCGAAAAAAGACGCTCAGGAAGCGCACGAAGCGGTACGCCCGACCGACGTAACGCGCACGCCGGAAGATGTGCGGAAGTATTTGGACGACGACCTCTTCAAGCTCTACCAATTGATTTGGCAGCGCTTCGTGGCCTCGCAGATGCTTCCTGCGATTTTTGACCAGACCACCATCGATATCCGCGCCGGCGAATACACCTTCCGCGCGACCGGCTCGGTGCAAAAATTCGATGGCTACCTCCGCGTCTATCAGCTGCCGGCGTCCGCCACGGACCGCGAAGACGACGAAAAGGACGATGAAGGCGAGGGTCGCGCGCTGCCGGAAGTCGCCGAAGGCCAGTTGCTGCGTCTGGACAAGATTCGACCGGAGCAGCACTTCACCGAGCCGCCGCCTCGCTATAACGACGCGACGCTGGTGAAAGAGCTGGAAGAGGACGGCATTGGGCGGCCTTCGACGTACGCCGCCATTATTTCCACGCTGGTCGAGAGAGAGTACGTCACCAAGGACCAAGGCCGGTTTTCGCCCACCATGCTTGGGGAGCGCGTATGCAAGCTGCTGGTAAAAAGCTTTGAGGACATATTCGACCTGAAATTCACCGCGCGCATGGAAGAAGAGCTCGACGAAATCGAAGAGGGCAA
>DATDNK010000013.1:0-8142 GCA_036518275.1 Candidatus Acidiferrum sp.
TCAGGCATCACTCCGCCAGGTGACTCCCATCACTTACGCAGAACAAAGACGAGATTAGCGTCTCAGTCATAAATGGGCGAACGGAAGGAGCGCGGGATGAGCGCCCGGTTCAAGTTTGCATTTTCTTGTGGGGTCAACGAGGTACGTTTTACCGATTCACAGCCAATTTGTGAAGTAAGTTCTTCATCTACTCGTCGGATGAGACGAGCAGGGATGCCAAGAGAAAACAAGAAAAACGGAATGAGAACCACGGCCAATAGGCCCACAGCGGAGCCGAGCCCCCATTTGTAAGTTCTCAAGAGATACGGGCAGAGTGAAAAATTTCTTGGGAGCCTGGAAAGTAGAACTGCCATGTGGGCCGGCTTCCTTTCACCGGAGCAGGTAACGTACGGGCTTATTCCCGGACGAATACTATTTTTGACCATTCACGTTCTGGGCGTGGCGTGTTTTGGCTACATCGTGTCAAAGCGCCTGGCCCCGCTTATCCGCGCGGAATGCGACGTACGTCTTGATCGGCCATGGCTAAGGCTGAAGAAGGTCTTGCAGTTTTGGCTTGGGCAATGGAAGCACCCGCGCTACCGGATTGCGGGAATCCTTCACATTCTGATTTTTGGCGGATTCGTCGTGCTGGCGATGCGGGCGTTCTCCGTGCTGATTTTCGGAGCTTCCGAGAATTTCGGGGTGCCGGCGGCCGCTGAAGGCGCGCGGGGACTCTATGAAATCATCACAGATTATGCCGCCACTGTTGTTTTCCTGTGCATGGTGGTGGCTGCCATTCGCCGAATTGCATTCAAACCAGCGCGTTACGCAGTCCCTGCGAAATACGGCAAGGGCCACCCTGCAGACGCCATTTTTCTCTTGGCGTTGATCGCACTCTTGATGGTAGCTGACAGCCTCTATGAGGCTAGCAAGGCGGCCAACTTGGCGCAGCAGGGCCACGCCGCCGAATTCTCGGCGATGTTCTCAATACCCTGGCTCATGAAAAAGGCACTTATTACAACGCCTTTTTCAACCCTTTGGAATCTCCATCGGGGCGCCTATCTTGCTCATCAACTCACCTTTTATGTCCTGCTGTGTTACCGCCCATTTGGAATTCAGTTTCATGTGGAGACATCTTTATTCAATGTTTTCTTCGCCAAGTTGGACCGGGGAACAGTGAAGCCGGTGAAGTGGGGCGTTCCCGAGGAGAATTTGGACCAGGTGAAGTCATTCGGCGTGAAGAAGTTTGAAGACTTCACATGGAAACACATGTTGGACTTTTATTCCTGTGCCGACTGCGGGCGCTGTTCGGACAACTGCCCAGCGAATGCCGTGGGAAGGCCTTTGTCGCCCAGATTTCTAACAATCAAGGCAAGAGACTACAGTTTCCAACATTACCCCGTTTTCCACTATTCGAACGGAAGCGAGGCACTCGTCGGAGGGCTGTATTCGGAAGATGAGATCTGGTCCTGCACCACGTGTGGAGCTTGTGAGGAGGAGTGTCCCCTGCTGGTGGAGTACATCGACAAGATTGTGGACTTGCGGCGAGGCCTCATTGACGACGGAAAGGTCCCGCAAACGCTGCAGAAGCCGCTGAAGGCGCTGGAGAGCCGCGGCAACCCCTACGGCAAAATGGAGAAAAAGAGGGGCGACTGGACAAACGACCCAGAATTACGGCGAACCTGCGATGTCCCGATCCTGAGCGGGAGCCAGCGCGTGGAGACTCTGTACTTTGTTGACAGTATTACTTCGTACGACGGGCGCATGCAGTCGATTGCCCGCGCAACAGCAAAGATTCTGGATGCCGCACGAAGAAATTTTGCCATTCTCGGAGCAGCGGAAAAAGACAGCGGCCATGAAGTACGGCGGTTTGGGGAAGAGACGCTATTCAGGGCTTTGCGAGATGAAAATATAAAGGCGATTCGAGCTTCCGGCGCAAACCGAATCGTTACGTCTGACCCGCACGCTCTTAACGCTTTGAAACACGATTACAAGGATGTACCGCCCGTGGAGCATATCAGCCAGACCATCGCTAAGGAGATTAGGGCAGGCAATTTCCAATTCAGACAAGTCGAAGACGAAAACTGCGTCTATACCTATCACGATCCCTGCTATTTGGGGCGACACAACCAGATCTATGACGATCCGCGGTGCGTGCTGGATGCAATCCCCCGTTTGAAGAGAGTGGAAATGAAGCGATCGCGAGACCGCTCGTTCTGCTGCGGCGGTGGAGGGCTGATGCTGTTCTACGAGCCGAAAGAGGAACAAAGAATGGGCGTCCTCAGGGTAAAGATGGCAGCCGAAGCTGGAGCCAATGTGATTGTAACTGCCTGCCCGTACTGCATGGCGAATATCGAAGATGCGATCAAGGTCGCAGGCCTGGAAGGCCAGATGAGTGTGGTCGATTTAACGGAACTGGTTGAGAAACACCTGGTGCGCAGAAGTCCAGTAATGCAGCCCGTGAGAATCGCGCAGCCATCGGAACGGGTCGCTGTAATGGCTTGCGCTGAACAAACCAATTGAATCGACTTTGGGAGACGAATGGAAGAAGCAAAACGAGTAGCGGGAGGCCGAACGTGGAGATTCTAGTTTGCGTCAAAAGAGTGCCCGACACTTCAGAAAATGAGATTGAACTGAATGCCGCGGGGAATGACATCAAGCGAGACGACTTGGTGTATTCGATCAATGAGCCGGACAACTACGCTGTCGAAGAAGCATTGCAAATCGTAGCGCGTGAGGGCGGGCACGTCACGGTAGTGACGGTTGGCGGCGAGGAGGACGAAGAAATTCTCCGTCGTGAGATGGCCATGGGCGGAAACCAAAGCGTTTTGATTTGTGATGAAGCGTTCAACGGCTCGGACGGCAAGGGCATCGCGACAATCCTGAAAGCTTACGTTCAGAAGAATCACTTCGATTTGATCCTGACGGGCGTGCAGGCCGAGGACGGCGCGGCCCAGGTCGGGGGGATGCTGGCGGCTATGTTGGACTATCCGTTCGCTTCGCTGGTGAATTCAATCCAAGTGGTGGATGCGAAAAAGCTCAAGGTCTGCCGGGAAATTGAAGGGGGGAGCAAGGAAATGAATGAGATTGAGTCGCCGTGTGTGCTCTCCATTCAGACGGGCATCAATGAGCCGCGGTACGTCGGAATGCGCGGTATCCGGCAAGTAGCTTCCGTGGAGATCCCCAAGCTTGGCCCAGCGGATCTTGGCCTCGACGCGAGTTCTGTTGGGGAAGCAGCGGCGAGGGTGAAGCGACTGGATTACTTCGTGCCGGCAGTGGGCAAAGGCGCCGAGGTGCTAAAAGGCAGCCGGGAAGAAATTGTCGACAAATTGATTGAGTTGATGAAGGCGAAAGGAGGGCTGAAATAATGGCTCAGATTTTTGCTTACATCGAACACAAAGAAGGTGTGGCTGATGACACCGCCGCCGAATTCGTGGCTGCCTCAAAGAAGATTGATGCTGTGGCCTCGCCTATCGCGATTGTGACCGGCTTTGGTCCGGAGCTCGACGCGGTTTGCATGAGCCTCCGTGATCTCTACAGGGAAGTCTGGAAAATCGAGAAGGAAGAATTCTTCTATCCGAACGCCGAGCTCGTGAGGAAATCCTTGGTAAGCGTCTTGTCGCCAGGAAGCGTTGTCCTCGTAGCGCACGATCACTTTGGAATCGATCTGTCGCCAGGGCTCTCTGTCAAGCTGAACTCGGCCTTTGTCTCTGACGTGGTGGCTATCGAAGGGCTGGACGGGGTTTATCTGAAGCTGGTACGCCAAGAATTTGGCGGCCAAGTAAGCGCTCACGTTTGCTGCGACATTTCCACAGGCGCTGTTCTCACTCTTCGTCCGGGCGCGGTTAAGGCGCAGGAAGGTGCTGCAGCCGGCGGCGTGGTGATGGATAAATCCTCTCAAGTTGGCGCTTTGATGGCGAAGCGGCGCTTTCTGGAGAAGATCGCGGTGGATGCGGGCGGAGTAGACATTAGCAAGGAGCCCGTTTTGGTGTCTATCGGGCGCGGCATTCAGGAGAAAGACAATGTGGCTATCGCCCAAGAGTTGGCTGACGCCATGGGAGCTGTGGTGAGTTGTTCGCGGCCGGTCGTGGACGCGAAATGGTTGGAGAAGTCCCGACAAGTGGGAACGTCCGGCAAGACGGTAAAGCCCAAAGTGTACTTGGCTTGCGGCATTAGCGGCTCGTTTCAACACTTGGCTGGCATCAAGGGGAATCCGTTTTTGGTGGCCATCAATAAAAATCCCAAAGCTCCAATTTTTCAGGTGGCGGACATTGGAATTGTCGACGACATCCTGGAATTTCTGCCGGAGTTAACAAATCACATCCGCGAAGCTGCGGTGGCTCGACATTAAAAAGAGGTATTCCCCATGATTGCGAAAAAGACCCTGAAATTAAGCTTGAAATCGCTTCACGACTTCGCAAAGAAACGCTTGGCGGATGAAACGCTTCGCGATCTCGATGCGCGCGATGAATGTCCGTTAGAAATCGTCCGCCACATGTGCAGCCCGGACAAGCTGGGCATCCAGCTTTTGTTTATCCCCGAGGAGTTTGGAGGATTGGGCGGCGGCGCGTTTGATGTGTATGTCATCTGCGAAGAAATGGCGCGGATTGACCTGGGCATCGCGACATCGGTGCTGGCGACGTTTCTTGGCAGTGATCCAATCACGGTTGGAGCGACTCCAGAACAGAAGAAACTCTGGCTAACAAGGATTGCCGAAGAGGGACTGCTGTTTGCCTACGGGGCAACGGAGCCGGAAGCTGGCAGCGATCTGGCCGCGCTGCGAACGACTGCAGATCGCGTGATGACGGACGGTCAAGTAGTCGGCTACAAGATTAACGGAAACAAACAGTGGATCAGCAACGGTGGCGTAGCGGATGTTTACACCGTTTTAGCGAATACTCCCAGCGGGCCTAGTTGGTTCATCGTCGAGAAGGGCGTGCCGGGATTCAGTCACGACGAACCAGAAGATAAGCACGGGATTCGCCTGAGCAACACGGCGGCGCTCGCGTTCAACGATGTTTATGTGGATGCCAACCGCCTTATCGGCGGCGTGGAAGGCCAGGGGCTGAATCAAGCGCAGGCTGTATTTGGTTATACGCGGCTCATGGTGGCGGCGTTTGGCCTTGGAGCGGGGTGGGCAGCGCTCGATCGCGCCATTCCGTATTCCACGAAGCGGATTCAAGCCGGGGCTCCTCTTTCCGAAAAACAGGGGTACACCCACAAGTTGATCGTGCCCCATGTAGCTCGCTTGGAAGCCAGCCGCGCCTTTATCGAAGAGACAGCGGAGCGCATTGATGCAGGCGAAGGAAGTTTGAACACAGAAGGTGCCATCGCGAAATACATGGCTACAGAAGCCGGAAACCTGGCCGCAGATGCCAGCATTCAGGCGCTCGGCGGCTACGGTTACACGCACGAATACATGGTCGAGAAAATCAAGCGCGATGCGCGCATCACCACAATTTACGAAGGAACTTCGGAAATTATGGAGATGACGATCAGCCGCGACCGCTGGCAGCTTCACCTGAAGACGCGCGGACTGCACTACCACGAGCAGGCGCAAGGTGCGGAAGCGCTACATGCCAGGCATCCCGATGTGGGCGCGAATATCGCAGCGCTAGCGTTGCATGCGCTGGCCGAAGTGATGGAGAGATCACGCATTGCGCATTTGACTCGTCATCAACACATTCTGCTCCGTCTAGGAGAGCTCATCGCTTATGCAGAGTCTGCCGGCTGTTTGGCTCGGCGAGCGGCTCGTGGGGTGGAGGGAAAGCTTCACGAGAAAGCGGATGGACGGTTTGATGTGGCGGCGCTGGCGGCCCTGAGCCGCGTCTTTGCGCGCGAAGCCGCTCTCAAGGTAGCCGAGGACGGGCTGCGCTGGGTCAACGGAGCTGGCGGCGTGAACGACGCAGATGTGCCCGCATTTGAAACGAGTCTAGGATTTCCCGCCATACATCGCGCGCAGGCTGGCTTGATTTCCGACATGGATTTTGTTGCAGACGTGCTTTACGACCGCGCCGCAAAGCGCGCTGGACTTGCCGCATAGCACGGAATGTAGTGGGGCTGGCTCACGCCATTTTCAAGGGTCCGCTGCCGCTCCCACTTGAGAAGGAGCGTCATCATGGAAAACACAGCACATCGAGCGATCGCTATCGTAGGGGTGGGGGCGGTTTTGCCGGATGCCTGCAACGTCACGGCATTTTGGGAAAACGTGAAAAACGGCCGTTATTGCATCAGTGATGTTCCGTCCGACCGTTGGGACCCCGCGCTTTATTACGACGCTGATCCCAGTGTCCCTGATAAGACCTACTCCAAGATCGGCGGGTGGGTGCGCGACTACGCTTGGGATCCGCTGAAGTGGCACCTCGCGATCCCACCCCGGGTCGCGGCGGCTATGGATGACGGTCAAAAATGGGCCATCGCCTGCACGCGGGAGGCGCTGGAAGATTACGGCTATCCCAAGCGGCCGCTCGATCCCAATCGCACCGCAGTGATCCTCGGCAATGCCATGGCCGGTGAAAAACATTATCAGACCGCGCTGCGCATTTATTTTCCTGAGTACGCCCGGGAGTTGGCCCAGTCTGCAAGCTTCTCGGCGCTGCCGGCAGCGGTGCAGCGCGACATCACCCGCGAACTGCATCAGCGCATCGCCAAGTATCTTCCCGAAATTACGGAAGATAGTATGCCCGGCGAATTGGCCAATTGCATTGCTGGACGTATTGCAAACCTCTTTAACTTCCGCGGCTCCAACTACGTGGTAGACGCCGCGTGCGCTTCGGCAATGGCGGCAATCAGCTCAGCGGTGGAAGGATTGGTCGAGAACGATTTCGACGCGGTCATCAGCGGCGGAATTGATCACAACATGGGCGCGTCGTCCTTCGTCAAGTTTTGCAAGATCGGCGCGCTTTCCGCCACGGGCTCGCGCCCCTACGCGGAGGGGGCCGATGGCTTTGTGATGGGCGAAGGTGCCGCGATCTTTTTGCTTAAACGGCTGGCGGATGCCGAACGTGATGGCGACAAGGTTTATGCCGTATTGCGGGGTATGGGCGGATCAAGCGACGGCAAGGGGAAGGGAATTACTGCACCCAATCCGATTGGCCAAAAACTGGCCGTCGAGCGCGCGTGGAAGAATTCCGGGTTATCTCCCGCCACGGCTACTTATATGGAAGGTCATGGCACTTCCACACGTGTTGGTGACGTTGTCGAAGTGCAAAGCTTGGCGGAAGTGCTCGGCAGTGCGCATCTTCCGCCGAGCTCCGTGGCGCTTGGCACCGTCAAATCCAACATTGGACATCTAAAAGGGGCTGCTGGCGCCGCTGGGTTTTTGAAAACGGTCTTGGCCCTTCACGACAAGGTTCTTCCCCCGAGCGTGCATTGCGAGAAGCCCAATCCAGAAATTGATTTTGCGCACTCGCCCCTGCGCGTCAATACCGAACTGAGGCCGTGGATGGTTCCGCCCGATGTGCCAAGGCGCGCCGGCCTTAGCGCATTTGGCTTTGGTGGCACGAATTTTCATGCAGTGCTTGAGGAATACATCCCGCACAGATTGAACGGGAATAGCAAGCGATCGATTGCCGTTGGTGAGATGCAGCAAGACGCGGTAGGTCTAGGAAGCGTCAGCGCAAAACAGGTTTCGGAGTTATCTCCTAGCGCATCAGAACCGAAAGCGCCGTTGCGCGGCGCGCTAGTTATTGGAGCCGCGTCAGAAGCCGAACTGGCCGAGCGGCTTCGCAATGTACAGAAAAGTGTCGAGGCTGGCTCCACGCTGGTGCCGACCCTGCCTACCGGGTCTGATTTGCATGCGCCGGAACGCATTGCAGTTGACTATGCGGACGCCAAGGATTTGGCGGAAAAGTGTTCCAAGGCGCTTAAGGCGCTCGCGGCAAACCAAACAGCTACGTGGAGAGCTTTGCGCGCGCAGGGCATCTTCCGGGGAAGCGGCTCCGCGCCCAAAGTGGCCTTCCTCTACACAGGTCAAGGCTCGCAGTACGTCAACATGCTTGCGGGATTGCGAGCGACTGAACCAATTGTGACCGAGACTTTTGCTGAAGCGGATCGCGTGATGACTCCGCTCTTGGGCCGGCCACTCTCCGAATTCATCTTTGTTGACCACGCCGATGATGCAGCGGTTGCCAAAGCCGAAGAGAATTTGCGCCAAACGGCTAT
>DATDNK010000014.1:0-5218 GCA_036518275.1 Candidatus Acidiferrum sp.
AGCGTCCGTGGCCACCACCACAATGATCGAGCCGCGGTCCTCCTGCGCAAACGCTGTGTCCGCGTACGCATTATCCTCGGGAATCTCCAGCCCCACAGGCACTCCGGCAATGCGCAGATTTTTGCGCGAGCCGTAATTACACTGCACTAGCACGCCGACGGTGTAATTGCCGAGCTTCGACTCCACTTTTCTTGACGACGTGCCGATGCCGCCCTTGAACCCATTGCAAATCATTCCCGTGCCGCCACCGACGTTGCCTTCTCCGACCGCGCCGCCGTGCGCGGAATCGATGGCATGCCACGCGTTTTCCGGTTTTACATGAAAGCCGTTGATGTCGTTCAGCCAGCCATCCCAAGTCTCCGCCACCACAGGCAGCGACCACCAATATCCTGTCGGATCCGGCTGCCCATGCTGCACGCGCCACTGAATCACCGCGTCTCGCACCACACCCACGCTGTGCGTGTTCGTGATCATCACCGGGCCTTCCAGAAAGCCCGACTCTTCGACCCAAGTCGTGCCGGTCATCTCCCCGTTCCCATTAAGCGACCACCACCCGGCAAACACCGGATTGTTCATCGAATCTTTTCCGCGCGGCATCACCGCGGTAACGCCCGTTCGCACCGGGCCCTTTCCGACCTGCAGCTTGCCTTCTCCGGAAATCAGCGTCGTGTGCCCCACGGTAACGCCAGCAACGTCCGTAATCGCGTTCAGCGGGCCTGGTGTGCCATCAAAAGGAACGCCGAGGTCTCGTGCCCGCGGCTTCGCGTGCATTTCTTGCTGTGCGAACGCCGCACTAGTGGCAAGAATGAAACAAATCACACTCAGTCCGACAAGAATACGGAAACGAATCATCAATGCTCTCTTTCCCACGAAGTTTTTGCCTTGCGCAACAATTCAGTATTCTTCGCGAGCGCTCGCTCGATCAACTCCGCTTGCTCCGAAGCCAGCTTCCAATCTCCCTTTTCCACAGCTTCGGTCAGCCCAGGAAACTCCAAATGCGCGTACGTGTATCTCGACGCATAAATCAAATGCTGAAACCAAGGCCGCCCCGGAATTCCGCTAGGCTCGAGCCAGTTCGACTCCACTTGCAAGAGCTGCTGATTGAGCCGCTCCTCTTTTTCTGCAGAATTTCTGTCGGAGGCAAGTCCACGCTGCACTGCCTCTCGCAGTTCGTCCCCTGCTTTCTGAAAATCCTTTATGCGCTCGTGAAGCTTTTTCAGTTTCAGCTTGCGTGCATCCACCTTCTCTTTCAGCTCCAGCTGCGTCAAAAAGTGGTCCAGCGCCACGGCATTGAACCCAAAGTCATATGGCAGCACGTCCGCATTGGCTAGCCGCAGCCCAACCAATCCCCAGATGCGCGTCAGCGCCACGTGATATTCGAACGACGGGTCGCCGATGTGCTCCATCCAATAGTGGTCGTCGTACATCGAGTGGTACACACCGTAATCGCCGCTGAACCCCAGGTTGATCACCGGCCGCCCCAGGTGATTGAGAAACACGGTATGGTCCGAGCCGCTGCCAATGCGCGTTTCCACGAGCGCGCTGTCCAGTGGCGGAGCGCTCGCTTTATCATCGCGCTTGCTCGTCGCGCGCCAGGCTTCGTAAAGCGATTTCCCCGACGGCGCGCGCACGTCTTTTGAAGCTTCTACCAACATCGGCGCCAGCGAAGCCACCGCCGCAGGTGAAAAACTCAGCCCTTCCGTCCCTGCTGTCGTTGCTGCGCCCGCCACCGACTCATCCACGTTCAAATACGCGACCAACTTTTTCTTCAGGTCGCCTGCAAACTGCTCGCCCCATTCGGTCGATCCCGTCAGCGCATACTCTTCTCCGTCCCAGCTGCAAACGACAAGCGTGCGTCGCGGACGAACCCCGCGCTCTTTCATTTCGCCAAGCGCCCGCGTCAGCTCCATCATGGAAGCAGTACCGCTTGAAGGATCAACGCCGCCAAAAACCCATGCGTCGCGGTGATTCCCCATCAAGACCCATTCGTCCGGCAGCTCGCTCCCGCGAATGCGCGCCTCGACCACGGTGTAGGGTTGCAGGCTTGTGTCCATATCCACTTTTACGTGTGCCGTCACCGCTCCTGTCAGCCGGTACTTGATCGGCAACGCGCCTTGCCAATCCCTGGGCGCTTCGGCTCCGTTCATGTTTTCCAGCAAAGGTTTCGCATCGTGCCACGATAGCGGAAGCGCCGGAATCCTCGGCAGCGACCGCGCCTCCTCGGGTGAAATATGTCTTGCACCAGGAACGGAAGCCCATCCTGGGGTGGTTGGATCGCCCGGAACAATGTAGTCGTAAGTAATCGCGCCGCGTTGGATGTGGCTCTCCGGTCCCCACGGCCCATCGGGGAACACTTTGCCGCGCGCGTAACCGTCCTCCGCGGGATCCGAGTAAATCAGCAGCGCCGCCGCGCCCTCGCGCTCCGCCGTCAGTGCCTTGAATCCGCGGTAACTATACGGATTCGAATAGCGCACCAGAACAATCTTGCCTTTGACGCTAATGCCGCGCTTTCGTAGGAAATCGTAATCTTCAGGATTTCCGCTGTGTGCGTAAACCACTTCCGCGGTAACTTCACCCGAAGCCGAATATCCAAAGTACGCGCCGGAAACTGCAGGGTTTTTCGTATCCGGGTCCACTTCGACCGGATCCTCGCGCAACGAAGCCGCGTAATGCACCGGCGCGGTCATCTCCAGCGAAACGCTTCGTGGGCGCGAGTGCAGTACTTCATAGCGGCGCAGCGTTACGCCTTCCCAACCCTGCTTGCGCCATTCGTCCGCGACGAAATCCGCGAGCTGGTTGTTTCGCTCTGATGCTGCCGGATGAGGCTCCGCAGTGAACATCCGATGCCACTCCCGCGCTCTGTCCGGTGAAGGAATCGCCTGAAATTCCGCCTCAACTTTGCGCTCCTCAAACGCATGTGCCGCGGTAAAGCCCAGGATCGGCGTTGAAGGGGAAGGGGAAGAAGCTTCCTGGTGTTGAGCAACAAGCGCTGAGGAAAGAACGAGGATCGCAAAAAAGCCAACGAGAGCAGCCAACAGCATTTTTTGCATTCGAAGTAGGCTCTCTCCAATTCCGCGAACGTAGAAGGGAATCAAGACGGGAACACTTTCGCAAGCGCCGACGCCAGCGCGTTTCCAACCAGTGCGCACTCTTCCTCGGAAATGGTGAAGGGCGGCGCAAGCAGGATGTGATCGCCGCGATGTCCATCCACGCAGCCTTGCGTCGGATACGTCAGCACGCTTTCGGCCATTGCCGCCTGGCGAATCTTCTCAGCGACGTTTTCAGATTTCGCAAAAGGCTCGCGCGTCGTTTTGTCTTTCACAAACTCAACGCCGAACAAAAGCCCAATCCCTCGAATGTCGCCAACGTGCGGATGTTGCTCCAGCCGAGACAGTGCCTCGCGCAGTTTCTTCCCCGCCGGTGTCACTCTTTCGAAGAGCCCGTGCGCTTCGACATAATCCAATACAGCGTTTCCTGCCGCCGTGCATACCGGATGCGCCTGATATGTAAAACCGTGCATGAACGCGCCGGATCCTCCACTAATCGCTTCCACGACGTGTGCCGAAGCGAGAACTGCCCCCAGCGGCGCATATCCGCTGGCCACTCCCTTCCCTATCAGGATGATGTCCGGCTCCACTCCCCAATGTTGCATCGCAAACGGTTTCCCGGTTCGGCCCATCCCCGTCATAATTTCGTCCGCGATCAGCAAAATTCCGTTTCTGCGGCAGGTTGCTGCGATGTGGGCCACGTATCCTTCAGGTGGCACCGCTGCGCCAAGCGTCGCTCCAACCACCGGCTCGAAAATGAAAGCGGCTGCGGTTTCCGTTTGATGCTCGCGCACAAAGGTTTCTAAATCTTCCGCGCACGCCAGTTCGCATTCCGGAAAAGTCTTGTTGAACGGACAGTGATAGCAGAAGCACGGAGCAATATGTCCCCACTCAGGAATCAGCGGAGCATAAGGCGCGCGCCGGGCCACGTTGCCGCTCACGCTCATCGCGCCAAGCGTGCTTCCGTGATAGCTCTGCCGCCGCGACACCACGCGATAGCGTTCCGCCTGCCCCGTTTCCACGTGATACTGGCGCACCAGTTTGATGGCGGTTTCCGCCGCTTCCGAACCGCCCGACGTGAAGTAAACGCGCCCGCCGTTGCGAAAGCTCGGCGAGGCCAGCGCAAGCAGCCGTGCCGCCAGTTTTTCCGCAGGCTCGCTATGAAATTGCGAAGTATGCGCGAACGCGATCTGCGCGGACTGCTCAGCCATCGCCTGTCCGATTTCCGCTACGCCGTGGCCGATGCTCACCACCGCAGCCTGGCCCGCGGCGTCCAGAAACCGGCGGCCGCCTTCGTCAGTAATCCAGCAGCCTTCCCCGCGCACCGCAATGAGAAACGTCTTTTTTAGATTTCGGGAAAAAAGTCCGCTCGTCGGCATGAGAAGTCCGGGCAAAGATTGTAGCAGACTCAAAGGCATCAACAGCCGGCCGTTACCATCCTTAGGTGCGATCTTGTGTTAGGCTGACGCGACTCTCGGACTCTCTGCAGAACTCGCGAAAAGACAGATGGAATTATCTTTGAGCCAATCCCAAACCGGCCTAGTCCGCACCATCGGCCGTTGGAGCCTCGCCGCGCTCATGGTGAACACGATGGTCGGCGCAAGCATTTTTGGCCTTCCCGCGCTGATCGCCGCGCGGCTCGGAAAATGGAGCCCGCTTGGATTTCTCGTGGCTTTCGCGGTGATCGCAGTCTTCGCCGCATGCATGGCCGAGGTCGCCTCGCAATTCCGCGACACTGGCGGCCCTTATTTGTACACGAAGGTCGCATTCGGCCGCTTTCTGGCCATTCAGAATGGGTGGTTGACATGGCTGACTCGCATCGCCGCCGCCTCCGCCGTTGCAAACCTCTTCATCATTTATCTAGGAGAATTCTTTCCCGATGTGACAAGACCAATCGCGCGAGCTGCCGTCCTCACGGTTCTCATCGGATTCCTCGCAGCCGTAAACTATTGGGGCGTTTCCGAAGGCAACCGGCTCAGCAACATCTTCACTGTCACAAAGGTGGGTTTGCTAGCCTTCTTCGTCGTTGCAGGTCTTGCCGCTCTGGCGTCCAGGCCGGAGATTCGTGTGAATCCAGTCCCGATCGATGCGGCACCGTCTGCCTGGTTCGAGGCCATTCTCCTCATGATGTATTCCTACGCCGGCTTCGACGCCGCCCTCATCGCCTCGGG
>DATDNK010000015.1:0-12606 GCA_036518275.1 Candidatus Acidiferrum sp.
CGCCAAAGCGCGCCTTGATCTTTCGTTTGAATTAGCGCGAAGTAGCGGTCGGGATTGGTCGGCGCGATGGCCACGTCAATTTTGCCGAGCGGCGATTTGGGCAGGCCGTGGCCCTCGAGCTTGGTCCACTTTGTGCCGCCGTCTTTGGAAATATAAACGGCGCTGCCCGGCCCACCGCTCAGTTCTCCCCAAGTGTGCATTTCCACTTGCCACATTCCGGCGAGAAGAACTCGGGGATTGTGCGCGTCCATTGCGAGGCCGGAGCAGCCGGTATTGGCGTCCGCGAAAAGTACGCGCTCCCAATGCTGTCCGCGGTCCGTTGTGCGGTAGACTCCGCGCTCCTGTTGGGGGCCGGTCGTGCGGCCAAGCGCACAAACGAACGCGATATCGGGATTTGTGGGATGAACGAGGACTCTGCCGATGCGGCCGGTGTCATCGAGGCCGGCGTGCGTCCAGTCTTTGCCTGAGTCCGTGGAGACGTATACACCGTTGCCCATTACGTCGCTGTCGCGAATCGCCCAAGCTTCGCCGGTGCCCACATAGATGACGCTCGGGTCTGATGGCGCGACAGCAATAGCCCCAATCGCAGCAACAGGTTGCTTGTCAAAGATGGGATCCCAGCGATTGCCGCCATCGGTGGTTTTCCAGACACCTCCGGAAGCGGCGCCCGCATAGTAGGTGCTCGGGTCACCGGGAACTCCTGCAATCGAGGCGACACGGTTTCCGGCGCGCGGGCCGACAAAGCGAAAACGGAATGTCTCTTCATTAGCGCGCGGACCCGGCGGGCGCTGGGCGTAGGCAAATGAGCCGCAACTGGCGAGGGCTCCGAGCAGAAACCCTGCTTTGATTGACAAACTATAGATGGAAGTAGCGCGCATTCACCCTATCCCCCTTCGCTGGTAAAGAAGATCCGTGCCGCTGGCATGCTACGCATTTATTCTCGAAATTCAAACCACGTCTCGGGATTTCTGTCCGCCCGCGTGTTTCACGCACTTGAGCAGGTATTTCCTCACGACGACAGGGTTACGGTGGCCACCGACATCCGCGGTAAATCCAAGCGCGCTGTGGAACCTTCGAGTTTTACGGGATGCGGCTTGGGCACGACGCGGTCCGGCATGTCAAAACTGTTGCAGGCATTCCAGTCGGCGTCGTGAAGGAGTGCTGCGGTGGCATCCTTTCGGGTTGCGCCGCGTAAAGCACATTGAATTTCCAAATCCTGCTCGGGAAATGGATTGACGAGACTCAATACGACGACGCCATTCTTCGTCGAAGCTGAAACCGAAAGGTCGAGTGAAGATTTGTCTTTGTCAGACGTAGCTGCGTCGGTTTCGACTTTTACGGAGGTTTTGCCGCGGTGTCCTTTGAACAACGCGAAAGCGTAATAGGTCGTCGTGCGCACGCACTGCTCCCCTTCCGGACCATCGGTCAACAAGAGCGACTGAAGCACGTTCACAATTTGGGCGATGTTGCACATAAAGAGCTTGTCGGCCTGGCGGTTGAAAATGTTCAGTCCCAATCCTGCCCCCACGGCGCTGCGCATGGTGCTCTGCTGCCACAATTTGCCAAATTTCTTCTCGTCTTCATCGGCGATGCGGTCCCAGACCCCCCATTCATCCAGAACCAGGGCAATCTTTCGCCCATCGCGGTAGCAATCAAACAGAGCGCGCTGCTGCACGATAGCTTCTTCGACGCGTGCAAAAATGGCGAGCTGCTTTTTCACATGCTCCGCGGTGAAGTGCAGCGGATGATCTTCGCCGCCTTCGTAATGGTGCATGGAGATGCCTTCAGGCGTTCCCCATTCAAGGGTGTCCATAAATTTGCGGGACCAGCGCGTGTCGTTGCCATTCGGGCCGCTGGCAATCAGGAACGGTTCCGTCTCGCCGTACTTGCGCAAGTAGACTGAAAACCGACGATAGTGATCGGCGTAAACTTCCGGGCGCATCCACCCGCCGCAGCCCCACGCTTCGTTGCCCACACCCCAGTAACGCACGCGAAACGGCTCGGCCGCACCGTTCTTGATACGCTCCTCCGCCAGCGTGCTTCCCGACGGCATGTTGCAGTACTCGATCCAGTCGCGCATTTCCTGCGGCGTGCCGCTGCCCACGTTGCCGGCAAGATACGGTTCCGCACCAATCAGGCGGCAGAGACCGATGAATTCGTGCGTGCCGAAGCTCCCGTCCTCGACGTAGCCGCCCCAGTGAATGTTGACACGCTTTGGCCGACTTTCTGCAGGCCCGATGCCGTCCCGCCAGTGATAATCGTCCGCGTAGCAGCCGCCGGGCCAGCGCAGAACCGGGATGCCCAGCTCTTTTAAATACTGAACGGCTTGCTGGCGATAGCCGTTGATGTTCGGAATGGGTGAGTTCTTTCCCACCCACAGTCCGCCGTAGACGCAGGACCCGAGATGCTCGGCAAAGTGCCCATGGAATTCCGGGCGCACCGCGCCAATTTCCTCGTCCACGCGCACGGTCATCTTGCGCCTTGCACCAGTGCCGGCGCCCCCCAGCCGCGGAATCAGCGAACACAGAGACACAGCCGCGGCGTTCCCGACGAACCTCCGGCGGGAAATTTTCGAGAACATCGCATCTCCTTGTTGGGAAGTACTTGGCCCGACGTGCTTGTTACTTTGCTTGCTAAACGAAACGCGGATCCGCTCATCCAGGCGTCTACGCGCTCTTTCGGTTCACTTTCCAATAGACCGTGTAACGTTCATCGTAAATTTGATACAAAGGCGCCAGGTCGATGGGTTCCTTCTGTCCTGCCGTTTGGAACGCCAGCGTTTGCCCCTTCACTTGTTCCACCCAATCGGGTGTATCGCCCGAACCAACTAGAGCTGGTACGGGAATCGCCCTTGCTTCATCCGGTCCCAACGGCCCATAAATATGGTCTTGCATGAGGCCCTTTGAGCCCAGACGTCCCGCAAGAACCAGCGGGCCGTACATAACGGCTTGCGTGGTGGGTTCGTCAGGAAGCGGTGCGAGATGCAAACTCATGGGCATGGCCACTTCAATTTTGTCTCCGTCGTTCCACGTGCGGTCGAGCGTGAGATAGGAACTCGGCTTGGCGGCCACTTCCTGTTTCTTCCCGTTGATCGAAACTGATACGCCTCGCGTAGCCCAATAGGGCACGCGCACGTGCACCGGCATCTTCATCGGCGCGCCAGCTTTGATCGTGAGCGTGGTGCCTTCTTCTTCCGGAAAAGTCGTTTCTTGCAACAGCGTGACTTTCTTTTCCGGCCAGCTTAGCTCCGAGGCGATGAACAGGTTTACGTACACGCCCTGTGCGTCGTGGAAATAGATTGTGTCTCCAAGTTTGGCAAATTCTTCCGAGCCAGTTCCAGTGCAGCACCAGAACGCGTCCCAGCGCTTCCCAAAAGTCTTCCAGAGGCTCGGGTGCAGCGAGAGGTAGTACATCTTCATGCCTTCCGAGTCCTGCGTGCCCAGACGGCTGTTGAAGAGCGTGCGCTCGTAGTAATCCATCTTGGCGGGGTCGCCGGTCCAACTGAAAAGGTGCCGCGTCAGCTTCATCATGTTGTAGCCGCAGCAGCATTCTTCGGCATCCGGGCCAAGCTGGTCGGCAAATTTTCCTGGCTCTGTCTGCCAGCCTTCGCCGTTGCTCGTGCCGCCGGTGCAATACGTGCGCTGCGAAACGACTTCGTGCCAGAAATAATCGGCAATATCGTGATAGCGCTGGTCGCCCGTCAGCTCATAGCCGCGGGCGGCGCCAATCACTTTGGGAATGTTGGTATTGGCGTGCAGCCCCTTTAATTCGTCTTTGCGTTCCGCGAGCGGATCGAAGAATTTCTTATGATCGAACCGGCGGGCCAGGGCCAGATATTGTTCCTTGCCGGTCAGAGCATACAAATTGAAGAGGGATTCGTTCATTCCACCATGCTCGACCATCTGCATCTTGGCCCACTGCTCGTCACTGATGGGTTTCAAGTATTTGTCCACCCATCCCGCCATTTTCTCCGCAGTGCCCAGGGCCTGCTCATTGCCGCAAAGCGTGTACATGTCCAGGTGGCCGGCAAGAATCTTGTGATAGGTGTAGAAGGGCGCCCAGACCCGCTTTCCTTCCTTCAAGCGGTCGTAAAAACTGGTTGGATACGCACCGAGATAACCATCTTGATTCAGTTCCTGCTGGCATTTCGCTAACTCTGCTACCAGCACGTTCCCTTTTTGCTTGATAGCATCGTCACCCGTCGCCGCATGCAGCAGCGCGATGGCTGAAAGCACGTGCCCTCCGGCAAAGTGGCCGCGCAGTTCGACATGTGGATGTTCCCAACCGCCAAGAGGTTCCGCCGTCGAAGGAATGCCGGCGGTCAGACGGAAGGTGTGCAGGAGGCGGTCGTTCGGCAAAGATTCGATGAAGCTCTGATTGCTTTCCAGTTGGTCGACGAAGATTCCAGGACGCAGCCGCACCTGAGACAAAGGAAAGGGTTTGAGCTTCGTGTCGACTGCTTCGTGAACTGGGCCTGGAGCCGCATCGTCAAGCATTCGCCCGAGGGAAGCCCAGCCCCGGCTGGGAAGCACCGCCGCCGCTCCAGTTGCCGCTGCCGCAGCCGAAATCCACTGCCTGCGATTCCAACGAAGCGTTCCACCCATGACCGCCTCCCCAGTGAAGTTTTCTTTCAACACGCTTGCGCGTCAGGTTTGTGCCAGTGCACGTCCCAATTCAGATAGCGTGTCGTGGCTTCGTGCACCGCCGACGCGACCGTCGAGAAATTCGCCGCGACGTGGTGCTCGAACCCGCGCTCGCAGATGAACCGCAGCAGTTTCTGCAGTCCCGGAATGCGCACTACGCCGGCTCCTCCAAAAGTCTCCAGCGGATCGTCTGTGAATTCGCCTTCGCCGACGTACCCCGACATTCTTCCTTCGCGGTCGTTGGTCGAGAAGCGGGCGAAGGTCATCGGTCCGCTCTTCACGCGGCCCACGCAAGTTCCAAACGTATTTTCCTTGCCCACCGTCCCCGCGATAATTTCCTGGAAGCCCATGCGCACATCGTTGAAAAAGTGCTTAGGCAGGTTACTGCAGTGGAAGCACACAGCTTTGTCTGGATCATCCGCGTAATTGTTATTCCAATCGAGCAGCGCGCTTGGCGCTTGCGAAGCCAGTTGCAGGGCATGCATTCCCACCACGCCTGCTACGTCCACCTCGCAAGCGCTGGACAGACCGGAGTCGCTCATCATGCTCATTACCGTGCAGGGCACGACGCCGAAATACTCTTCGAGCGCGGTCCAGCACTGGATCGCGCTGATGGTTACCTCCGTCTCCCTCATCCACCCATGAATGACCGCGCCCAGCTTGGCCATTTTGACTAGCGCAGCTTCCGGAATGCTGTTCGTCGCAATATAAGAGCGAATGGCCTTGAGCATCTCTACGACGGGAGCGTCGCTGTCCCTGAGTCGCTCGATCCGCCCCATGACTTCCGAAAGATCTAGCGTCTCGACGGAAATTCCCGTCGACTCTAGTATCTTTTCGCTGTAGCGCACGGTATTGAACGCCGCCGGCCGCGCCCCAATTGCGCCGATCCGGAGTTTCTTCAAGCCTTTTACAACGCGGCAAACGGCCTGAAACCAACCCAAGTCATCACGAAATTGTTGTGAGTTTGGAGCTTCGGTGTGCAGCGTGGTCAGCGAATAAGGAATTCCATACTGCGCGAGGTTGTTGCAAGCGGACATCTTCCCGCAAAAGCTGTCGCGCCGGTCGCGGATGGTCATCTTCGACGGCGTGTCAGGGGTGGCCTGCATGAGCACCGGAACGTGCAAATCTGCCATCCGCAGCGTTTCCGCGATTGCGCGCTCGTCGCCGAAATTCGGCAATGTCACCACCACGCCATCAATTTCATCTCGATGTTTCTTGAACAGGTCCGCGCAGCGCGCCGCTTCTTGCCTCGTTTCGACCGCACCGAACTTCGACTCACTCTCGCCGAGGACGATCGGCTTGATCCCCTGCGCCGTCAGAGTGGAGAGCATCTCCTGGCGGCCCGAGCGTGCCAAGTGGTCGGGGAAAAAGCCGCGGTTGCCAACAATAACACCGAGCACCATCGGCGGATTGGAAGGTTGCGTCATGGCTTAGTCAGGGACAAATTCTGCAAACGCTTGCATCGCAGACAGTACGGCGTTTTTTGCAAACTTGTCAAGCGCGCTCTGCCCCGCTCCTTTCTCGCAAGGCCTCCGTTTCCGACAGTTTAATGAAATCCTTGCCTGCCGTCTCCTAAAAATGCCTGTCTCCTCCCGTGTCCTATCTCCCGAGCCGCTTGTATTAACAGGCGCGCTGCAAGGCCCGTTTTCGATAGAATGTGCCTGCCGCAGATTGAGGTGCACTTGATGCGCAAACGGCGCAGCCTGGCCATGAATCTTGATGCTGTCGCCCAAAAGGCAGGCGTCTCGACGTCCACGGTCTCTCGCGTCCTCAATAATCTCGAGATCGTCAAAACCTCCACGCGGTCCCGCGTGCTAAGGGCGGCCGAGGAGCTTAACTACCACCCCAATCTCCACGCCCGCTCTCTCGCCCGAGGGAAGAGCCGCATCCTTGGGATCATCGTCTCAAATATGGAGAATCCCTTTTTTCTGGACATCTACCGAACCCTCGAATCCGACGCTCATGCCCAAGGTCTTGAGGTCGTGGTCGCCAACACCGACTACCGCTCCGAACAACTTCTCGCCAGCGTGCAGCTTATGATCGGTCTGCGAGTAGCGGGCCTGGCGGTCATCGTTTCGGAAATGGAAGAACACTTGATCCAAACGGTTGGCAACAGCCGTATCCCCGCGGCCTTCTATGATGTGGGAACACCGCAGAAAAACATCACCAACATCCGCGTGGACTACCGCAAAGGGATCAAGAAAACTGTCAGCTATCTCAGCGCGCTGGGGCATCGGCGCATGGCCTTCGTCGGACACCATTCTACTCTTGGGCCGATCAGTGAGCGTCGCAAAACGTTCCTGGAATCCGTTCACCGCTGCTCGCCAAGCGCCGAAGCCAAAATCTTCGCGGGGCCCGATGGCCTCGATGGCGGGCGGCAGGCCGCCCGTGAACTGCTCGAATCCGGCTTTCGGCCGACGGCGATTCTCTGCGTCAACGATTTCATGGCCGTCGGCGTGATGCGCGAGTTGCGCGAAGAAGGCCTGCAGATCCCGAAGGACGTTTCCGTCACCGGGTTTGACAACATCAAGCTAGCGGAATTCTGCTCTCCCCCGCTTACCACCAATCACATTCCGCGCGAGCAGATCGGGCACATCATTTTCCAGAGCGTGCTCGGCAACGGCCGCGAACAGTACGACACAGGCCGCGAAATCGTGATCGACCCCGAACTCGTCGTCCGCGATTCCACAGGAGTAGCCAAAAGCTGACCAATTTTGAGGCTGGTCATTAGTCAGGGCTGACTATTCTAAATTAGAATAGTCAGCCCTGACTAAGCGATCCTTTCCCGAAACGTACCAAGAGGAGACAAGACGGCAAAAGGCTACTTCCAGACGCGAATCATCACCGCGCCATGGCGCGGCACCTGCGCCGTAAATTCGTTCTCAAACGTGCCAAGTTCCTTGTGCGCCCACAGGTCGCGCACGTGCACGCTGCCCGTAAACCCGATATCTTTGAAGCTCACCTTCACAGGAAAACTTCCCGCGCGGCTGAACAAACCGACTGCCACGCTGCCGTCCGCCAGCGGCTTGGCCCAAACTTCCAGCGGACCCTCCGTCGAGACGCGATGTCCCTGCACTCCTTTCGGGTCCTGGTCCACGGCAATGGCTTCCTTGTTCAGCAGGATCGCCAAGTCCTCGGGCGTCACTCTCGTCAAGTCATTTCCGGCCAGCAGCGGAGCCGCGAGCAAGCACCACAGCGTCATGTGCGTGATGTACTCCTCGTGCCGCATACCGCCGTTGCCAATTTCGAGCATGTCCGGATCGTTCCAATGGCCTGGCCCTGCGAACGCCTCCAGCCCCGCCTGCCCAAAACCAATCCTTGTCATGGAGTCATATTTATCTTCGATGTCGCCGGTGGTCCGCCACAAGTTTCCGCCAACATCCTTGCCCCAACGCCAAACCAGGTCCCAACCGTACTCGCATAAGCTGAATACAATCGGTCGCCCGGTCTTCTGCAGCGCGTCGTGCATTTTTCTGTAGACTTCCTTGATCTGGCTGACCGGATAGACCTGCGAGGCGCTGCACCAGTCGTACTTTAAATAATCGACGCCCCACTCTGCGTAAGTCTGCGCGTCCTGTTCTTCGTGTTGATAGCTGCCAGTAAAGCCGGCGCACGTTTCCGGCCCCGGCGAAGAATAAATCCCGAATTTCAGGCCTTTGCCGTGGACATAATCAGCGAGCGCCTTCATGTCGCCGAAGTTTTTGTTTGGCTGAATGCGTCCGTGCTCGTCGCGGCCAGCTTGCCAGCAATCATCCACATTCACATAAATGTAGCCCGCGTCTTTCATTCCGTTGCTGGCGATTGCGTTCGCGGCGCCACGCACGTCCTCTGCCGTCACTTTGCACGCGAAGTGGTTCCAACTGTTCCAACCCATTGGGGGCGTAGGAGCAATGGACGTCTGCGCCCGGGCGGAAAAAATCTCAGCAAAAAACAAGGTGAAAAAGCAGGCAAGAATTCGCATGCGCATCGTAACCTCCCTCGCGAAAGGAGATTTCTACTGGCTCGCTGGCTTGTGAATAATGACGGCCTTCGTCTTTTCGACAGAGAACTTATAAATCGTCGTCGTGTGATAACGGTCCCCGGGCTTCAACTCCGTGGAAGGAAACTTCGGATGGTTCGGGGAATCGGGAAAATGCTGTGTTTCCAGGCAGAACGCGGAGCGCTTCGCGTAAGCAACTCCACGCTTGCCGTGCGCGGACCCGTCCAGAAAATTCCCGGTGTAAAACTGCACGCCAGGCTCCGTGGTCCATACTTCGAGAATGCGGCCGCTCGCCGGTTCCACCACGCGCGCGGCAAGGGAAATGGGGTCGCCCATTCTCCGCCGCAGCACAAAGTTGTGATCGTAGCCACCGCCCAGCTTCATCTGCTCATCGTCCGCGTTGATGCGCGCGCCAATCGCCGTCGGTTTGCGAAAATCAAACGGCGTGCCTGCAACGTCGCGAAGTTCGCCGGTGGGAATCAGCCCGGAATCCACGGGGGTAAACTTGTCCGCCTCGATCATCAGGACGTGTCCGAGGATGTCTCCCATTCCCGGACCAACGCCCAATAGATTGAAGTATGAGTGGTTGGTTAAATTCACAACGGTGTTCTTGTCGGTCGTTGCGGAATACTCAATCTTCAGCTCATTTGTATCGGTCAGCGTAAACACGACGCGCACTTGCAGGTTTCCCGGGAACCCCTCTTCGCCATCCTTGCTCAGGTAAGTCAGTTCGAGCGCCTGGCTATCCTTCCCCGGGATTTCTTTTGCCGTCCACAGCGCTTTATTGAAACCCTTGATCCCTCCATGAAGGGTATTATCTCCATTGTTCTTGGCAAGCGTGTAGGTCTTGCCGTCGAGCGTGAATTGCGCGTGCCCGATGCGGTTTCCGTACCGGCCGATGATGGCGCCAAAATAACTCTTGTCGTTCACGTAGCCGTCCACCGAGTCGTAGCCGAGCACGATATCCTCAAGCGTGCCGTGGCGGTCGGGCACTTTCAACGAAACGACCGCACCACCATACGTACTGATGGCGGCTTCAACGCCGTTTTTGTTCGTCAGCGTATAAAGTTCCACCTGCTCCCCATCGGGCGTTTTGCCCCACGACGATTTTGTCGTGCCCGCTTTTGTTGTGGCGCCGCTCGCTGTCAGAGTGGTCATAAGAAGGGCCCCCGTGATTGTAGTCCATAGCATTCGCTTCATTCGAATCCCCCGTGTGAGAATCAGGCGCAACGCAATTCCCCGCTCTCGTTCATTGCCCCGCGCGCTCTTTGGCCTTCTGAATGATTTCCGCCATCACATCGCGATGCTTCTCAAACGTATCGTCCACCACGGTAATGGTGGGAATCTGTTCCTTTCCCAGGTTGAGGGTCTTCGGATCGAAGTGCCCAAACCCGGATTCGTGTACTCCGCTGCTCCCTCGCCCAGGTGCGGGCAAGCTGAGGTGCTGAAACGCGCGGACATACTTTTTCATGGCCTGAGGATATCCGCCACCGGAAAACACGTGAAACAGAGGCATGAAGCTCATCAACGCGTCGTAAGGCATTTCGCCACAAACGAGCACGTCTGGGAACTTCTTGTGCAAGCCTTCCACCAGCAGCCGCGTGCCCTCGTGCATGTCTGCCTTGGTATTGTTCTCCCAGCCACCCGCGATGTCGAGAAAATACGCATCCGCATGGTAGGTGGATAGGATGTCGGCGATTCGCGCAGAGAGCCAGTTGCGCCAGGAAGGCACGCCAAGATTCATGTAGCCGCCATTGCCTTCATTGTGGCGATCGTTGTCCCAATCGACCCAATTCAAATTAAACGCGTCGCCGTCGATTTGGTCCGTGGTGGCGTCGGCAAAGTTCTTGAACTCGGGGAGCAGTTTGTTCGCAGCGTTCATGCCGAACATGGGCATGAAGTGAAAGCCCATGGTGTGACCTTTATCGATCAGCGTGCGAAATC
The DNA here is from genome assembly GCA_036518275.1 of Candidatus Acidiferrum sp. Classification (GTDB taxonomy): domain Bacteria; phylum Acidobacteriota; class Terriglobia; order Acidiferrales; family UBA7541; genus Acidiferrum. Next base: position 10,567 of record DATDNK010000015.1, read on the forward strand.
CCTGCTCGCCTCCGAGCCGTGGATCCGGTTTGTAAATCGGATAGTTCCAGTAATAGCGGCCATCCCACGCGGGCAGAAACACCAGAACTTGTTTGCCGGGAATTTGCGTGGCCACCCATTCAAGAATCTTCAGGCATTTGGCAAAGTCGTTGAAGATGTAGCCGGTCCAGTGCATCCCGTGAAGCGACACGACTAACTTAACTTCACGAAACCAAGCAGGTACGTCGCTGCGGCTTTCCCAATCCGGAATGGCGAACGCTTTTTCCACGTGCTCGAAATGCGGCCGGTAAGCGGCTTCCAAGCTATCCGCAAGGCCCACGCGCCACACCGCGCTCCCAATGCGCTTGCTTCTCGCCCAGCCTTCGCGCTCGTGCGTAAGCTCCACGCGATATCCCTTCTCACCGGGCTGCAAATAAAAACGGCTGGCGCGCACCTCCTTGAGCAGTGCGGAAAGAAAGAAATATTCCTTTTCACCTGACTGAATGACGAGCACCGGAGAATCCATTCCGCCCGCCACAAACAACGAGCCTCCGCCGAACGGATACCCGAAAAGCAGTTCGTTATCTTTGGGATCAAAAAAATTTCCGCCGGCTACGGAAATCTTTCCCCGAGGAACGCTGCGAAGAATAGCTGCAATCGATTTGATCGGCTGGCCCATTTCCGCGGTGGCCTGGCATTCCACAAAGGAGCCGTTGCGCGTGATGCGCGCCTCCAGCAAGCCCCGCGCCTTTTGCTGGTCACCTGCCCAGACAAAACCCTTGCATAGAACGTGCAAGCCATCGGAGGCGGGCTCGACAGTCATCATGCTTGCGTCGGGAGCATAAGTATTCTCAAACGTGTAAACGCGAAACGAAAATTGTAGATTCTCGAACGACACCGAAGGCTCGGGAAAATCGAAACTGAATTTGAAGAAGCTGTTTCCTCGCGGCGGAATAAATACGTCGCTTGTATTCGTGAGTGGCAGGATGGCAGGCGATTCCGTTGGACCAGGGGCGGCCGTATCACCAGACGCCTCAGGCATAGCAACAAAAGACTCACGCCAGGACGCCGCGTGAAATAGAGCTGAAGTGGATACGCCGGCGACGGTTTTCTTGAGCAGGTCGCGACGCGAGAGCTTGTCGTCCATGTCTGCTCCTTTCCATCAACGATGCGGGCCCGCTACCTCAATGCGCCGATTTGGCAAGCTCGGATTCTGCGACCTGGATGAGTTCAGGCAGCACAGCGCCGAAGCTGCCGGATTGCTTTTGGCCGAAGGCAAAATAGATTTTGCTGAAGAGGGAGTACAACTTGTCGTAGGTGCGTTTCGTCGATGCGTCGGGTTGGAACGTGCGGTACTGGGGACAGATTTTATCCTGCGCTTGCTCGACTGTTCGAAAAACCCCTGCTGCAAGAAATGCGAAGATGGCGGAGCCCAGACTGACGACGCTTCCCGCAGGAACGAGAACCGGTCGTCCGAGCACGTTGGCGTACACCTGATTGAGGGCGTCATTCTTCTGCGGAATTCCTCCGGCGTTGATAACGCGGCGCACCGTGACTCCGTTTTGCTCCATGCGATCGAGAATGACGCGCGTGTGCAGCGCCGTGCCTTCGATGGCCGCGAACAATTCATCCTGCGCCGTAGTTTGCAGATTCCAGCCAAAGGTAATGCCCCGCAAATTGGGATTGACGAGCACAGTGCGATCGCCATTGTCCCAGGTCATGCGAAGCAGGCCTGTTTGCCCGGCGCGATAGTTCTCCAGGCCTTGACTGAGAGTCATCACGTCGGTTCCCGCGCGCGTAGCAATACCTTGAAATATGTCTCCGACAGCAGAAAGTCCCGCCTCAATTCCTGTGCGCTTGGGGTGCACGCTTCCCTGCACCACTCCGCAAACGCCGGGAACCAGTTGGACAGAAGGAGTAATTCCGATGATGCACGTCGAGGTTCCCACCACGTTGACAATATCCTCGCTGCGGCAGCCCGCGCCGATGGCGTCCCAATGCGCGTCAAAAGCGCCCACAGGAATAGGAATGCCAGCCTTCAAGTTGAGCTGTTCCGCCCAA
>DATDNK010000016.1:0-3486 GCA_036518275.1 Candidatus Acidiferrum sp.
GTGCGGCCCCAGCGGTCCGCCAGCCATCCTGCAGCCCAGCAGCCGGCCGCGCCTGCCCCAATCACCGCAAATGCCGCGAACGCCGCGCCCCTCTGGAATCGTTCCACGCCATGCGTCCGCAGCACGTCCGCGCAAAACGCCGCGAACCACGTCCACATTGCGTACAGCTCCCACATGTGGGCGAAATAGCCGAGCGTGGCGAGGCGAACTCCTCGCCTTGCGAACGACGCGGCGATTTGCCGCGGGTTGAATACGGCTTGCGGAAACGGGAACGGCCCATCTGTGGTGCCCAACTCCGCGAGCAAGCCGCCGAGCACGCTCAGCCCTGAAGTGCCCAGAATCACCAGCCGCCAATCTAGTCCGCCAAGTCCATTCAGCAAATGCGGCACCGCGGAGCCAAGCGTCAATCCACCCACGAGCGTGCCAAGCGCCGTGCCGCGCTCGCGCCGGAACCATGTGGCCATGGCCTTCAAACTCGGCGGATAAACGAACGCCAAGCTTGCTCCAGTCAGAAACCGCACAGGCAGCGCACTTGCCGGCCCCGCACAAAGTGCCAACGCTGCGTTGATGACCGCTGCGCCGCAAGCTCCCAGCAGCATCAGTCTTCGTGGGCGAATCAAATCTGCCAGATTTAGCAGTGCTGACGCGAGGCATCCCGCAACAAATCCCAATTGCACGGAAATGGTCATCAGCGCGCCCGCTCCAGAAGAAAGGTGCCACTGCGCCCGCAATTGCGGCAACACGGCCGAGGCGGAAAACCATGCTCCCATGCTCAGCACAGACGAGCCCGCCAGCACGCCCAAGGCGCGCCAGCGGCCAGGCGGATCGAGGGTCGTTGCGGTGGATTTCATCACGCCATCCGTCGTCATGTTGTGTTTCGTTTCTTTCCTGACGCTGTCTGGAGTTTGTGAGCGGCGCGCATGATAACATGCCTTTCTGACTCGCTTCGCTGTTCCGGGTGCTCATGGATCCTGAAAAGCTTTCGGACTGCCAATCCAGTTACGACCGCATCGCCGAGGAATACACCGTTAGAATCGCCGGGGAACTCCAACACAAGCCGCTTGACCGCATGCTTCTTGATGAGTTTGCGGCGCGCGTCAAAGGAGACGGGCGCGTGTGTGAACTCGGCTGCGGCCCGGGCCATGTGGCGCGCTATTTGCACGACCGCGGCGTGGAAATTTTCGGCATTGATCTTTCTCCCGGCATGTTGGAGCAAGCACGCAAACTGAATCCTGGCATCGAGTTTCGTGAGGGAAATATGTTGGCGCTGGACGTGGAAGACGGCGCCTGGGCCGCCATCGTCGCTTTCTATTCCATCGTGCACATTCCGAAGACGGATATCCTCCAGGCATTTCGCGAAATGTTCCGCGCGCTGAAGCCGGGCGGTCTACTTTTCCTCGCTTTTCACATCGGTGTCGAAGTTTTGCACGAAGAGAATCTTTGGGGCCACCAAGTTTCGCTGGACCTGGTGTTTTACGCCAGGAAAGAGGTCGAGCGCTATCTTGGCCTCGTCGGTTTTGCCATTGAAGACTCGCTCGAGCGCGATCCTTACGCGCCGGAAGTCGAATACCAAAGCCGTCGCGCGTACATTCGTGCCTGCAAACCTGCGCCATAGCAACGAAACGAAGAGGCTTTAGCCACGTCACACTCCACAATCGCGGCTCAACCGTGTAGTCTTCGATGCAAGGAGTAAGGGGAAATGGAGAACATGCCGCGCCGGACTTTTCTCGTATTTACAGCTGGAGCGGTTATGGCGCCTGCCAATTTGTTCGCCGAGCCGAAAATAGCTGAGGTTCCCACTTTGCTCGATCACATTCTTCTTGGCTGCAGCGATCTCGACCGCGGCATCGCCTTTGTCGAGGAACGCACTGGCGTGCGCCCTTCTTTCGGCGGTGTCCATCCCGGCCGGGGGACACAAAACGCCCTCCTCTCACTCGGCACGCGCCGCTACCTCGAGATCATCGCACCCGACCCGAAGCAGTCCACCGTGCAGCAGTACTCCGTCATCAGGCAGCTAAAAAAACCACGCCTTATCGGCTGGGCCGCTCATCCCCGTGACATGCAATCGCTCGCCGCGAAGCTGGCTCAATCGGGAATCCAGGTCGAAGGCCCCACTCCCGGTTCCCGCCAGCGTCCTGATGGAAGAGTCCTTCGCTGGAAGGCGCTTCGGCTCAAAGACGATCATGGCGGCCTGCTTCCATTCTTTATTGAATGGAGCGCGGATTCCGTTCATCCCTCGGTGGACGCTCCCAAGGGCTGCTCGCTCGTTCACTTCCAAGCCGTCGCACGTGAGCCTGGCAGCCTCGCCAAAATGACCGCCCTACTCGGCCTGGACCTCGCCATCACCAAGGGAGAAGAACCCCTGCTCATCGCAACAATCGCGGGCCGCGAAATCCAATCTACTGTGACTAGCTAGTCGTCCTGAGCTTGCTCAGCCTATTGCGGTACGGTGCATTTTGCATGCTATACTTTGTAACCCGTCCCCGGTGCCGTCTCACCGGGGGCTGGTGTTTGTGCATTTGGGGGCCGGCTCCTGGTCAATCCGGGGAAAGGTGCCTATCGCTCTTGAGGGGGATTTATCGCTGAACGCAACTTCCGGCCAAGTGACCGCACGCGCGTAAACGAGCGCATCCGGGCGCGCGAAATCCGGGTGATTGACGAAGATGGTGCGCAGCTCGGCGTCATGCAGCCTTTTGAGGCAATGAAGCTCGCGCGGGAACGAGGGCTCGATTTGGTGGAGATTTCGCCCACCGCCGACCCGCCGGTCTGTAAGATCACCGACTACGGGAAGTATCAGTACCAGCTGAACAAGAAGGCCCACGAACAGCGCAAGAGCAGCCGCGGCAGCCAACTGAAGGAAGTCAAGTTTCGGCCTAACACCGCGGAGCACGATTATCAGGTTCGCAAGAATCAGATTATTCGCTTTCTCGGTGACGGCCACAAAGTGCGCGCTATGATTTTTCATCGCGGCCGCGAAATGGCGCACCAGGAAGTGGGTCGCGCCAAGATGGACCGCTTGCTCACGGAAATTGGGGATCAGGGGCAGATTGAAACCATGCCGCGCATGGAGGGCAACGTTCTGGTGGCTCTGCTGGCGCCCAAGAAGAGCACTGGCGCTTCCAGGCCCGCAGGGCAAGCGGCTTCCGGCGCGCAGCAGTCGCAGTAACCGCGCGTTTTACCGCGCTTTGTTTGCTTGACCGTGCTTGGGTCGGATTCTTTCCGATAAGGTTTTGTAGGGGCGCAGCACCGCGGCGCCCTAAAGGCAACCAAAAAGATTTTGTAGAGGCGGGGCTTGCTCCGCTCGCTTCAAGAGAGGATTTTCGCAATGCCACGCAACGCTTCAAAACCGAAAATGAAGTTGAAAACGCATCGCGGCGCGCGCAAGCGTTTCAAGGTCACCGCGACCGGCAAAATTTTGCGCGGCCATACGGCCAAGCGCCACTTTACCGGCCTCAAAGCCTCCGGCCGCATGCGCAAGCTGAAGAA
>DATDNK010000017.1:0-20361 GCA_036518275.1 Candidatus Acidiferrum sp.
CATCTTCTCACCGCGCCCGACTGCCCCAGCCAGCAAGCGTTCATTCTCATCGACGACTCCGGCGAACGCACCGTCCTGTGGCGCCGCGACCATCGTCTCGCGTTGCGCCCCGAAGAGCTTCAGCGCGATTGGATCGTCAACGCCCGCGCTCTTCATCTCGACGGCCACGACACCGCCGCGGCTGCGCAAGCCGCTGCTTGGGCGCGCGCCGCCGGCGTTCCCGTCATCGCCGACCTCGACGAACTCTATCCCGGCGTCGAAGCACTTCTTCCCAACGTGGACTACCTCATTACCAGCCGCGACATCCCTGGTAAGCTCGCCGCAACCAACGATTTGCATCAGTCGCTCCCCGCCGTCCATCGCCGCTTCGGCTGCCGTCTCACTGCGGCGACGCTCGGCACCGACGGCGTGCTCGCCTGGGACGGCGCGCAGTTCCACTACGCGCCTGCCTTTCAAGTCGACACCGTCGATACGACCGGTGCCGGCGATCTCTTCCACGCGGGCTTCATCTACGCGCTTCTGCAAGGCTGGCCCTTGCAGCGCCAACTCGATTTCGCCTGCGCCGCCGCCGCGCTCAATTGCACCGCCGTCGGCGCCCGCGGCGGCATCGCTTCGCTCGCTGCCATCGACCGCCTCATGTCCAACGGCCCGCGCCACTCGTCCATCTTTGCCCACCACGCCGCCCGCTAGCGCGCCTGCAGACGCCTTGTCATCCTGAGCGTAGCCGAAGGATCTCTCTTCGTTTCTCTCTGCCTTCTGCTTTCTTACCCTGCCTTCTCAATTGCGAAAAGACACGCCTTTCGTCTCGCGGCAAGCGAGCACAAAAACTATGGCCTGCGAGCAACAACTGTTGTATTTATTAAAGCATGAAGTCTTTGGAATGTATCCGCGGCTTGCTATTTCCGCCTGGTAAGAATTCCAGCAAGTCTAGCCTGGTTCCCGTCCAACATGGGCATTCCGCACATGGCCAGCGATAACTTTTTCGAAGAATCGACTACGCAGTCGCGCATTAAAACCACGATTGTGCGGGATTACTTCTGGGCCTGGGTGAAGGTCATCGTAGCTACACAGAAGAAATGGAAAAAAGAGGAGCGAATAGCCTACATAGATTTATTTGCTGGACCCGGTCGCTACAAAGACGGCACTAAGTCCACCCCGCTATTAATCCTGGAAACTGCCATCGCGGACCCCGACATGTGCGAGCGGCTTGTGACGATTTTCAACGATGTGGACCCTGCAAACGCCGAGGCTCTCACCAGGGAAATCCGCGAGATACCAGGTATTCGCACTTTGAAGTACAAGCCACAGATTCAAGCAGAAGAAGTCGGCGACAAGATCGTAGAGATGTTTGAAAAGCTAAATTTCATTCCGACGCTCTTCTTCGTTGACCCTTGGGGATACAAAGGTTTATCGCTCGGTCTTATCAACTCAGTCGTTAGAAACTGGGGCTGCGACTGCATATTCTTTTTTAACTACAACCGCATCAACATGGGACTAAGTAACGCGGCAGTAGAGAAACACATCGATGTCCTCTTCGGCAAAGAAAGAGCGGGCGCCTTGAGAAACAAGCTGACTGGCCTCAAGCCTGAGGAACGAGAGGCTGCTATTCTTGAAGCACTAACTGTGGCTCTGAAGGAGCTAGGCGCTCAGTATGTTCTTCCGTTCTGCTTCAAGGATGAAAAGGGCAATCGCACGAGCCACTATCTGGTATTTGCCACAAAGCATCCGCGTGGTTACGGAATCATGAAGGAAATCATGGCGAAGTACAGTTCAGAAGAGCATCAGAGCGTTCCTTCGTTCGGGTATTGCCCAGCTTCACAGATTCATCCGTTGCTTTTTGAATTCAATCGTCCTCTCGATGAGCTAGAAGGCATGCTCCTTCGTGATTTCTGCGGGCAGACAAGAACCGTTGAGCAAATCTACGACCTGCACAACGTCGGGAAGCCATATATCATGAAGAACTACAAAACGATTTTGCTCAAAATGGAGGAGGAGAATACCATTCAGACGAATCCGCCCTCTGCCAAACGCCGAAAAGGGACGATTGGCGATAATGTTAAAGTCACATTTCCGTCTGCCAAAAATCAAAGGGGGAGCGCATGAGTGCAAACAGCTCTATTGAATGGACGGATGCAACGTGGAACCCTGTCCGTGGCTGCACAAAGATCAGTCCCGGTTGCAAGCACTGCTATGCGGAGACCTTTGCTGAGAGATTTCGCGGAGTCAAAGGACATCCCTACGAACGAGGGTTTGACCTGCAGCTCGTCCCTCATAAGTTAGGCGAACCACTGAGGTGGCATAAGCCAAAAATGATCTTCGTCAACTCGATGAGCGATCTATTTCAGGACGGAGTTTCCGACGACTATGTCGAGGCGGTCGCCGATGTAATGCTTAAGGCGAACTGGCATATCTATCAGGTCCTAACAAAACGTTCTAACCGAATGGCGACCCTGCTGTCCACGAAATTGAAACAAGCTGCAGCGGCTAACCACATTTGGTGGGGGGTAAGCGTGGAAGACAAGAAGTATGGTTTACCCCGAATCGCCGAACTACGAGGCTCGCCTGCTACCGTGCGATTTTTATCCATCGAGCCACTTCTTGAGGATTTAGGACCATTCAACTTGGATGGGATTCATTGGGTGATCGTTGGAGGGGAAAGCGGTTTAGGTGCTCGACCCCTGAAGCGCGAATGGGTAATCTCGATTCGCGAACAGTGTCTTGGCTCACGAGTTCCCTTCTTCTTTAAACAGTGGGGTGGTTACAATAAGAAACGTGCTGGGCGACGATTGGATGGCAGAACATACGATCAACTTCCGCAACACATCCCACCAGGCTCGACCGCTCCACTAAACGAGCGCGTGAAGTGGGCTTTGGAGTTTGAAAATAGATTCAAAGAGCAATCCGACGTTCTCCCCATTTACGCCTAAGTTGTTCTTATGCAAATCTCCTTCTGCTATCCCCAAGCAAACAAACGACTTCCTCTCCTTCTTCCAACCTCCCGCCCCACCCCCAGATTCTTCCTCCGTAACCCACAGCATCTAAACAACTTACTGTGGCCTTGACAAATCGGTAAATCTATGCTAGCCTTTTTAGGTGACAAGCAGCGATTATTCCCGTTTACCCTGCTTGCCCCGAGCTTCGAGGGGAGCCGCGACGGGCACAGCGCCCCAGTCCCGCGCGATCCGTCCTTTGCTCCACCGTTTGTGTTTCCTTTGTTTTCAATCACTTCCAACACTCAAATTTTGTAACCCTTTTTCTTTGATAACGATGCAGAATGCCCGGGGTGGGGATAGTCCCCACTTTCCGTCCTCCAGTTTTCCGTACATTCTTCCAAGTTCCGTATGCTCTAAGTCCTTTGTTTGCCACTCTTACGAAAACTGCCGGGGTGTACCCTGTTTCTTCCCAAATTGGAACAACCCTACTAGTCTTTCTTCCCGGCGGACCGACCTGCAATCTCAGATGTCTAATCACGTTCCTTTCAATCCTTATTCATTTGCGCGGACTGGCGCTGGATGCCAGAATACCCGGATGCAAGAACCAACATTTTTTAAGCCATCTACCTTTATATACGGCGTAGCTGCCATGCTGCTCGCCGGAACGATCTTCTTGTCCCCGGCCCAAGCCGGGTGGAACTCCGCTACGAGTGACCTGCAGGCTGTCAGTTCGCCTGCGCAGCAGACGTCGGCTTCGAGCGCGACGCAAGGCTCTTCCGCTACTCCGGCGCCCGCTAAGCCCGCCGCCAGCTCTCAAGGTCCCGGGTCGAATACCAAGAAGACGTCTACATTCGATGCCGCACTCTACGAGGCTGCGAACAAGAATCAGATTGAAACGGTTCGAAAACTAATTAGCCAAGGAGCCGACGTCAACGCTAAAGGCAAAAATGGATGGCCTGCGCTAGTGGCAGCAGCAAGCGATGGTCACGTCGATATGGTCCGCCTGCTGCTCGAGTCCGGGGCAGAAGTCGATGCCAAGGAGAAACAGAACGGCGGAACCGCCCTGTTTTGGGCTGCTTTCAACGGAAAACCGGATGTTGTGAAGCTTCTGCTTGACAAGAAAGCCAATCCGAACCTGAAGAGCTCGAATGCCACGACTCCGCTGATGGCCACGGCCTTGTCCGGCGAGCCGCCCGAACCGCCTGAGGCCACACGTATTACCATCGCCGATTTGCTACTAAAGCATGGCGCCAAAGTAAACGAGCCAAGCTTCATGGGAGGGTCAGCACGAGGCGCTGCTGCCTCAAATGGCTTCACTCAACTGGCGGAATTCCTTAAACAGCACGGCGGTAAATGCGTGGTGTCTTTGACCGTCCCTCACAACTGCACGGACGAACCAGCCACAGCAACCGCTCCGCAGGCGAACGATGCAGCCAAGGCATCTTCCTCGGAGAGCACGCCCGCCGCTTCCACAAAGCAAGCTGCCACAGTCCAAACTGGACAGGGCGCAGCGACCAAAACCGGCCAGGTCGGCGCTACGAAAACCGGGAAAGCCGGAGCCAGCAAGGCGGCGTCTGCCACAGCCACCAACACGCTGACGCTCAGCACGCCTAAGGACAAAACGAGTTACGCCATCGGCATGAATATTGGAAAGAGCCTGAAGCGCGACGGCGTTGATGTGGATCCGGCCATCATGCTTCAAGCCATGAAGGACGAAATGGCAGGCGACAGAGTGCTGATGACCGACCAGGAAGCGCAAGCTACCTTGACGCAACTGCAGGCCGACCTGCGCAAGGCGCAGGAACTAAAGCAGCAGCAACTTGCGGAAGCGAATAAAAAAGAGGGCGACGAATTCTTGGCCGCGAACAAAACAAAAGAAGGCGTCGTCACGCTTCCCGACGGCCTGCAGTACAAAATTATGCAGGAGGGCACGGGGCCAAAGCCCGCCGTCAACGACGCGGTCACCGTCAACTATCGCGGAACGCTTCTTAGCGGCATCGAGTTTGACAGCTCCTATAAGCGCGGCCAGCCCGCTACTTTTAACGTCGGAGGAATCATCAAGGGCTGGACCGAGGCTCTGCAGCTTATGCCCGTAGGTTCCAAGTGGCAACTTTTCATTCCTGCGGATTTGGCTTATGGAGCCCGCCAGGCAGGTCCCACTATCGGTCCCAGCTCGACTCTTGTTTTTGAAGTCGAGCTGCTGTCTATCCAACCCAAGGCGGCGTCCGTTCCAACTCCAGTCACCGCGCCGGCGCCCGCTTCGCATCGTGCGCCTTCTGCGAGTCCCGCGCCCACACCGACACCGACGCCAACGGCAAAGCCTTAGCAGGTGAAAGAGTAGAGCGGAGGATCTTAACAAGCGCCAAGGTCTCGCGATGGATCGGTTGAGATCCTTCCCATCGGATGCACTCAGGATGACAGCGTTCTCTGCGGGCCGCGCGCGTTTCAGGCACGACGACTGGTGAAAAATCCCGGCCAGCGCCTTGGACTGAATAGGAGGATTCTCGGAGGAATTTTTTTTGCGAGTGATCCTTGAACGCCAGCTTTTCGGCTCTCGCACAAGTTGAGCGTCCACCGGGCGAATGCTATCCTGCCTTTTATGGCGGAACGGGTCATCTCCCCGCCGGAAGCGCCTCTTAGCTCTCCGTTAGAGCACTCCCGGCGCCAACTCGAAGCCTTGCTCGAAGTGAGCGAGGCCATCGCGCAGCAGCGAGACCTCTCGGCGCTGTTCCACGACCTGGCTGCGCGCCTGCACTCCGTCATTGACTTTGACTTCCTCACCCTGGTTCTGCACGACGCGGCAAGGAACGTGATGCGCCTGCACACTCTCGAAAGCCGCGTCCCGGTTGAGAAGCACACGGGCGCTGAAGTGGCCATCGAGGAATCTCCCTCAGGGTGGGTCTGGCAAAATCAGCAGCCGTATGTGATCGATGATCTAGAGCAGGAGACCCGCTTTCCCGAGTTCATGCAACGGCTGCGTGGATACAATGTCCGCGCCATGGCGATCATTCCGCTGACCACGGCGCAACACCGCCTCGGGGCCCTATGTTTCGGACACACTGTGCCACAGCACATCACGGACACCGAGCTGCAATTCATGCAGCGCGTGGCGAGCCAGGTAGCGGTGGCAGTGGACAACGCGCTCAACCTGGAGTCTTCGCAAGCTTACCAGAAGCAGCTGGCGCGCGAACGCGACCGTTTTCGAGTCCTGCTCGAGGTCAACAACGTTCTGATCAGCAGCCGAGAACTTCCCGAACTGTTCCCGGGAATCGTTTCCTGCCTCGAGCGAGTCATCCACCACGACTACACCAGCCTGGCGCTGCTTGATTCCGCCACGAAAACACTGAGAATCTACGCCTTCTATTTTCCGTCCAACCAGAACATCTTCAAGCCGGACACGATTGTTCCGCTGGAAAACACTCCGGCCGGCCGCGCCATCGCCACGGGGCTGCCGTGTCTTGCGCGCGGCTCCGAACTGGACCGTTACACAAGCGAAGTCGTGAACATTCTTCGCGGCGAAGGCGTGCAAGCGGTTTGCAGCGTGCCGCTCATCCACCGCGACCGCACCTTTGGAACATTGAACCTTGCCAGCCGCCGCATCGATACCTTTACCCCCGGGGATGTGGAATTGCTGCAACCGGTAGGCGCGCAGATCGCGATTGCCGTGGAAAACGCGCTAGCGTTCAAGGAAATCGACGCGCTGAAGGACAAGCTGGCGGTCGAGAAGCTCTACCTGGAAGAAGAAATTCGCAGCGAACTCAACTTTGAGGAGATTGTCGGCGAAAGCGCGGCGCTGAAGCGCGCGCTGGGGCAGGTGGAGCTTGCCGCTCCCGCGGGGACGACCGTTCTGCTTCTCGGCGAAACTGGCACCGGAAAGGAGCTTTTCGCCCGCGCCATCCACAACCTAAGCCCGAGGCGCGACCGCACCTTTGTGAAGATTAATTGCGCGGCCATTCCCTCCGGCCTGCTGGAATCCGAACTCTTCGGCCACGAGAAGGGCGCGTTCACCGGGGCCATCAATCAAAAAATCGGCCGCTTCGAGCTGGCTGACAAAGGTACGCTCTTCCTTGATGAGGTCGGCGACATTCCGCTGGAACTTCAGCCGAAATTGCTGCGCGTTCTTCAGGAGCAGGAATTCGAGCGTCTTGGCGGGAATCGCACGCAGCGCGTGGACGTGCGCGTCGTCGCTGCCACCAATGTGGACCTCTCGAAACTCGTCGCGCAGCGAGCCTTCCGGAACGATTTGTATTACCGCCTGAATGTTTTCCCCATTCAGATTCCTGCGCTCCGCGAGCGCGCTGAAGACATTCCGCTGCTCGTGCGCTACTTCGTGCAAAGGTTCAGCCGCACCCTGAACAAAGAAGTGGAATACATTCCCGCGGACGCCATGGAAGCGCTTGTCCGCTACGCGTGGCCGGGAAACGTGCGTGAACTCGAAAATCTCATCGAGCGTGCCGTGCTTCTTTCGCCCGGCAAAGAGCTGCGCATCCCGCTCGCGGAATTGAAATCAGGAGCGCCCGTAGCGAGCGAGCAGAATTCCTTCGCCCCTTCGACTCCCTTAACTTCCTCTATCTCGACTCTGGAAGAAGCCGAACGCCAGCACATCTTGCGCGCGCTCAAGCAAACGGAATGGCGTATCGCCGGCCCGAAAGGTGCCGCGGTGCTGCTGGGCATGAAGCGCACCACGTTGCAGGCGCGCATGCGCAAGCTCGGCATTCGCCGCCCGGTCTAGCCTGGCTGCGGGCTGTTTTTCGAAGTTCTTGCTGCCAACTGGTGACATCTTGGTGAATCGCGGGCAAAACCAGGCAATGAGCTATTGGCAAAGACTTAGACGCTCGTGTTTGCGTCGCGGTCAAGCTACGGGCAAGCCGTGCCCTTGTCCATCTGCTGCAGTCTTTTAATGGCGGCGGTGTTGCGTTTTTCGGAGGCTACCAGCAACAAAACGCGCGCTTGCTGGCAGTTTTGGGGCACGCCATCTCCTTTAATGTAGAGTTCAGCCAACTCTACTGCGGCTTTGCTGTTTCCAGCCTGGACTGCTTCCCACAATTGGTTAGGATTCGTTCCTGACTTTTTGTTCGCGCTCAAAGCATTGCTCGATGGTACCGGGACGCTCGTGCTCCCTGTTTGCTTGGTTGCTTTGGTCGCCACGTTCTTCAGATCCTTAGAGTAGAAGTCTTTCGGCGCGCTTTTTGCATTCAGAATTGACGTTTCTTTCTTTAGAGGAATGTTCTTTAGTGGAATAGGGCTCGAGAAAACTCCTGCAACGGGGTAGCTTGGCTTGGCCTGAGATACAACGGCAGGAGTTGTGACTGGCGGTTGGGTGGCCGCATTGTTTTTTACACTGGTCGAATCGGTAGCCGCAGGCTTCGTATCGGCGTGCGCGCGGGAATTCCAGAACTTCATTACGGGCAGCGTGACCGCGGCAGAAAGGAATATTCCCAAAACGACCCCACAAACGAGCTGCCTTTTCTTCGCTGAGAGATAGCGTTGCAGCGGAACCAGTTCTACCAAGGACTCGATTCCCCGGAAAGAGAGCGGCGAGAACTTTGCATCTCGCGCCGCCACGCTTTGTGTGGGCCCAATTTCCATCGAGAACATCGGCCGATTGGCGCGAGGCTTCGGCGGTTCGATACTGAGCACCGGAAGCGGCGCAGGTTTTGCCTCTTCCGCTGTTTTCCCTCCAAAGGATTCGAAGGAGAAGATCGGACGGTATGCGCGCGCTTTCGACACGAACCTTGCGACGCGGTCAGGCTCGCCTGCCTTTTTCTCCCTGGTTTTGATCGGTACCGGTGCGGGGGCCGGCTCGTTCTTTCGAGTTCGTACAGGCTCGCCTGCAATCACAAGCTGCGCAGTAAGCTCGTCGCTCTCCGCTTCTGGGACCTCTTCCTCCAGGACAATTTCAATCTCTTCGAGAGGTCCTTCCGTCTGCTGCTGCGAGAGCCATTGCTTGATTTGTTCTCGACTGGCCTGGGACAGTTGCGTGAACCTTAATCCCCCGACCGTTCTAGAGATATCAGTCCAGATGACTTCCCCCATGGCTTCAATGCGGTCCTTGAGGTTGAAGGAAAACCAGAAATAGACCGGCAGGTTTCGGGGAACGGGCGTGACGGAGCTGAAGCTCAACCCTCCTTCGGAGACATTCAGGACTTTCCCAACTTCGTCCCGCTCAATCTGAATAAAGGTGAGATCGTCCGGCACTTTTCGCAAAAATCGACGGCGATTTTGGTCCATAGGTTCTCAGGGCACTTCTGAGATTTTTTTTCGGAGCTATCTTTAGAGGGCTGGAGGAGATTAAAGAAGTTCCGAATACCAAGCTTCCGGCGGGAGTGAAGCTCGGTTGAGGCCTGGTATTGTCCCCCTCAGTTAGACATTCTGCAAGCGAAAATGGTTTGTTCGGTGGGGAGGGAAATTTTTACACTCATCAGGCTTCGCGGCCCTATATCTTCACTTAGCACGTTTTCTCTTTTGCTTCGTCCACTGGTCTTTTTTGTTTATCAGATCGCGTTTTCTCTTTCTTTCTTGGATTTCCCCCGCAACTAAATCCTACTTTGCGGGTTTGTGTTACGGAAACTTGAGAATGTCTGCTGGTCGCTGTTATTCTGGGGCCCCTCCTAGCCCAACCCAGCCTCGACAAGCCTCCGGGGTGAAGACTCATGGATGCCGAGAAGCTGCGCGTAGCTCGCGAAAAAATTACCCGTGTTTTCCGCTATCTCGAAGCGCTGAACCAGCACCGCAATCCGCCTAAACGTCAGATTCGCGAGCAGCCTTGGCATCTCTGGCTGCACGATTTGCCCACACATCCCGCGATTCGGTGGAATGCCGCCAAGCTGGACCCAAGTTCCGCAAAGACAAAGGCCGCGGATAGTCAGAGCGAGGATGCGTCGGCAAGCGCGACATTCTCTTTGCGAGTGCAGCGGCCGCAACTGACCCAGCCGCCTGAGCCTCCCAATGAAATTGTTTCCTGGCTGGAACACGGCTGGGATGACCCTTCCAACCTCGCTTTAGTTGCTGAGTCCCGCGACGAATCCCAGGGGAACGGTGAAACCTTGACGATTGAGTTCGCGGCCGACCCAAAGCGACTCGCAGCCCTTCGCCGCTGGGCGCCTCTTCGCGACGAGTGGGCTCGCACCGAAAAGCCTGCGCGGCAGGCGATGCGCCTTTTCGAGACGCTTTATTCTCTCTATGGCCGTATCGATCGCGAGGCGGAGCGCGTTGAGTTGATCCTCGGCGACGGCATCCTGGGTTGGCAACGCGCCGAGGGCGACATCTTTCACCCCATCCTGCTGCAACGCCTGCAGCTTCAGTTTGACGCGGCGGTTCCAGAATTCACGCTTTGCGAAGCGGAATATCCCGTGGAACTCTACTCGGCACTCTTTCAATCCATGGCGGATGTGGATGGGCGCGCCATCGGCCGATGTCGCGAAGAACTCGAGCAAGGCGGCTTTCATCCTTTATATAACGGCACGACCTCCAATTTTCTGAAACGGATGGTAGTCCAGCTATCCCCTCGCGGCGAATTCATTGAAGAGAACGCGCCGCGTGGTGAGCAGCGTGATCCGCGCATCGGCCGCGACCCGGTCATCTTTTTGCGCGCGCGCACGCTGGGATTCGCGGCGGCGATTGAGGGCATTCTTGCCGACGTCCGCACGCGCGAAGATCTGCCCTGGTCTCTCCTTAATATTGTCGGAGAAGAGTCGCCCACTCCTGACGAAGAGCCGGCGGAATCCGAATCTTCCGAAAACATCGCGGCGGGAAATGGCGTGGATGTCCTTCTCAGCAAGCCGGCCAATCCCGAACAGATTCGCATTGCCAAGCAGCTCGAAGAGCACGGCGGGGTGCTGGTTCAGGGGCCTCCCGGCACGGGCAAGACTCACACCATCGGCAACCTCATCGGCCATTTGCTGGCGCAGGGGAAAAGCGTTTTGGTCACCAGCCACACTACAAAAGCTCTGCGTATGGTACGCCATCACATCGTTCCGGAACTGCGGCCGCTGTGCGTCAGCGTTCTTGAGAGCGACCTGGACAGCCGCAAGCAATTGGAGAGCGCGGTCGGCGCCATCGCCGAAAGGCTCTCCCGCGCCGACGCAAAAGCACTGGAACTGGATGCCAAGAAGTTTGAAGCCCAGCGCCACGACCTGCTGAAGAAATTAGAAGAACTACGCAAACAGCTTTCGGAAGCGCGCGCCGATGAATATCGCGAGGTCGCCCTCGGCGAAAAACACTGGTCTCCGGCGGACGCCGCGCGCAAAGTCGCCCAAGAGAAAGAATTTTACGGCTGGATCCCCGGTCCCGTCGCCGCTGTGGCGCCCTTGCCGCTCTCCGCCGGGGAGCTGACTGACCTTTACCGCACGAATGTTTCGCTTTCCGCCGAAGACGAAGCCGCGCTTTCCGGACCTTTGCCCGAAATGCACGACCTTCCGCGGTCCGAAGATTTCGATTCTTCCGTTAGCGAGCGCAATCGTCTTCGCGTGGAAGATTTGGATTTTCGCTCTGATCTTTGGCAATCCAGCGCGGCCCAAGGCACAACAGAAGAGCTCGAGGCGCTCATCGCGAACTTAACGCAGGCCGTCGAGCCGCTCTTGGGCAATGACAAGTGGAAGCTCGCAGCTGTCTATGCCGGGAAATACGGTGGCGCGCATCGCCTGCCTTGGGAGCAGCTGGTCACTCTAGTTCGCAAGGTCCATGAGGAAGCGGCCAACGCGCAGGAGACTCTGGTGAAATACGGCCCGCAGCTTCCCGAAGGAGCGGATCCGGAAGAGCTACAGCAGATCGCGGCAGAAATTCTTGGCCACCTCGAACAAGGCGGCAAACTTGGTTCCTTTGCGCTGCTCACGCACAAAGCCTGGAACCAATTCGTCGATTTGGCAAAGGTGAATCGCGCGCGTCCGAAGCTGCTGGAGCATTTTCGCGCGTTGCACACATTGGCGCAGCTGCAAAATCTTCGTCGCGAGCTTTCCATGCGCTGGGATCGCCAGATGGCTCCGCTTGGAGCTCCTCCTTCGTCGCAAATGGGCGACGAAGTGGAAAAAACGCTGATGCAATACTGCGACGCCATTGAGGATTGTCTGAACTGGCATGAATCCACATGGCTGCCGCTGCAGCAGCAGCTGTCGGACCTTGGTTTTCGCTGGGAGAAATTTCTCGCTGAACAGCCAGCGGTCCTTGGCGCCGAGGGCGAATTGGTTCGGCTGGGAAACGCCGTTTCGCAAGCGCTGCTGCCGATTCTCCATTCGCGCTACCAAAAACTTCGTTTGCAGCAACTCGAGGAAGAATTTCGCGAGTTGAAAAGCCGCCACAAGCTTTCTTCGCGCAATGCGCGTGCCGCCAAGACTCTTGTGCATTTACAGAAGGCCATTCATGAAGAGGATTGCGGAGCCTATCGCGAGGCCTACGATCAACTTCTCGAACTGAAGAGCCGCCAGGCGGACCTGGACCTCCGCCGCACGCTGCTTAGCAAATTGGAAAGCGCCGCGCCGGCATGGGCTGCGGCCATTCGCAATCGTAGCGGCCTACACGACAAGGGTGAACCACCTCGTGACCCTGCGGCCGCCTGGATTTGGCGACAGATCAATGACGAACTCGATCGCCGCGCCGAAGCTTCACTGGAGGCGCTGCAATCCAAAATCGAAAAGCTGCGCGAGCATCTCCGTCGCGTGACCGTTGACTTGATCGACCGCCGCGCGTGGTCCTGGCAAGCTCGCCGCACATCTCCTCGTCAGCGGCAAGCGCTGGTTGGCTGGCTGGACACCATTCGCAGGATTGGCAAGGGGCATGGGATTCGCGTAGGGTTGCTGCGCGCCGAAGCTGCCAGAAAAATGACCGAGTGCCGCAGCGCCGTCCCCGTCTGGGTCATGCCGCTCTCGCGCGTCGTGGAAAATTTCGATCCCCGCCTCACACGTTTCGACGTCGTCATTATTGACGAAGCTAGCCAGAGCGACGTGATGGCGCTTGTTGCGCTCTATCTCGGCAAAACCGTGCTCGTCGTCGGCGACCACGAACAGGTCAGCCCTTCTGCAGTTGGCCAGGATCTCGGCATCATTCAAAATCTCATCTTCCAGTACCTGCCAGGAATCCCCAATTCGGATCTTTACGACGGCCAAATTTCCATCTACGACCTCGCGCGGCAATCTTTCGGCGGTACCACTTGCCTCGTCGAACATTTCCGCTGCGTTCCGGAAATCATTCAGTTCAGTAACATGATTTCTTACGATTGGCGCATCAAGCCGCTGCGCGACGCCAGCCGCGTGCATTTGCTCCCGCACACGGTTGCCTATCGCGTCTCGGGTTCCAGCCGCGACGGCAAAGTCAACCGACAGGAAGCCTTGTCTACCGCCGCGCTCATTGCTTCCGCGATAGAGCAGCCAGAGTATCAGCACAATGGCGCGGGCCAGCCACTCAGCTTCGGAGTCGTTTCCCTCGTCGGCGACGAACAGGCGCTCGAAATAGACAATCTCTTGCGCGCGCACATCTCTCCCGATCGCTACGAATTTCACCGCCTGCTTTGCGGCAACGCCGCTCAATTCCAGGGCGACGAGCGCGATGTCATCTTCATTTCTCTTGTGGACACCGCGCAGCGCGGCCCTCTTTCCATGCGCGACCAGGAGCTTTTCAAACAGCGCTTCAACGTCGCTGCCAGCCGCGCGCGCGATCAGATGTGGGTGGTTCATTCGCTCAACGCCCATGAGGATTTGAAGGCTGAAGACCTTCGCCGCCTACTCATCGAGCACGCGCAGGATCCCAGCCGCTTGATGCGTGCCCTCGAGGAAAAAGAAAAGCGCAGCCAGTCTTCGTTCGAGCGGGAAGTGATGAAGTATCTCGAAGCCGCCGGCTACAACGTCGCTGCGCAATGGAAGGTGGGCTCTTTCCGCATTGACCTTGTCGTCGAAGGAAACGGCAAGCGTCTCGCCATCGAGTGCGACGGCGACCGCTATCATCCGCTCGAGCGGCTACACGAAGACATGGACCGCCAATCCATCCTCGAACGCATGGGCTGGATCTTCACGCGCATCCGTAGCACGGAATTTTTCCGCAACCCGGAACGCACCATGAAGCCGGTTATCGAAAAACTTCAATCGTTGGAGATTTCACCGGTCAACGCGAAGCCTCGCTCCACACGCAAGACCGCTGCTCCGCCGGCCGCAACACCACAAGGCCCATCTCAAGGATTAATCGAGCGCGTCATAGCCCGCGCCGAGGAGCTTCTCGCATCCTGGTCTTCGCCGCAGGAGGCGGCATCCTCTCGCCGCCGCGAGTCGAGCCAGGCTTTGCAGAGAGATTACGCCACGAATTAAGTGACTTTCCCCGAGCGCTAATTCAAATTCCACGGCGCTTCTGATTTTCCGCTTTGCTTTTTTCTGAGTGTAGGTTACATTCGCCCCTGCCCACCCGCCTTGAGGTGCTCATGAGACTCTTCCTCGGTGCAGCCGTCCTGGCCTTTGCTGTCTGTGTTTTCGCGACCCCTCTTCCTGAAGCGCCCACCGGCTTTGACAATAAGACGAATGGCCTTGTCGACGATGCCACGCACGCGGCGGATCAGGCCAAGTTCGACGAAACAGAGGCTATCGCCGACGGGCTTGGCCCTCTTTACAATGCGCAGTCCTGCCGCGAATGCCATCAGAACCCCACCTCCGGCGGCTCGAGTCAGGTCTCCGAATTGCGTGTTGGCCATCGCGGCCCCGGCGGCAAGTTTGAAAATCCGGAGATTCCCATCAATCGTGGCGCTGAAATCATCAAAGACCGTTCTCTCGTCAACGACCGCGCCATCTGCCCGAATGCAGCTTTTCCCAGCACGGAAATTCAGGAGCGCGTTCCCGATTCGGAGAAAATTCGTACCTTCCGCGTCTCTGTGAATCTTTTAGGCGATGGATTTGTGGAAGCGGTCCCGGACCAAACATTCGTGGACCTTGCGGCAGAGCAATGCAAGAAAAACCAAAAGAAAATCTGCGGCCAGGTTCTGTACGTTCCCATTGTTGAAGCGCCCGGCACCACCGGTGTCGGCCGCTTTGGCTGGAAGGATCAGCAGGCCAGCTTGCTCTCTTTCGCTGCTGACGCCTATCTCAACGAAATGGGTATCACCAGCCGTCTCCAGCCCGACGAAGTCACGAACCTTTGCAACACCGTGTCTGAACCCAACGACAAGCCCGGCCCCGACGGGCTGGCTGACATTGATCACTTTGCGCGCTTCGTTCGCGCCACCGAAGCGCCCGCGCGCGATGACCAACTCGCCGCGAGTTCTAAAGCGCGCGAGGGGGCCGGGCTCTTCAACAAAGTGGGCTGCGACATCTGCCACGTTCAAACGCTCACCACCGCGCCCGCAGGCACATCGATTAACGGCGGCACGTTCACCGTTCCTGATGCTCTCGGCGGAAAGCAGTTCCATCCCTATGGGGATTTCCTGCTTCACAATGTCGGCACAGGCGACGGCATTGTCCAATCCATGACCGAGCATTACGGCAAAAAAATGTATTCGATCACCTGGAAGAATCTCTCTATTCCGGAGTTTGAAAGCACCGCCAACAAAATTCGCACTGCGCCGCTCTGGGGTGTGCGCCTCCATTCACGACTCATGCACGACGGTGCCTCCGTCACTTTGCTCGACGCAATTCTTCGTCATGGGGGAGAGGCCAAACACGTCACCGAGAAGTTCAGAAAACTCAAACCCAGCGAAAAGGAAGCGCTACTCGAGTTTCTGCGGTCGCTGTGAGTTGGCGGGATTTAACGGCAAGCTGCTCAATTCCCAGGGTTTAGCCGTTTTCACCGACGCCTGCTTGAGCTCCCTTGCCCTTTCGGCCAGTATGATTGTTTGCGCAAGACCCCTTGCGCAGACGCTCCTCCCTCTTCCTTTCCCTGCTAGCCTTTAGATAAGAAACGACATACCTCGCTTTGTGGTTCTCAACAAAAGTTTTCCACAGCGCGACATGTCGCCAACCTGAACCCGGCCCAGCCACCTGCTCGCAAGAAAAAGGAGGCGCGCCGTTGGTTTTCGCCTTGTACGGCGAAGAGGGGATTAACGTGAAAATCGCACCAGTTCTACTTACCATAACGGGGATTTTTGCTGGGCTTGGCGCGCCTTCGGTTGTGCAGGCGCAGGCGCAATCGAGCTATCCGGCAGCCGTATCCGCTAAGAGCGTCTCTCGCACCACAAAGGCGGTGAATTATCGGCGGGGCGGCTCAGTCCCTAAAATCGACTTTCAGGGGACGGAATTGATGCAGCAAGCCACCGGCGAAGCACAGGTGCGAAACAAGGGCAACCGCGTCGAGATTGAAGCGAAATTCCTTGGGCTGGACGAGGCCACCAAATTCGGCCTCGAATATCTGACTTACGTTTTGTGGGCCGTCTCGCCGGAGGGCCGCGCCGTGAACCTCGGTGAGGTGGTGCTCAAGGGTGGCGCGGGCGAAGTCAAAGCCATCACCGACATGCAAACCTTCGGCATGATTGTAACCGCCGAGCCGTATTTTGCCGTCACGCAGCCCGGCAACACCGTGGTCCTCGAAAACATGATCCCCGCCATGGCCAAGGTGGAAAACATCAATGCCAGCTACGAATTGGTGGCTCGCGGCGCTTATTCCTCGTCCAACACCAGGATTGAGAATGCCATCTTCGGCATTGACCGCAAGACGCCGCTTGAACTCTTCGAAGCTCGCAATTCCGTGCGCATCGCGCACATTGCTCTAGCCGATAGGTACGCTGCTCCTACGCTCGCCAAAGCTGAGCAGCAGCTTCGCGCGGCCGAAGAAACCTATGCCCGCAAGGCTGATAAAAAGTCGGTTGAGGCGGCCGCTCGCGAAGTCGTCATCACCGCGGAAGAGGCCCGCGTCATGGCCGTAAAGCAAAAGGCCGAAGAAGACGCGCAAGCCAGGATTGCTGCTGAAAAGAAAGCTGCGGAAGACCGCGAGGCCAAAGCTCGCGCGGATGCCGTCGCCGAAGCGCAGCGCCGTCTGGAAGCCGAACAGGCTCGCAAACAGGCCGAAGCCGCACAGGCTGAAGCTTTGCGCATGAAGCAGGAAGCGGAAAAAGCCGCCGCCGAAGCCGCCCGTCAGAAACAGGAAGCCGACCAAGCTCGCGCCGCCGCGTTAGCACAACAGCAAGCCGCCGAGGCCGAAGCGCAAAAAGCCGCCAGCGAAAGGGCCGCCGCTCAATCTGCTGCCGAACAAGCCTCGCGTGACCGCGCCGCCGCGCAAGCCGACGCCGAAAAAGCTCGTCAAGCTGCCGCGCAAGCCGAAGCGGAAAAAGCCCAGCTTCGCGCACAGCTTCTCGCGCAGCTCAATTCCATCTTGCAGACCCGCGACTCTGCTCGCGGCCTCATCGTGAACATGTCCGATGTTCTCTTCGATACCGGCAGCTACACGCTCAAGCCCGGCGCACGCGAAAAGCTCGCAAAAATCTCCGGCATCCTTCTGGCCCATCCCGGCCTGACGATGCAGATCGAAGGCCACACCGACAGTGTCGGCGGCGACGAATTCAATCAGCAGCTTTCCGAGCGCCGCGCCGATTCCGTTCGCGATTTTCTCGCACAGAATGGTGTGCAAGGCTCTTCTATCACCGCCCGCGGCTTCGGCAAAACGCAGCCCGTCGCTTCCAATGACACCGCCGAAGGCCGCCAGCGCAACCGCCGCGTCGAACTCGTCGTCAACGGCGAAGCCATCGGCAACAGCGCGAGCGCTTCTGCCTCGAATGCTCCCGGGTCGCAGCGGTAGGCTTACTTAGGACCGCGGACATAGCCAACACGCTCGTCGGCAGACCACGGAACCGATTGCTTTGTAATAAGTCCGGGAAGGCAACGCTTTATTCTCGGGGAATGCCGACACGGCGCACGAGATCCTGAAACCGGGGATCGCTTCGGAGCGGGTTGAGTCGGGGATCCACCCCGATCCAAGGTACTCAAGTGGATCGCTGAAGGAAAGCTTGCTGCATGGACTCGAGCGCCTTCTCGTTTTCACCGAGGTCCGCATAAGCATCGGCTACGATGAACCGACAGACGTAGTGTTCCTTGGCTTTCTCCAATGCATCATCGAGAAGCTGTTTGGCCTTTGCGGTCTGGCCCGCCCGGGCGAGAGCCGATGCGGCGGTAGCGATTAAGCTGGGGCTGTTGTTGGAGAAGCGAACGGTGTCCTCGGCAGCGCGGAGGGTTTGGGCCCGTTGCCCCATCTGGGCGTAAGCCATCGAGAGGACGGCATAAGCAGTACCTGCCGAGGGTTCCAATTCAATGGTCTTCTGGCACTGCTCGATGGTCTCCTGCATGCGGCCGGAGAAGTAGTAGATCCAAAGCGCTTCTTTGCGGCTTTCGACCGCCAGCGGGTCGTAAAGGTACGCTTGCTGTACGCGAGACAGCGCTTCGTCGAACCGCCCCAAAGTACCCAGGTAATTGGCATAGCCCAATTGAGCTTCCGGCAAACTTGGATTGATTTCGAGCGCGCGGCGATATTCCCTTTCTGCGGCCGGCCAGTCCCAATCAAAAAATAAGTGTACATAGCCAAGCCTGACGTGGCCGCTCGCGAGGTTGGGGTCGAGCTCAACGGCTCGCAAGGCCGCCTCCTTCGCGCGCGGCATGACCTCGGCCGGGGAACTGTAATAGGTGGTTGAGGCATCATAGGCTTGGGCCAGCGCCGAGTAGAGGCGGGCGTCTTTCGGATTCTCAGCGATTGCTTCTTGAAAGTATTGAATAGCCTTATTCACGCTTTCTCGCGTATCTTCCCCAAGCTCATGAAGGCCTAAAAGATACTTGTCGTAGCTCTCGAGATTGACCGGTGCGTCGGCGGAAGAGTTCTTGTCGATCGGCAACAATCGGATGGAAAGGGAATGTGTAATTTTCTCGGCAATTTCTCTCTGAATGGTCAAGACGTCGGCCAGCGGCCGCTCATAGGTTTCGGCCCATAGATGTGTTTGTTCCCCTGCCTGAATCAGCTGAGCGGTGACGCGCACGCGGTCACCTCCTCGACGTACGCTGCCCTCCAGCAAATAGCCAACTCCGAGTTCCTGGCCAATCTGCGCAACGCTCTCCTTTGTACCTTTAAATCGGACGATGGAGGTTCGTGCAATCACCCCGAGCTGGGTGGGTTGCAGCTGCCCGAGCTGGGCAATCATCTCCTCGGTCAGGCCGTCGGCGAAATAATCCTCGTGAGCATCTCCGCTCAAATTCACAAAGGGAAGCACCGCGAGCATGACTTTCTGAGGAGAAGAATTCTGGCGGGGCCAGAAACGCCGCGATGCGAAATACCCTCCGACAGCTAGCGCCAATACCGCCAGCGCCCATACCCACTGGATTCTCTTCTGGCCTGACGGCACTGCAGTCCCGGGCTGTTCGGAATGTAGCGCAGCCGAAGGAAGCGCGACTGCATCCCCGTCTTCCTGGACCGCGGCAACGAAGCGATAGCCTCGCCTGGGGATGGTTTCGATGTACGGGCGTCCGTCCGCGGTGTCGCCCAGCACCTGCCGCAGATTGAACACATGCCGCGCGAGATTGCCTTCCTCAATAAAGACGCCTGGCCACACTTTCTCCAACAGCTCTTCCTTTTCGACGATGTGCCCGGCGTTCTGCACGAGCACGAGAAGGGTTTCGAGATCCTTGGGCGGGAGCGTGACGGGCTGGCCGTCACGCCGTAAGACCCGCTCCTCAGCGTCGAGGCGATAGGGCCCGAATTCGTATAAGTGCTTTGCTTTCAACGGCACACCCAACCGAAGAACTTCTCAAGAAATCTTTCAGAACTCCTCAAAGACATTCTGCGCCCCGGTCTGGCACTCTGCGCCCAATTTAAGCAATCCCGGCAACCGCTCTTTCATGCCCCGGACAATGCCAGCGATTCTAGCGCATCCGGGGCTCAATGAGGAGAGAGGCGCCGTGGATGTAGCTAACTCACATTATTCAGTTTGGGAGGCTGCTAGCATGAAAACCGCACAACGCGTAAAACAATTCCAACATTCGATATTGGCTTTCGCTCTGGCGAGCCTATGTCCAGGGAGCGCGCCAGCGCAACAGGGACACTCGCACGGGGCGGCAGCACAATCACAATTGACGCCCTCTCAAGGCGCACTTCTGAAGATTGTTCGCGATAACACGGAGCGCTTCAAGGATGTGTCGGTGGCCGAAGCGGAAGGATATTCGCTTCTATTCGGCTGCGTCAGCGGACCGGATGCGGGCGCAATGGGAATGCATTTTGTGAACTTGAGCCTCGTGGCATCCGGAGTACTCGACGCCACTCGCCCTCAGATCGTGATCTACGAGCCCATGCAAGACGGCCATCTGCAATTGATTGGCGCCGACTTTCTTGTGATTGCCAGTGATTGGGACAAAGCTCATCCCGGACAAGGCGCGCCACAACTCATGGGGCAGCTCTTCCATTATTTCGAAAGCCCCAATCGCTTTGGCCTGCCGGCGTTTTACACGCTCCACGTGTGGGCCTGGAAAGACAATCCCAACGGTGCCTTCGT
>DATDNK010000018.1:0-3764 GCA_036518275.1 Candidatus Acidiferrum sp.
GCAGGCAGGGCAGCGGATAGTGGCTCAGTTTGAATTTTCTTGATCGTGACACAAAAAGTCGAAATTCAAACTGACCCACTATCGGGCAGCGCCCGCGATTGACAACCACTCTTTAGATGCCCCGGTATGCAGGGCGGGTGAAGATTTTACGACAAAATCGCTGGCGCTGCTCGTCTGACGCGCAACGTTCCTACTGTCTGACCCGGAAAACTGCAAGCGTATTCCAGGAAATGTTCCTCACAAGCGGCCGGCGCTTAAACCCAGTTGACTCGATAGCACAAGGGGGGTAGGATTTGCTCACTCTACCCCGGGAAAACGCAAATTACGAAAGCCGCCTCCGCTGCGCTTGGGACGTGAAGGACAACGGCGCAGAAAGTGAGGTCCAGCGATGTTCTATCGGAGCAAAAACGGAAGACACCAGGTTGAAGTTGCACCTGACGGTGCCATCAGGGTCAAGCCCGGCGACTGGCTGAGTAAGTATTCGGCCGCAATTCACAACAACTATTGGACGATTCATGAATTCGCCCGCAAGGATCGGTCAGGGAGGTTCCTGCCCATTGCTAATCCAAACCTGATATACGCTGGCGAGACTGTCTATCACTTGCCCACCTATCACGCTCATCGCAAAGCAACTCCCCGGGCGGCTGTGATCACTTTCGACACGCCCTTGGAGATCACCGCGTATAGAGTCGCACCCTTGTCCGAGGCCGAGAAGAAGAAGAAGATCGCCGAGCATTTGGAGGGAGAGTTTCATCTGCGAGGAGAGAATTTTGAATTTGTCGAGAAGCTCGCCCATTACACACACACAGCGTCGGAGATGGGGGAGATCGGCGAGTGCCTCGCAAGCATATTTGTGCATGTTCCCGAGGCAGTTGAGACCGCTGTGGAAGGGTTTTCTGTGGTCGGCGCACTAGCCTTTTCCGTCTTTGCTGCGATTAAGGTCATCAACGCGTGGGAATTCGGACAGCGCCTTACCGGGCTGCGGGCCGTTGCCTATGGCATGACCGCGTGGGCTTTCGGCGATGCCCGGCCAGCGCCCCCGGCGTGGATTCGTGCAAATATCTCACCGGCCTCGGCTCAAAGGGCCATGGCAGCGAACGCTGGTGATAGGCAGTTCGTTGGTTACGTGCGTGAAGCCGTACAGCGGGAGGAGCAGCAGGTGCTCGCCCATCAGAGGGCTTGGAATGATTCGTGCCAAGCCGCCTGGAATAACATGGATGAGATGGTCGCCAAGCAACATGTTCGGAAGGAATACCTTCAGACGCTCTTTCGGGTCCTTGGGGATGGCGACCGCAATACACTAGTCCAGAAGTTAATGAATCAGCTCGCGGAAAAGCACTTGCGGAAGGGATTTGAGCAGGATGCGTTTTGGAGCCCCGCACCCAATTATCCGAACTGATTCCCTCGCTGTATAGCAGTCTGGTCCAAGCCACTCTTCGCACGAGTTCGAGGAGGCTAGAACTTATCTCATAAATAGCCTGCGGGCGCCCCAAACCCTTGAAAAGACTGCGTTTCGGGGACGGCCAAACCATTTATGAGATGGCTTCTAGTTTGTCCAGTTCTCCCTCGCGAAGATGCCTCAGCTTCTCGGAAGGGACTCTCGCCGAACGGTGCCCGTCGTCCCACGCTTCTTGTTTAGGATTCTCCCGCAGAAAGTGAACTCGCCTATGCGACCGCTCATCACTTTCTAAAAAATCGCCGCTACAAATCCAATGACTTACAGCCGCGCCCTCGAATGGGTTTCTGAAACCTGGGACTCAGCCTATGGTCTTGCAGTAAGTCACTGCATCCGTTAAGTTTGTAATGCCGATGCCCGGGTGGCGGAATGGCAGACGCTGAGGACTTAAAATCCTCCGGGGATTTTTCCTCATGTGGGTTCGACTCCCACCCCGGGCACCAGTTTTTCGTTCTGAGAATAAGCTCTCTCGCCCGTCATCCGGCCGCAGGCGGCAGAAAGCCTCCAAATCGGGCCTTTCCATGTCGGGTTGTTGGACTACCGTGGCTGGCCCCGTCGCAGGCTCCACAGTCCGCGCGCCGAGAGGATGAAGGTCAAGCCCCCGAGCCCGCCGAGCGCCCAGAGTGTCCAGACGAAGAAGAAGCCGCCGGGGGACTTGGCGAGCTCGCCGTAATGTGCCCCCCTCATGTGCATGACGGGCATGGCTGCCGCGAGCAACCCGACGAGCAGCGTGATGACGTACCCCGATCGCCGTTCGGCGAGCACCAGCGTCCCGTACAGCAACACCACGAGAACGGCCAACGCAATGTTTGAGGACTCGGCCTTCGATATCCCACGGACGATGTCGTCCGTAATGTGAAGCGTCAACAAGAGGATCGAGAGCAGAGACGTGATAGTTAGCAAGAGGTTTTGCTTCACTTGGCTATTCTCCTTGTCAAACCGTGCGTGCTTCTCTGTGAGAAGGGCCTTCAGACATGTACTGCGTTACGCTCTGGAACCTTAGACGCTTGGGTCATCACCCCTGCAGCAGTTTACTCCGTTACCCCCGAGATTTACCGTCACGACCGAAGTAAAATGAACCCGAAACGGTGTCCGTTTCTAGGCTAAGTCCTGGTTAGTGGGCAAACCGAAAAGTGGTTGCTACGAACTTCGGCGGTAACTCGGTTTATCAGGCGCTGTTAGTCAGATTTCGTTTCCGACGCGCTGCCTTGTTACCGCCACCACCGAAGAAGCAGGCCAGTCCGAAAAGGTAGCCGAAGTTATACCAGGCTCCGTTGTTGTGGACCTCGTAGATGCTGAGATTGTGCCTGAACAGCGACACCACAAACACAATCGGCGCAATAAAGCCTTGCCAGAGGCCGAGCCAGAAGCCCGCGACTACGTTCCGCTCGTTGGCCGTCCCCTTGAACTGGTTAACGCCCGGCGCACATCCAGCCAGCATGTTCAGCAATAAAAGGACGAGCACAAGCAGGGCCAAAGAGGATTTCATCGCAATTCCTCCTTTACATCTGACTACGAAGGGCGGACGCGAAAAGTCTCACCAGTGCCGTGGTCACAGGGCCAGCCTCTTTAGCTGGGCGGTCCCGAGGAAATGTGTAATGGATTCCAACATCTCCGGTAACCCGGTTAATCAAGCACTAGCGCAGGTGCCAGAGTTTCAGAGATCCGGAGACAGAGACCGGGAACTCCAAAATCGACACTTGACATCTGCGGATAATTCACTACCATATGGTTGTGGATAGGTTAGATACAACATTTACAGCCCTGTCTGATCCAACCCGCCGGGCGATGATCGAACGACTCTCCCATGGGCCTGCCTCTGTGCATGGATTGACGGAACCGTTTGCCCTCTCGCAGCAGATGATTTCAAAACATATCGCCTACCTGGTGCGGGCGCGGATTGTGATCAAGACGAAGCGTGGAAGAGAGAGCGTGTGCACGCTCAGGCCAGAGGCGATCAAGACAGTCAGCGACTGGGCGACTAACTATCGGCGATTCTGGGAAGAGAGTTTCGACAAGTTGGATGTGGTTGTGAATCAAATGAAGAAAGCGGAGGTCAGAAATGACAAAAAACACGGTTAACGAGAAAGAGCGGATGGTGGTCACCAGAGTTTTTGATGCTCCACGCGCATTGGTTTGGAAGGCGTGGACAGACCCGCAATATGTGATGCAGTGGTGGGGGCCGAAGGGTTTTACTGCGCCTTTTTGCAAGATTGATTTTCGCGTGGGAGGAAAATTTCTCTGCTGCATGAAATCGCCGGATGGGCAGGAGTTCTGGAATGGCGGGGAATACCACGAGATTGTTCTG
>DATDNK010000019.1:0-10061 GCA_036518275.1 Candidatus Acidiferrum sp.
GCATTCGAGGTAATTGCCAGCCTGGAAATGGCCGGAGCAGACACTTTGCGTCGGATGATGAAACAAAAGGCCGTTTGGGCAAGTGGCTTGATAGCCGTGGTGTTCGATGACCAGCGGCTTGCGAGCGAAGCGTGTCAGGACAAGCGGAGCGAGCGCGGGACCGGCGGCATGAATGAAGTCCGATTCTCGAATGAGCCGCCAAAGTTGAAGAAGGCCGGGCCGGCGGACAACGCGAAACGGAAGCGCGCCATCGTCGAAGTTTACTGCGGGAGTTTGCGTCACCAGCGTGACTTCAAACTCACAGGCGCCCTTGGCATCGCGAATCTCGGTCAGGCCACGGGCCAGAGACAGCACGACACTCTCAACACCACCGATATTCGGAGCGAAGAAGTGAGAATAAATCAGAATTCTCAAGCTGGTCCTGGCCGTCTACCAATTTTTCCCGGGTGGAGAATCATTCCGAGATGGCTTAATTCCTTCTACACAGATTCCTGCACCGTTGAGAACGCGGCTCTTGTCCTCCACGGCTTGGATGTTGTCGATACAACTCACATGACATTCTTTAGGCTCGACGTTCACAAAACAAGCCCACCGAAACAGCGCCACAAGCGAATCCAGGTCGTACATCCACTTGTGCGAATGAAAGCCCTGCCATGCTTCGTAAACGCGATAGAAAAGATTGGACGAAGGTGGCTCTGGTGACCGCATCAAGAGGCGTTGGTTAAACCTGTCAGCTGGCTGAAGGGCGGCCATTTCCCCCGAAAGCGGGCCGAAAGGCCGTTCGCCGAGGTATTCCTCGACAATTGCTTTCAGGTCGGGTACGACCACTCGCAGCACGCCGCCGCTTGCAAGTACTCGGTAGGATTCGAGAAGCAGCTTGCGAGCCTCCTGAAAATACAAGTGTTCTAGGACATGCGAAGCATAGATTGCGGCCGCCGACCCATCTGGAAATGGCAACGGTTTACGAACATCATGAATAAAGATATCCGAGCTCCAGGGTATCTCCATCTTTCCCGGCGGCAGGATACGTAGAGAAGAAAGCATACGCCGGATGAGAGGTATTTTAGCGAGGCGGGCATTCCACGAACCATCAACGTTGATCCAACCTTGCGGAGCCAGGAGCCCGCACCCGAGATTGAGGCGAATAGGTTGACCCTCCGGCGACATTTCCAATCGTTATCCCAATCGCATTGAGCTACTCGCTGACACCGAGTATAGCCTACCTCGAACTTCGATCTTGGTAAGCCCAAAAGAACAGTCATTCTTTCAGCTTTGCACTCGCGGAGGGAGTGGGATTCGATGCGTGGAGTTCGGGCATTGAACTGGTGGGCTTGGAGCGAACGCGGGCAACGGCGGCTCGAATAGCATCCAATGTCGCCGCAATGTTCCGGTCCGGCGACCAGGTCTGAATGTGCGCGAATGCCGATCGAGCAAGGTCTTGGAGGCGCTCGTGGTTCGATGCGGCTTCGAGAAGAATTTTCGCAAGAGCATCGATATCACCGGGGCGGAACACGAGGTCTGAGGAGACGGGAGCTACCAGATCGCGAGCGGAGCCGCAGCCGCTAGTAGCCACGGGCACGCAACCGCAACACATGGCTTCGTTGACCACAACACCAAAAGGTTCGAATTCCGATGGAAGCACCAACAGGTCGGAAGCTGTGTAGACCGCAGGAAGCTGAGATTGATTCACGAATCCGAGCAAGCGCACACGCGAAGCGACGCCCAGAGCCTCTGCTTCCGCTTCGATTTTCGGCCGGAGCGGGCCTTCCCCGGCAAAAATCAGAGAGGCATTTCGCGGATTCGCTTTCGCGAAAGCACGCAAGAGATCCAGAGGACGTTTCCAGGGCTGCAGTTTGGCTGAGAATAGGATGACCGTATCTGCGGCCGGGATCCCCCACGAAGCGCGAACGGCGTTACGGTCGACCTTTCTGGATTGAGCCATCCACCAATCGTTCTCCACACAATAGGGCGTGAGCGTCACCGAATCACTTGCGAGATGCAGGGACAACATGAGGTCGCGCGAACCTGAAGACGGAACCATGATTTGATCGGCAAGACGGAAGAGCAAAGGCCACAGAATCCTCTTGATAGACACTTTCCAGGAACGGCCGTCGCGGGGGGTGAGGGAAGTGGCGTCGGTACCGAAAAGGAGAGCAGCGTGCGAAAGCTTTGCGGCCAGGCAAGCAACCCAAAACGTGGACCGCACGTATCCGACGAAGGAGACTACGGCGTCGTAATTTCCGGTGCGAATCAATTTCCACAATCCGGGATTACAGAGGCCAAGGAACGATTCCTTGCCCGAACCGCGGTTGGGGACCTCCGACCACCGGTATCCGTCAAGAAGCGGAACATCCCACTGGACGTCCACGCCGAACTCAGGGTCCGAGGAGGCTTGGGCGCCCTTGAGACTGCAGTACGCAACATCAATGTCAACGTCCTGTTCGGCGGCCAGCCGGCGGAAAACCGGGGCCTGGTACTGCACCGGATGAGATGCGACAAATAGCACGCGGTAGCGCTGATCAGGCATGACGGGACTGGCCGATTTTTCCGCGAAGCGACTTGAGCGTATCGAAATCTATAACTCTCAAAAGAATGGCCCGCAGGAGAGTATACCCCGTATCACAAGGCAGGCGGGTATGCTAGACTAAGGCAGTTCCGCAGGGGTTTGCGGTTCACCGAAAGATTCCGCACGGGTGTCGTTCCCTTTGCGCGACCGTGGATGGGCGGCTTTGTGCGACGCCATTGCGGCGCGAAACTACATTGAATCGATGGCCCAGGCCAGCGCCGGGTCACGCGAAAAACGAGGATTTGTCATGTCCGGGCATTCAAAATGGGCCACCATCAAGCATAAGAAAGCAGCCACCGACGCGAAGCGCGGCCGCGTGTTTACGAGAATTATCCGGGAAATCTCCATTGCGGCGCGCATCGGCGGAGGCGATCCGAATTCCAATCCGCGCCTGCGCACGGCGATTCTCGCGGCGAAGAACGAGAACATGCCGAACGACAACATCGAGCGCGCCATCTTGCGCGGCACGGGGCAGCTCGAAGGCGAGCAGTATGAAGAAGTGACCTTCGAAGGCTATGGACCGGGCGGCGTGGGCATGCTGATTCAAGCGGTCACTACGAATCGCAACCGGCTCGTGGGCGAATTCCGCCACTTGATGACGAAAAACGGCGGAAACCTTGCCGAAGCGGGCGCGGTGGGATGGATGTTCCACCGCAAAGGTGAGATTACGGTTCCCAAGGAATCGGCCAGCGAAGACAAGCTGCTGGACCTAGTGCTGGATGCGGGCGGAGAAGATTTGAAAGACGACGGCTCTTCCTGGTACATCGTCACACCGCCGGAAGCGCTGGAAAAAGTAAAAGACGCGCTGACGAAAGCGGGCATCAAGCCGGCTTCGGCGGAAATCGCCATGGTGCCGCAGAATTACATCAAGCTGACCGGCTCGCAGGCGGTGCAAATGGTGCGGCTGGTGGAAGCGCTCGAAGAGCACGACGACGTGCAGCACGTGTACGCCAATTTTGATATCGACGAGTCCGAGATTCAGGCGGCGGTGGGCGCGCACTAAGCGGCGTCGAATTTCTGCACATGTTTGAATTTGTGGGGGGCGGCCATTGTGAAACGCAGTGGCCGTTTTTATTTTTGGGCGAGACACCGCCAAAATCCGGAGCGCGACGGAATAAGGTTACAAAAAACTGGCGAGCGGCAGGCGTTCGCCGTAAAATTGTGCCGATGAACCCGGCCACAACCTCGCGGAAAAACGCCTCAACGAAAAACTGGATGCGCGTTCTGGGAGTTGACCCCGCCGCGGCCGGGCCGACGGGCTATGGAATCGTGGAAAGCGACGGGCGGCAGTGCCGGATGCTGCATTACGGAGCACTGAAAGTCGCCGCCAACAGGCGCAAGAACGGGGAAGGGGCGGCGCTGCAGGAAGTGCATTCGCGGCTTTGCGGGTTGATTGAAGAATTTGCGCCGGACGTGATGGCGGTGGAAGGCATCTTTTCCGCGTTGAACGTAAGGACTGCGCTGCGGTTGGCGGAAGTGCGCGGAGTGGTGCTGCTGGCCGCGGCGCAGCATGGCGTAGAAGTTCATAGCTACGCGCCGCGAGAAGTGAAAGCCACCATTGCCGGCCATGGACACGCGGACAAGAGGCAAATGCAAATTATGGTGCGCGCCATCCTTTCGATGAGCGCAACGCCCGAGCCGCCGGATGCGGCGGATGCGCTGGCGGTGGCTTTGTGCCACTTGCAAATGGAGCAAGCGCGGCGGCGGTTTGGCTTACCACGGGACAACGATGTTGGGATGCCGCGCTCCTTGGCTGCGATGAGAGAAGCAGCCGACGACGCCGTTCGAATGGATCGCGCAACGCGTGGCCGGGCGCAGCGCATCTTATCCGCTTACTGAGCGATTGCAGATGGACGTTATGAGAGCTTTTTTCCTACGACTCTTTTTGTTGATCGGAGCGGCCTGCTTGATGGTTGGCTCCGCGGTTTCTGCGCCGGCGTCTTGCTCGGCGAAATTGACGTTTCGGCGGGTCTTCAAGGGCAGCTCTCCCGAATTTATAGAAATCACCGTTCGCGAGGACTCCGATCTGGCCGCGTATGAAATCCGCCAACTCGACGAGGACGCCGGCGCGTCGCCTTTCCAGGTCGGGGCGGCGTTGCGCGGCAAAATGTTTGAACTGGCGACGCAGCTAAAACATTTTCAGGGGCAAGACCTCGATGTCCACCGCAAGATCGCCTATCTCGGGGAAAAAACATTTCATTGGGATTGCGGCGCGGAAGTCCACGAAACAAAATTCAATTACACGATGAACACGGCGGCGTCACAACTGTTGCAGATTTTTGAAGGCCTGGCGCGGCAGCAAGAGGACGCCGACCTGATTTCCAGGCGCATGAAGTACGACCGCCTGGGCGTCAACGATGCGCTGTTGCAATTCGAGTCGGATTTGAACCGCAGCCTGCTTCCGGAACCCAAGCGCCTGCTGCCCATGCTGCAACAGATCGCCGACGATGCGAAATTTGTAGATATCGCACGGCAGCGCTCCAGGTCCCTGGCGGAGCGCATCCGCCACCAAGGCTAGAATTACCCAGCTAACCTCTTTAATTCTCCGCGTCCTTTGCCCTACCAATTTCCGTACAATTCTTCCAGTAAGCGTAGGTGAGGAACCTAAAGCCTGCCTAAGTTTTGCGTAAAGCATAGATAAATAATCACTTATTTTAGCTTGACCTTGGCTTGCCTCTTGCTGTATTTCAGACGGGGGCCGTCTTTAGATAACACCGCGGGTGATTCTTACGAAGTTAATGCGTGTGCTCAGTGGCGGATCTTGGGAGTGGGGAGCAAGCCGCCACCCTGTTTCGGCCAACATTCCGACTGACAGTCTAGGAAAATGGAGGGGAAATGCGCATTCTGCAGAGTAGAGCAAACTCGTTCCTAATGTTCGTCTGGGGTATTTTCGTCATTGTGGCGCTAGCCGCACCGGCAAGGGTCGCCGCGCAAGCGACGATCTCCACGGGCAACATTCAAGGGACAATCGTAGACCCACAGGGGGCTGCCGTGGCCGGTGCCAAGGTTACAATCACTAACAAGGCCACAAAGCAGGTGTTCCCCACAACAACTAACTCGACCGGCTTCTACAGCGTAGGGGCTCTTAGTGCTGGTGATTACTCGGTCCATGTTGAGCTGAAGGGCTTTAAGTCTATTGATGCCGCTGCGGTCGTTCAGATAGGCGTCGTCTCTACCGTCAACCTCTCGTTGGAAGTCGGTTCGGAGACTGCCATAGTCGAAGTTCAGGCCACCGCCATTGCTGTAAATACATCACAGGCAACCGTCCAAGACGTTATCAATTCCACGCAGATTGAAGAGTTGCCTGTGGACGGGCGCAATTTCCTCGACCTAGCGTCTCTTGAGCCGGGTGTCCAGGTACAGGACGGCTCGACCTTTGACCCGACGAAAAACGGTTTTTCTTCGATTTCGTTTGGGGGCCGCGCGGGTCGTACAGCGCGCATCGAGGTGGACGGCTTGGATATAAGTGATGAAACGGTTGGCACCACTACCCAGAACCTTCCTCTAAGTGCCATCGAGGAGTTTAATGTCAATCAATCTTCGCTTGACCTTGCCACGGAGCTGACATCGTCCGGGTCAGTGAACATCATCTCCAAGTCCGGAAACAACGACATTCACGGGCAGCTTTTCTATTTTGGCCGCTCGAATCGCACTTCCGCCAAAATCGCCCCGCCGATTGCGGGGCAACCCACTCCAGAGTTCGGCCGCAATCAATACGGCGGAGACCTTGGAGGCTGGTTCATTAAGGATAAAGTGTTCTACTTCTTGGACGCCGAGCGAACAGGGCAGAGCTTGGCCGACCCGGTTGTCCCAACCGCTCCCTTTACCGCCCTCGCCGGCTCTTTCGGCGCTCCGTTCCGCGAGTCGGAGTATGTCGGCAAGCTCGATTGGAATATCCGAGGTGCCTGGAAGGCCTTCTTTCGTTTTTCATACGATCAAAACCTGAGCCACCGCGGATTCAACCCGGGGGTGTATCAGCCATTTGCAAACGTTGACCACGTACCCGTCTACGCGATGGGAACCGACTTTTCGAAGGGGCGGTTTACCAACCAGTTTCGCATCGGCTATTTGAAGTTCCGGAATGCCATTGCCGACGCAACGCAAGGGGTGCAGAATCCTGCCCCTGGTATCTCTCTGATCATCGCTCCCTTCCTCGACTTTAGTTGCCTAGGCGGTGGAGAGGCTTACTGCTCCGGAACAAATATTCTGGCTCCTCAGGCGACCTTCCAAAGCAACAAACAGGGAAAATATGACGGTAGTTTTGCCTTTGGCTCGCACGTCCTCCGCTACGGAATCGGAGTAAACCGCATCCTGGGTGGCGGGTTTGCCAAATTCTTTGGCATCGCTCCCGCAGTCGGCTCAATTCTGACCAGTGGGCCCGGCAGCACGGAGGATTTCGCGAATAACTCTTGCGGTACGGGAAACCCTTGCTTTCCCGGTGGGGCCAGCAATCCTCTGAATTATCCGGTGCAAAACGTATTAATGGGGAACGGGCAGGGCTTTTTCACCGAGATACCTCAGTTTGGATTCCCCGCGGGCGGTCAGTTCGATACCCGCTTCTTCTGGTATGTGGGCGACAGTTGGAAAGCGACTAAACGTCTAACTATCACCTACGGCGTCCACTATGTACGCGACACTGGCAGGTCCGACAGCGATCTAGCTGCTATCCCCGCATTAAATCAATTCGGTCCTGGCTTAGGAAATGCGGTTCATCAACCGAACAAGAACTTTTCACCGCACCTGGGGATTGCATTGGATCCCACTGGTACCGGGAAAACCGTCTTCCGTGCGGGTGGCGGCATCTACTATGAGAACGCGATCTTTAACAACGTGCTGTTTGACCGGCCGGCGCGCCTTCAGAAGGGTTTGTTCTTCGGAACCGGCCTGGCCTGTATCTTCGGTAGCTCCCTCGATGTGCCTCTACCCAATGGGAGCACGATGACGCCAACTTTCTGCGGACAGCCGATCGGAAACGTCGTCAACGACATCGCCACTTTCCAACAGCAATACCAGGCAGCAGTTGTTGCCGCAGGTCCACAGTCTAACGGCAGCTTCGTTGGCAACACTCTCGCTGAAGGTGTCGATTCCACGGGGGATCAGCTGATTGCCCCCAACTACCGTTCGCCGTACTCCGTTCAAATGAATGCTGGCATTCAGCGTCAAGTAGGCCACGGCTCGGTCCTGACTGTGGACTACGTGAGGAACGTCTCGCTGCACTACTTGCTCGGGATTGATGTTAATCACGTCGGGGCGGCAAGGACGCTTAATGTACCTAACGCGCAAGCCGCCATTTCCGCGACGAATGCGCAATTTACGGACAATTTAGGCAATCCATGCACTACAGTGAACTGCGCAATTAACGCTGGCGCTTCAATCGTTGATTACGCTAACAACGGACTGGATTCGGGAACTGTATTTGCTGCAGGCTTCCCCTGCCCCACGTGCGCCTTCCCCGGTCTGAATCCGAACCTGGGCCAGAATCAGATGTTAATGCCTATCGGGCGGTCAGTTTATAACGCCCTACAGATATCGCTAAAGTCAAATTTGGACCATCCACTGCCGGGCATGCATAGGCTTTCCCTTCTGACCTCCTATGCGCTGTCCCGGTTCAATAGCCAGGCGTCAGACCAAGACTTCATCAACAACGCCACGGACTTTGACAATCCGAACAAGTTCTTCGGCCCAAGCGGCCTAGACCGGACGCATATTCTCGGCGTTGGCGCAACGATGGACTTCCCGGGGGGAACGCGTTTGTCCATGTCCAGCCACTGGGCAACGGCCGGCGCGCTGACGCTCACTCTTCCGAACTCAGGGAATCCCGGAGAGATCTTCCGGTCAGACGTCACCGGAGACGGCACGGTGGGCGACGTCGTCCCCGGAACCAACATTGGGTCTTTCGATCGAAACATTAAAGCTACCCAGATCAATAATCTAATAAATTCTTATAATGGTACCGGCGCAGGGCAACTAACACCTGCCGGACAGGCTCTAGTGGGTGCAGGCTTGTTCACGCAGGCGCAATTGGTCGCCCTGGGCGCGGTCACACCAACACTGGCACTTGCGCCAAAGGGCCAGGTGGGTATGTCCCCGCGTTTCACGACGGACATGTATGTGAGCTGGAGGCTCCATCCAAACAAGGTATTCCATGGTCTCTCGGAACGCGCTGTCGTCGAGCCGCAGGTCGGTTTGTTCAACGTGTTTAATTTCCAGAACTGGGATCCCGGAGGAAACACTTTGAGCGGTTCGCTCACTGGGACGGCCGGTACCGCGAATGGAACGACCAGGCAGGACCGCACCAACTTAGTCTCTCCAGGCGCGGCTTCTGGTGTGAACTGGTACGGCGTTCCGCGGCAGTGGCAGTTCGGCGTGAAGTTGACCTTTTGAGACGATACCTTTCATTGGCGGCGGGGAGGTCAATTCTCCCCGCCGTTTTGTTTTTATTAAGGCCCAAGGACAGAGCCTGCGCGCCACACAAGAGGGCGAGAACCGAAGCCCGTTTCTTGAGGCAATCTCTCTGCAACCGTTCAAATTAACCTGGGTAATTCCGAGGCTCCGCCGCGCGTATGTTAGGATGAACGCTAGTTGTGTCCCCGCAGAGACCCATGCAACCTCCAACAAAGCCGACGCCGCCCCAAGCCCAGCCTAGTTCATTCGGCCTGAAGAGCCCAACTTGATCCGGTCGACGCCCTCCGCTACGAGTGACTTTCGCGGGAGCACGCAGCGAACAGCCTTTTTTTGTGCCCCGATTCAAATTTCAAGCATCGAAATTGCGGGAGTGATGCAATGGGATTTTCAGAGTTTGCCGGACAGAAATACCTGAACCTCGAAACGTTCAAAAAGAACGGCCAAGGCGTGAAGACGCCGGTATGGTTCGCGGCGGAGCCGTCGGTCAACCCCGATTCGAGCGACGCCAAGCTGTACGTTTACACCATCGGCGTTTCGGGGAAAGTGAAGCGCATTCGCAACAACACCAGTGTGAAAATCGCACCGTGCAACATGCGCGGCGAAGTGCGAGGCGAATGGGTTACCGCGCGGGCGCAAATTCTCTCCGGCGCGGAGGCGGAACACGGCATGCAGCTGTTGAACAAAAAATATGTTCCTTGGAAACAGTTGCTGGATTTCTTCGCCATGTTCCGCAAGCGCGAGCGCAGCGTTTTTGTCATCCGTCCTGCGTGAAAAACTTGCGGCCTCGGGCGTTAGCGGAAGTTGCTCATCAGGACAACGTCTGTCTTGACCTGGCCACGTGAAAAAGCCAGTTGCTTGCCATCCCAGGACCAGGAAAACGCAAACATGTCACCGCCGCTGAATTTGGTGAATTGGACTATGGCGGCGCGCGCGCAGGATCGTCAACCGTCGCGAATTCTCTCATTCGGAAACAATTTGTTGGTTTGGGGCGTATCATCAGGGGGAGGGCTTGGCCATGTTTTGCGATCGTTGCGGGACTCAACTCGGCTCCGGCGCTCAATTCTGCACGTCTTGCGGAAAGGCGGTGGCC
>DATDNK010000020.1:0-11504 GCA_036518275.1 Candidatus Acidiferrum sp.
GTTTCTATTTCTCTGTGTTCTCTGTGCTCTTACCTCTGCGATCTCTGTGTTAGTCCTTTACTTCTCTAACGATTTTATTTTCAAGCAGTTCCGCACACTCCTGCACGACAGAAACGCGCTTAACTCCAATTCCGTCAACGCTTTGCGCACAGCTTTCTTCGCCACGGAGGGGTGGGGGTACGTCCGCCGCTCTAATCCCACTCCCGATCCACCAGTCCCTGTCTTCTCAAATCCGCGAAATTCCTCGAAATCCGCGGCCTACAATCTTCCGTACATTCTTCCAAGTTCCGTATCCTCTAACCCTTGTGTTTTCACACTCTTCCAAAAACTGCCGGGGTGGGGGGTATTTGTTTCCATTTCGGGACTCGCCCTTTCCGTACACAGCCCTGCCCCAGGCCGGTTGCGGTCACCCCGAGCAACGGTCTTTTGTTTTCATCAACTTACGCACTGCCCAATTTGTAATTTCTTTGCTTTGAGAATGTTGCAACAGTGGGGTGGGGTGGGTGGGGGTACGAGGGGGTGTGGGAGCGAAAGTATTACTTCAACGGATCATCCGGCGAACTACACAAGCGAGGAGTTCTCACCCGGCGGAGCCGGAAGAGGAAACTTCTGAGGCGCCGCCTGCAGTGGCGCCACTAGCCGGTTCAGGCGCGGGTGTCTCGAGCGCTTGCAATCGCGCCGCGAGAACCTCGGCAAGCAGATCGACGAGTTTCTTTGCGGCGCTGCCGTCGGGATCTTTCTCCGGGTTGTACTGGGCGACGTCGAGCCCGAGCAGATTCTTTTGCCTGGCGAACTCCAGGAGCGCCACGCGGACGTCTTCGAAGCGCAATCCGCCGCTGCCGGGGACGTTGACTGCGGGGAAATCTTCCTGGGCGATGACGTCGGTATCCAAATGAAGGACAAAATCGTGCGCCTCCGCGTGCATGTGCGCCAGCGCCTCCTGAGCCGCAGGCGCTGCGCCCTTGAACTGAATGTCCGCCGCGTGGTAGTGGCGGATGGGAGACTTGGCCAGATACTCCTGCTCGGGAGGATCGAGCCGTTCCAGCCCGAACAGCGTTATATCCGGCTCGCGCACCAAAGGCTGCTCGCCCCAGAAACGAACCAGTTCCGGAGCGCCTTTGCCCAGAATGTGCGCCACAACCATGCCGTCAATGCGGCCCGAAGGCGTAGAAGCGGGCGTGTTCAGGTCGGCATCGCGATCGAACCAGAGCAGACTCAAGTGGTGGTGGTAACGGCGCGCGGCCGCGAGCAAGCCAATTACTTGCGCGCAATCGCCGCCAAGGACCAGGACCAAAGCGCCGCTTTTCACCGCCAATTCCGCGCGCAGCTTCAGGTCGTTAAGGCCGGCAACGATTTCGGTCAGATTGCGCGCACGGCGGTGCTCTTCATCGTCGGCAAAAAGGCGCGGGGCGCAGTCGCCGTGGTCCACGACTTCGTAACCGGCGGATTGGAGGCGTTCGACGATTCCGGCGCCGCGCAAAGCAGCGGGCGCTTTTTCGCTTCCGAGGGAAAAGGCCGCGGCGCTCGACGGCGCGCCTATCAAGGCAATCTTCTTCGGCTGACGGACGATTTTGACCGCCAAAGTCTTACTCCTTGTTCAGAGTTTCCGACCGCCGCGCTGGCTTAACCACGACCGGAACGGAAAAAGTCCACAGGGTGAGATTTTCCGGTCCTGCGCGGCGTCCCCTTGGGAACTGCCGGCAACAAACTCTTGGCGGGGACGCGCCCTTCGTCCCTCTGGGTAAACTAAAGCGCGCCCCTACAACGGCTAAATCCTAGCGGCGCGGGGCCGGCGCGATGGTCGCCAGCTCCGGAGGAAGCGTAAAGCGCACGTCCTCGCGGATGAGATCCAAATCGCGCTGATCGGTGAAGCCGAATTCGGCCAGACGCTGGCTGACCTGTTCCACCAGGACTTCCGGCGCGGAAGCCCCCGCCGTCAGGCCCACGCGGGAAATGCCTTGGAGCCACCGCACGTCAATGTCGGAGGCCGAGTCAATCAGTTTCGCTTTGACGCCGCGGCGCTGAGCCACCTCGACGAGGCGGTTGGAGTTCGAGCTGTTCGGCGAACCGACCACCAGAATCAGGTCCACATCCTTGGCTACCTGTTCGACGGCTTCCTGACGGTTTTGTGTGGCATAGCAGATGTCGTCGCTGGCCGGGCCCTGGATGGCCGGGAATTTCTGGCGGAGCCGGGCCACGATTTCCTGGGTGTCGTAAAGGCTCAAAGTGGTCTGGGTGAGGAAGGAGAGCTTCTGCGGATCCTCCACTTCGAGCGCGTCCACAGCCGCGACGGAGTCCACGACCAGAGTGCGGTCAGGCGCCTCACCGGAGGTGCCGATGATTTCCTGGTGGTCCTTGTGGCCGATCAGGATGATCGTGCGCTTCTCGCGGGCAAATTTCAGCGCCTCCAGATGAACCTTGGTGACCAGCGGGCAGGTGGCGTCAATCACCTTCAGCTCGCGGGCTTTGGCTTCATCGCGGACGGTCGGGGGCACGCCGTGAGCGCTAAAAACCAGCACCGCGCCGTGGGGGACCTCCTCAATGGCCTCGACGAAGATGGCGCCACGGCGGCGCAACTGCTCGACGACGTAAGTGTTGTGAACAATTTCGTGATGCACGTAGACCGGAGAACCATAAGCTTCCAAAGCCAGTTCCACGATGTCCACGGCGCGCACCACACCGGCGCAAAAGCCGCGCGGCCTAACGCGGAGCAGGACTTTCCCGTTTTTCGTGTTCTGCATTGTCACCCTAATTTAATGTCATGCCGACTCTATCATACCTCAGGAGTTCGCCGGAGAGCATGACGAATCCAGGCGCCTTGCCTTTGCTGGCGGGAACATCTTGAGAGGAAATGCGCGGTGCGCGGGCAAAAAGGATAATGATCTTGCTAACAATTCCGGCCGTAAGGAGCGAATACGGATCGAAAAGGGGCCAAAACGCGCGTTGTTCCTAGTAAACATTACAGGCCATATGCAATTTAATCCCTCTTGGCAAACGCGCTCATTTGTCATGTCCCCTTGCAACGCACGGATTCTCCGACACTTACGAAACTCTCGTGCTTTGGCCTTTCAGAGGCACATCCCAAATAAGCCTAGTTACCTCAAGTCTCCGAGTCCCCAATAATCGGAGGGTACACGGCCCAGTAAATTGGGGGACGGTGGAGTTCGTCGCAATTCCAACCTCCGGCAAGACAACAAACTTGAGTAAGTGAGTAGAGGTAGGAACTCATGAACCCAACGATCTTGCTTGTGGACGTAGCTTCCGCGGAACGCGAAAACTGGAAGGCGTTCCTGGAGAATCAAAGATACGAGGTCTTCACAGCAGAGACTCCGGAATCCGCCCGTCAACTTTGCCTGCAGCTTCAGCCTGACCTGGTCCTATTGCACGATCATCTTCCGCAAGTCCGCGGTTTTGAACTTTGCCGGCGCTTGAAGCAAGATCCCCTCAATCAGCTAACGCCGATTGTGCTGATTTCCACCTCGCCGACTCCGATTGAGCTTGAACAGGGACGCGAAGCGGGTGCAGCGGATTATTGGGGCACGGCCTCCTCGGTCGGGGAAGGACTAGCCCGCATCCAATCGCTCTTGCGGCTCAAGAGCTACATCGACGAACAGGCAAAGGGCGTGGTTCTTGCGCTGGCTCGCAGTATCGAAGCGAAACACTCCCTGGCCGACGGACACTCCGACCGCCTTGCGGATTGTGCCGCGCGGCTCGGCGAGAGCGTGGGTTTAAA
Source organism: Candidatus Acidiferrum sp. (assembly GCA_036518275.1). GTDB lineage: Bacteria > Acidobacteriota > Terriglobia > Acidiferrales > UBA7541 > Acidiferrum. The sequence goes on from DATDNK010000020.1 coordinate 3,734, forward strand.
CGAAAAAGAGTTGGAGGAATTGCGGCTTGCCTGCCTGCTCCACGACATTGGGAAAGTGGCTGTGCCGGACAGCATCCTTCTTAAGCCCGGGCGCCTGAATCCGCAGGAGATGGAAATCATGCGGCAGCATCCCCTTACGGGTGAGCAAATCTGCGCACCGCTCAAATCGCTTCGGCCGATCCTTCCACTCATACGGCACCACCATGAGCGAATGGACGGCACGGGATATCCTGACGGTTTGCGGGATGAGGAAATCCCGTTACGAGCGCGCATCCTGCAAATTGCTGATGTGTATGATGCGCTGATTAACGACCGGCCCTATCGGGAAGCCCTTACTTGTCACGGGGCCCTGGAAATCCTCCACCAGGAAGCAATGTATGGATGGCTCGATGCGTCGCTAGTCTGGAAGTTTTCTCGACTCTGCCAAGCGGGCGACTACTTCCCGGTACGAGGCCGATCCATGCTTGCCTCTTACTATGCGTGATAGCACCCGGTTCTGCCAGGTGTGATAGCTTCTGAGCCGGACACGCGAAGTCTTGGCTCTGCCTCTTACGCAACGCCTGCCCACTCAACCAGCATTTCCAAACACCGCCCAAGGTAGAATGAGTGCGAGCCAGGTCACTCATTTTTCGCCGTTTCAAGAGGATGGTAATGGCGAGCTCCTCCAATCCGATCAATCGCCGGCGCAGTGAGCGCGTCATGCTGCGCATGCGCATCACGGTGATTGCTGAAGATGCCGAACGTAAGCGCCAGCAACTGGAAGCGATGACGCAGGTCGTCAACGCTCACGGCGGACTTATGAAAATGCAGACAGAGCTGTACGTGGGACAACCGATGCTGCTCGTCAACCCTCAGACCAAGGTGGAACAGAGCTGCCGCGCCGTGCGAGTCGAGGATACCGCGGACGGGGACTTTGCGGTGGCCTTCGAGTTTGACAAGCCCAACCCCAAGTTTTGGCCAGTCGTTTTTCCGCCCGAAGATTGGGTGGCCATCCCTTCCAAGCAGGGATAAACGCATCCTCGGCGCAACTCCTTCCCATTGGCGGTGTTAAATAGAGGGGTAATGGTGTCTGTTCGGAGGACGTTCCCATGGCACGTTGGACGAAGGGCTACACGAAATCATCTCTTCTTGGAGTTGCTGCTCTCTTTTGCGGGTTGTTGCTTGCGGGCTGTGACGACTATGTCCAAATCACCCGCGATCCTGACGTCCGCATTCCTAAACTGGCGACCTGGTCGTGGCGCCCTGCGACGGAGCAGACGAAGGCCCGCGAGGCACGGCCGGTTGTCTCGCGTGACGTGGTATCGCGCCGCGAAACCGTAGAGCGCGACACCAACGCCGATAACGAAATGGTCCGGCAGCGCGTGAAGACGGCCATCGAGAAAACACTGGCATCCAAAGGCCTCAATCAGATCAGCGACCCTCAGGCAGCCGATTTCCTCGTGGACTACCATTTCGCGGTGGAGCGGCGCAGGGCCACGGTTCCGGTTGGCTATCCGAGCGTGGTGTGCGGACCGTTCGGTTGCTGGGATAGCTGGGGCTGGGGGCCTGTTGGCTATGAACACATCCGCTTCCGCGAAGGAACCATTGTCTTCGATTTCATTCAGCAGTCGACCAAGCACCTCGTCTATCGCGCAGTTGGAGAGAAACGAGTGCACTACAACACCTTCACGCTCACCCAGGACGATATCAACGGCTTGGTCCATCATCTCCTGAAGGATTTAAGGACTAGGTAGGCAGCACACACCAATCCAGTTTTAAGAAAACACCCCAAACATCGCCGGTACATTAAACCGAGGAAATTCGCCGTTTCGAAGTTCTTTGCCCATGCGATAGCATGGCGTGCCATGCGCTTACCCGCGGCCATTTCCAACAAGCTTCGCTGCTGGTCCTTTTACATTTGGAGCTGCTATCGCGGAACGGGAGGCCGGCTGAAATACATCGCCGAGGATTGGAGCGAAGTGCGGCTGGAGTTGCCGCTTTCCTGGCGTACGCGCAACTATGTCGGAACGATTTTTGGCGGCAGTATTTATTCGGCGGTCGATCCCATTTACATGCTCATGCTCATTCACCGGCTGGGGCCGGATTTCATCGTATGGGACAAAGCGGCCTCCATTCAATTCAAGAAACCGGGAAAGGAGACGCTGCGCGCACAGTTTGTCGTAAACGACGAAGAGGTGGCGGCGATTCAAGCTGCGCTTGAAACGCAGCGTTCCGTCGACCGCACTTACACCATCGAATTGAAAGACGGAACGGGAAACATTTGCGCCACGGTGGAAAAGGTCATTTACATCCGCCGCCGCGAACAGAGGCTCGGGGCAGGCTAGGGCAGCAAACCGAATACGGCGACGCTGTTGGGCGTGCCGACATACACCTTTCCGTTGACAACCATTGGCGTGATGAATTTATTTCCGCTGAAGTGGTCGCGATTGTTGGCCGCCTGATTGGAATCGTAAAGTTCCCTGGTCAGGTTGGTGGCATCGTAGGCGAAAAGAATCGCCCCGGTGTTGTCTATGGCCCAGACAATGGCATTCGTTGTTCCGTTTGCGGAGACGCTGGGCGTTGTGCCGGGATAACTGAATGTGTGCGTGGATTGCGAAGCGGGTGTTCCGGCAAGCCTCGCATTTGTGACGGGAAATGCCTTCAAGGCGTCACCCACGGCCCCGAAGTAAACCGTGCCATTGAAAAAGGCAGGCATCGAAAAAACTTGCCCGCCCAATTGGCTCGAGACTTCCTGATAGATCTGGTCCATATTCGAATTGAACTTTCCCATGTTGTCGCGGTCGGTAACGTAAATGATAGAGTCCTTACCTGCGCCGACAGCGAGATGCTTCGTCGTTCCGCTGGAGTCCTTCAGATCCGGAAGCAAAATCGCGCCGCCCGAACCGAGATCGGCGTCTGCGTTCGACTCGGAGATGGTATTGTGCATGGTGAAATAATCGGCGAGGGCCAGCCCACTGGAGGTCGAGAGTTTCACAAAGCAATTTCCGCAATCCCCGTTGGAAGGAAGCCCTTGAGCCGTCAGGGTCGTGTCAAAGGTTCCATTGCCTTCGAGAAAGAAGATGTTTCCCGCCGAGTCCGCGGCAGGGGCTGTGCCTGACATCCAGATTCCACCCTCGTTGCCATTTGGAACGAGATTCAGCACGCTGGTTTGCGCGAGCGTATCCGCGCTGAAGCTCATGACCCACGAAGTATACGGGCGAATGTCGCAGTGGGATGACCATGTGGTGTAAATCGTGCCGCCGATCTGCAACAGACCGGGGCGCTCCTTGTATTGCCTGGGATCAAACACCACGTTTCCACCCGAGCTGCCGTCGCCTGTACCGGGATACGTCGCGGTGATGTTTTTTGGTCCGCCGAAAAGCTCCGCTCCCGTGGACAGGTCCAGAGCGTGGAGGCGCTGAAAATAATTGCCGGACGAATTCTTGGACATGGCAATTACATAAATGGCGTTCCGCGTGCGGTCGATGACTGGCGTGGCGGTAATGCCAATCTCCGGCGTGACTTGTCCGCAGCCACGGTTATCACTGGAAGTTTCGCCGCTGCCGAGCGTCGAAGTCTTCCACAGGAATGCGGAAGTCATTCCGTTAATGGAATCGGCGTCAAACGCATACACGGAGCCGTGCTCGGTCACCACGTACAGGACATTTTTCTTTTGCCCGTTGATGGTCACTTGCGAGAGGTAAAGCGGCTGGGCATCCACTTTGCCATCTACGGTGAACTCACCCTTCTTTCCAAGTGTCGCGGAGTTTACGTTTGCCGGAGTCAGGATAGTCTCGTTGAGGTTCTGCCCGGAACGGCTGTTGTCGTAGTGATAAGTCACTACGTCCATGCTCGAAGCGGTAGTGCCGGGATTGACGGTGAGCATGGCCGTGTTGCTTGTTACGCTTCCTGCCGTGTTGCTGACGACCACACGAAATTGTTCGCCCGAGTTCGCCGTCGTGGTCGCCGGAGTCGTGTAGCTTGTGGAGGCCGCACCTGTGATATCAGCACCGTTCTTCTGCCACTGGTAGGAGAGCGGGGCAGATCCGGACGCGGTGACGCTAAAGGTGGCGGTCTGGCCCGCGGTGACCGTTTGATTGGCGGGTTGCATGGTGATATAGGGAGCCGCACCGCCTCCTGGGCTCGAGTAGCCGCCGCACCCCGCGAGCGACACCGCCACGCAACACATGGCAGGGACAGATACAAGAAAGTTCCGGCGCATGGCACCCCCGCATCAAGTTAGGCAATAGGGCTGGAAATCGTCGAGATTCTCGCGAAGAACGGCTCCCTTGGTTGCAAGGAGGTTGGATGCCGTCCTCACGAAACCCGTAACCCACAGATTACTGCAGTTCAAAAGTGGATTACACCTGTATGCTGGTACAGTTTTCTAGGGCAGCATCCGGCGTCAGAGAGGTGTGAAAATGGCAGGCAGCACGCCATTTCACCTTGCCGCAGCGCCCTGTTCCTTTTATTCTTCGTGGTCCGGATGCAGCTTAGCAACCAAGTTGCGCTCGTCACAGGCTCGGGCCGAGGCATCGGCCGGGCCATTGCTCATTTGTTCGCGAAAGAGGGCGCGGCGGTCTTTCTCACGGCGCGCACCGAAAAGGAACTCGCGGCAGTTGCAAAAGAAATAACACACAACGGCGGGCACGCGGAATATGCGATGGCGGACTTGACGCAAGAAGCCGCCTGCGCCCACGTCGTAGCAGCGGCCCGCGAAAAATTAGGCAGAATCGACATTCTGGTGAACAACGCGGGCCATTATGGCCCGGTCGTTCCGGTGGAAGAGTATCCTCTCGCGGAATTCGACAAAGTGATTAGCGTACATTTGCGGGCCGCCTTCTTGCTGTCCAAGCTGGTGCTGCCGGAAATGTATGGGCGCGGTTCGGGCGTGATCCTCAATATTTCCAGCTTGTCGGCAAAAGCCGCTTATTCGTGGGGTTCGGCCTACGCCGCAGCCAAAGCAGGAATGCTCGGTTTAACTCGTGTGGCGGCCGCGGAAGGCGCGCGGAAGGGCGTGCGAGTGAACGCGATTTGCCCCGGCCCGGTCACCGAAACACAAATGTCGAAGGAGTTGGGGGCCGCGCTGGCGAATCGCCTTGGCGTAAGCCCTGAAGAGCAATTGGCTGGTTTCCTGAACGGCTTGCTGCAAGGCCGGGCTCAAACCGCAGACGAAATTGCACGTGCCGCGCTGTTCCTGTGCTCAGAGCAGTCGAGCGCCATCACCGGACAGTCCATCAATGTCGACGGCGGGGTCTCGTTCTACTGAGGAACAAGTCAGTGAAATCCAACCCCGGCTAGTGCGTCTCATTCTTGAAGATCGTTCCGCCTTTCATCACAAATTTAACTTTTTGCAATTCCGTGATGTCTTTGAGCGGATCGCCCGAGACCGCGACGAGATCCGCCCACTTGCCCGCTTCGACGGTTCCCGTTTTGTCGCTCCAGCCGAGCAGTTCCGCAGCGGTCGACGTCCCCGTATGAATCGCTTGCATCGTGGTCATGCCGTATTGCACGTAATATTCAAACTCTTTCGCTTGATTCACTTTTTTCCAGTCAAAGCCGCCGGCATCCGTCCCCAGCGCGATCTTCACGCCCTTCTTAAGCGCCTTCGAGAAATTCTCTTTCTGCAGGTCCGCCATCTTCTGCCAGTTTCCCCCGCGGCCTGGGGCCACGTACAAGCCGACAGTCAGAGTCGGCACCCAATAAACTCGTTTGCGTGCCATCTCGTCCATCAGTGCATCCGTCAGCCCGTCGCCGTGTTCGATGGTATCCACGCCAGCTCGCAGTGCCGCAGCGATTCCATCGCTCCCGATTGCGTGAGCCGCCACTTTCTTCCCCAGCCGGTGTGCCTCGTCAACAATCGCCTTCGCTTCTTCATCTGTGAAGTTCACCATACTGTGCAAGAGGCCATCGCCCTCAAAGTGGTAGCGCCGGTCGGAGTAGTATTTGATCCAATCCGCGCCGTACATCGCCTGCTCGCGCACCGCTTTGCGCGCACCTTCCACGCCATCGACGTACTGCACGCCGGTGGGCACTTTCAGCTCCCACGAATAACCGAGCAGGGGATACATTCCCGTCGGCGTCATGGCTCGCGTGGCCACTTGCATGCGCGGCCCAGGCACTTCGCCGTTGGCGATGGCCGTCTTCACGTCTACGTCGGCATACATGGCGCCTTCGGTTTCCAGGTCGCGCATGGCCGTGAATCCATGCGAGAGCGCAATTTGCGCATTGCGGGCGGCGAGAATTGCGCGGTACGGAATCGATTCCTTCAACAACTGTTCGTCGTATTCCGCTGCGGTCACGTCACCCTGCAGAAGAACGTGCGTGTGCACGTCAATGAATCCCGGCAGCACCGTCTCTTTCGAGAGGTCGATCACCTCGGAGCCCGCGGGTGCGTTTCCGCCCGGCGTAACCGACACAATCTTGTCGTCCTCAATTAGAATGAGCGCCTTCTCCATGGGCTTGTCGCCCTTTCCATCGATCAATTTGCCGGCGCGAATCGCGATGCGGTGCGGCGCTTGTCCCCACGCAAAAACAGTCGTCAGCAGGATCGAAAATGCAAAAACAAGAAAGCGGCGCATAAGAGGTCCCCCTTTCGAGCCGCAAGCCTATCAAAGACTTTCGAGTTCGTCGCCTGCCAAATCCGCCTTTTCTCAGTGCGATTTGGCACCGTTGCCGTTGCGGGAATAATTCGACAATAGAGCGGGGTTCGGCTAGCATTACCGACTTAGGGTCCAGGAGCGGCAGGGACTTCCCAGGTGAATTAAGCCGCTCCAAATATCATGGGAAATCCAGAGCGCATTCCAGGAGAAGACGTGAGCCAATCCTCTCTTGCGAGAACCCCTGATAATTTTGTCAAAGAAGAAGCGCGCCGCAGCACGCGCATCGACCGCTCCGTCCCGCTGATCGTCTTCGGCCAAAGTCAATTGGGCGAGCCGTTTGTGGAAAGGACCGTTTCCACGAGCGTTAATCTGCACGGTTGTCGCTATCCTTCGCGGCACGATTATGGCGTCGGGACCTGGGTAACGCTGCAAGTCGTCGGGCTGAACGTGGAACCCAAGCCGCCAGCCATTCGGGCCAGAGTACGCTCGGTGCATCCATCGCAGAGTACCCGCGAATTGCAGCAAGTGGGCGTGGAGCTGGAAAATCCCGCGAACGTGTGGGGCATTGTGACGCCGCCGCAGGATTGGTTGCGTTTCGGAGAAACCACAACCTCAATACCTCAATTCGCTACAGCTATCGCTTCTGGGCCCCTGGCTCCAGCAATCGAAACCGAACCGGCCGAAGCAGAAGAACAACAGGAGCCGCCCTCGAAGCTCGAGCACAAGATTGCCGACGTCGCCACTTTTCCTTCGCCTTCCCCCGTTGCATCCAAGCCTCCGGCTCCTGTGCTTACCGAAGCTCCGAAACCGCAGCGCATCGTAATTACTCCGGATGGCCTTATCAACGCACTCCAGGGAAAGCTACAACAAGCGGCCGAGAAAGCGGTGCAAACGGCCGTTGCGAAGCAATTGGACGAAGCCGTGCGCAATGCCGTGGCCACCATTGACAATATTCGGGAGTCCAGCATTCGCGAGGTGCAGGAGCTTTTCCCCTCCCGCGTCGAAGCCGCCACTAACGGGCTCGCCACAAAGGACGACATCGCCGTCGTGACCGCCGCTGTAATCGCCTCTCATTGGAAAGAAGAAATGGAGAAGTACCGCAGCCATGCCGAGGAATTAGCGCAGCGGCTTGCCAGCCAGGCTGCGGAACTGAAGCGTCAGCTCGACCGGTGCCAGGAATTTCTGGAGAA
>DATDNK010000021.1:0-7007 GCA_036518275.1 Candidatus Acidiferrum sp.
ATAAAATGTCTTCGTCGCATTCGCGATACTTTCCAAGCTCTCCGCGTACTTCCACTCCTCAGCCCCGACTAGATAATACGCCACGCGCTTCTTCAGAAATTCCGGCTTTGGTCCGCCCTTCATTGCCCAGTCGTACCACTCGGTGTGCAGCTTGTTGAGGTCGAGAACGCTCGCGGCGCCGAATTTCAATCCGCCCACTTCCGCTTTTGGCGTGCGTGTCCCCGCGTGGTCCCACGGCCCGATGATCAAATAATGCTTTGCCTTGGCTTCCGCCGTTCCGTATTGCATATGCCGCTTGTAATACGTGAACGCGCCCGGCTGATCCCCGTCGTAATGTCCTGTGATCGTCAGGATTGGGACGCTGATTTTCTTGTACTGTTCCGGCGAAGGCACCATCGCGTCGTAATACGCGTCAGGCGTTGGATGCGCCATCCACTTCTGAAATACCGCCGAAGGATTTCCTACGAGCTTGTCGTAATCTTGAAATGCCGAATGCGCCATATACATTTCGCGCGCTTTAGCGCCCCAAAAGCTGCTATTCCCAAAAAGACTTGCGTTGCTCGTTGCGCCGCTGGTGAATGTGAGCCATTGCATGTCATAAGGAGCGAAAATGTTGTACTGGAACGGAAAATCCACGCCGGGATGCGCGGCCGCCGCGGGAACAATCGTTGCCAGGTGCGGCGGAAACTCCTTCAGAACCGTCCATTGATCGAATCCCGCATATGAGCCGCCCCACATCGTGACTCTGCCATTGCAGTAAGGCTGCTTGGCGAGCCATTCCACCACGTCGTAGCCGTCCCGGCCCTCATTTTCAAACGGCCAGAACTCTCCGCCGGAATTCCCGCGCCCTCGTACATCCACCAACGCGTACACATAACCGTGCTTTGCAAAATACACCGCGCGGTCGGTGTACGAATCTCCAATGTACGGGGTAAAAGTAAAAATAACGGGAACCGGATTTTTCTGGCCGTGCGCCGAGAATACTGTCGCGTTCAGCTTCACTCCATCGCGCATCGGAATCTTCACGGCCCATTGCATGTCCACGTCGGGTTCTTCCGCCGCAGGCTTTTGCTGCGCGCAAATTGGCGCGGTCTCCACCATCACAAAGGCCACAACGAACGCGATAGCCGCAAAAAAACGTCTCGATGTCACACGGAACATCTTTCGCCTCCACGATGAGATTGCCTGATTACCCCGCGCCTCTGAGCCTACTGCGTTTTCGCCGAGTCTACTTCTTTGTGTGTACCGCCTTCATCTGCTTGCGGATTCGCACGCGTAACACTTTTCTCTGATTCGCCTCAACCACTTCAAACCGGTGGCCTTCCATGTCGATCTTGTCTCCGGACGCCGGCACCTTGCCTGTAACATGATTCAAAAGACCGGCCAGCGTGGTCACCGTCTCATCCGCTTCCTCGCCAAAATGCACGCCCAACAATTCCTCCACTGCGTCGATCGCCATGCTTCCGCGCATCACCAGTCCGCCATCCGGCTCGCGCACTACGTCTGGCGCGAGCGGCTTCCTATCGTTGCCACTCTCGCCCACAATTTCCTCCACCAGGTCTTCCACAGTGGCGATGCCGGCAACGGTCCCGTGCTCATCAATGACCACCGCCAGCGGGTAGCCTTTCTGCCGCATCTCGCGCAGCAGATCCGATCCAATCTTCGTTTCCGGCATGAACAACACCGGCTTCACCAGCTCCCTCACTCTTCGCTTAGGCATGTCTGCATCCGCCACCTGCAAAAGATCCTGAGCATAGACCACACCAAAAATGTCATCGAGCGATTTCTCAAACACGGGAATTTTGCTGAATTTCGTTTCCACCACTTTCGCGTGCAATTCCTCCAGAGTAGCCTCCGCAGAAAGCGCCACGATGTCCGGCCGCGGCGTCATCACTTCGCGTACGCGCTTGTCGCTGAATTCCACTACTTGCTCGATCAAGTCCGCCTGCTCCGGCTCGATGATGCCCTCTTCTTCCGCGGCTTCCACCAACGCTTCGATTCCTTCTTCGGTGCGCTGTTCCTCCGTTTTCTCTGCTTCCTGTTCGGAGATTCGCGCGAGCGACTCGGCTCCTTCCAGAAACACGCGCACCGGCCACACGAGCCACATCGCGCCATGAATTAATGGCAAAAGCGGAAGCAACCAGCGCCCCGTCGTGCGATACAACAGCATGTCCGGAATGAAATGCATCGCGAGAACCACTTCAAGGATGACGAAGACGCAAAACTCGAGCAGCGATTCCCACGTTCCGGGGACGAAATACACCACGCCGCGCGTGGTCTCCAGAACAAGAAACGCCAGCCAGAAATGCCCAATAATGCGGAACGTGCGTCCGCCGCTGCGCCGGTTAATTCTTAGCTTGGGCTCGATTTCCGCTTCGAAGATATCCAAATGCTCGTGGACGCGGCCCGTGGTCATGCGTCCCAATTCGCGGTAAATCAACGTGAGGTAAGAAAAAATCGGCAGCGTAAGCCCGACCAACACGACACTGAGTGCGTACATCCAGCTTAGATACATCAGCTCAACCCGAAGCGCTTGCGCAGCTTCTGCTCAATCTCGTCCATCTCGCCATGATCGGTTTCATGGTCGTAGCCCAGCAAGTGCAAAACGCCATGCAAAATCAACACCCGGAGTTCCCTCGTGAGAGGACGCTTCTGCTTTTTTGCGTAGCGCCGTGCGGTCGCCGGAGAAATGGCGATGTCTCCAAGGTATTCGCGTTTTGCAGAATTCCTCCCATTGGATTTGTGGCGCAAACGCATCGGCCTCTGCCGCGCCACGGTTGGAAACGAAAGCACGTCGGTCGGCCCTTTTTTCCTGCGAAAATTCTGGTTCAAGCGCGCCATCGCCGCATTGCTCACCAAACAAATTGTCACGCCCGATTGGCTCAAGCCGAGTTCCCTTTTCACTCGGCGTAAGAACGATTCCAGGGGGCGCAGCGCCAGGCGCACTTCATGCTGCTGGTTCAGAATCATCCTTGGCTCTGTTGTCATCCACGATCAAGCCACCCCGAAACCGAAAAGCAGATCCCTCACCCCGCAAGAAGCGCGGGGATTCGGGATGACAGGCTTGGGCGGTTGCGCGCTCTAGACGGGATGTCAACAAAGCTTATTCATCCCTGCTGGATTTCTTGCGCAGGATCTTTTCCGGATTCCCGAGGCCCGGACTCTTTCGCCGGGGCCGCTGCTTTTCCGTTCGCGCCGCCGCGCTGCGGATGCGCCGTCTCATAATCTTCGTAGGCGCGAATGATTTGCTGCACCAGGTTGTGGCGCACAACGTCCTTCTCTCCGAACTGCACGTTGCCGATGCCTTCGATTTTGCCGCAAACCTCCAGCGCCTCAATCAACCCGCTCTTCTTTCCTTGCGGCAAGTCAATCTGCGTGACATCCCCGGTGACGACCGCTTTTGAGTTGAAGCCGAGACGCGTCAAAAACATTTTCATTTGCTCGCTGGTGGTGTTCTGTGCTTCGTCGAGAATCACGAAGGAGTCGTTCAAAGTGCGCCCGCGCATGAACGCCAGCGGCGCCACCTCGATGATTCCCTTTTCGAGGAACCGCTCCAGTTTATCCGCATCCAACATGTCGTACAGCGCGTCGTAGAGCGGACGCATGTACGGATCGATTTTCTGCTGCAGCGTTCCTGGCAAAAAGCCAAGCCGCTCACCCGCTTCCACCGCCGGCCGGGCTAAAATGATTCGGTTGACCTGCTTGGTCAGAAGCGCGCTCACCGCCATGGCCACAGCAAGATACGTCTTCCCTGTGCCACCCGGACCAATTGCGAAAACCATGTCGTGCTTCTCGATGGCTTCCATGTAATGCCGCTGGTTCGCGCCTTTCGGGGTGACCTGCTTTTTTCCAAACGAGCGAGTGCGGCCGTGTTCGAACATGCCGCGCGGCGATTCGTGCGGCTCTTCGGTCGCCACGCGCACCAGCGACTTCACTTCTGACGATGACAGCTTGCGTCCATGCCGGGTCAAGTGATTGTATTCCTCGACGATCGTCACCGCGCGGTCGACGCTGTCCTGCTCGCCTTCGATGACGAGCCGCGTGTCGTTCAAATGCGTGCGCACGTGCAGCGAGTCTTCGAGCAGGCGCACGTTTTCATCCAGCGTGCCAAAGAAGGGTTCAATTTGTCCGGAAATGTGAACGGTACGTCGCATCCAATTGGAAGGTTCTCGGGTTACGGGAACCGGCTTGCCGATGGGATTCCTCCTCGCTGCACGTAGGGACTTGGCGCCGACCTAGGAGAAACTCTTTACACCCTAACGCACGGCCCCGCTGCGGTCAAGTTAGACGTTCATGCAAGAATAAGTCGTGGGGAATATGAGGGACGAAAACAGGAACAAGGAACGTCAAAACCCGCACCCTTGAAAACCGCAAGGGATGCGGCACCCAAGATCGTCTTACTGCTTAACGTGTCGGCCACCCGCCTAGCGAAAGGCAGCCCCACCCTTTGCCAAAAACAAAATCCCAAAGGGATGGGCCACCCAAGAGGTTGCAGCGGATCGAAGGTCGGCCACCCGCCCAAAAAAAAGGCTAGCGAAAGGAAGCCCCACCCTTGCAAACCCGGCAAGGATGGGCCACCCGAGAGGTTTCTGCGGATCGAGGGTCGGCCACCCGCGGCAAGCCCGCTATGCCCTAGGCTTGTCTCCAGGCACTACCCGCTATCGGCGTATAATCGGGACACTGGCGAAACGGGTGTTCTCGGCGCGCCTAACTCCGCCAGGCTACGCGAGACTAGAATTTTACGGATGGCTGTAACCCCGTCGATCAAGGGGGACAAGTGAAGAATAACTATTTTACAAGAAAGGCGTTCGAAGCAGGGCTGAATGGGGAGAAACCATCCATCATCCAAGGTCAAGAGCTTTATGATGCGCAGATGGAGGGCTACAAGACCTACCTTGGCAACAAAGACTTGGCTGACCGGATAGCAGATGAGGAAGAGGAGCGTAGCAGAGAAAGAGAGGGGAAAAGAGCAGTTGGCGAATACTTAGATACCCTCAGTGTTTACGAGCGCGCCCGTTCCAACGATTCGCATGAGGCCCCGACGCCACCGCCACCAAAGCCTGTGACAGGTCGGCAAAGGGTTAAATGGATTGGATGGGCAATATTTCTCGTCTGGTTGGACTACGAGATCGCAACGTCATTCATAGGATGGATGGCACGCACCGGGGTTCGGGACTTTCAACCACCTTCGCGACAAGCCTTTGCGTTCTTTATTTACTTCTTCATTTTCCCCGGCTATTTCTTTCTATCGCCAGCAGTCAACCTACTGAAGGACGCCAAGAATAAGAAGTTTCGATAGTGTCCGGTCAGTTCTGGAAACTGGGGAAACTGGGGAAACTGGGGGAAATTGGGGAAAGACGGAAAGTTCCCCATTCTGGGAATCTCCAATTGTTATGAACAACACGGGCCTTTTCAAACAGTGTGGGGAACGTTCCGTCTGTCCCTGAGTTTCTTCCGTCTGTCCCTGAGTTTCCTGAGTTTCCCTGAGTTTCCACACGCAAGACAAATTTACAGGCGTAAAGGATAACTGTATCACCTCGAAAGAGACCGGAATCACTTACTGCGACTATGTCGTGGCGTATTCCTGTACGCGGGACACCTCGCCACCAGACTTGAATCCTAGCTCGATTGAAGGTTCGGATTTATTTCCAGACCCGCTGTACTACGACGTGAAAGGCTTGGGATTCCGTTTTTTCACATGGCAACCTTTCATCTTCCTGAATATAGACACTTATGCTGTAGAAGTCTATGCCCCACGCCTACCTGCTTTTTGCACTAAGAACAACCCGTAACCAACGTTAGAATAAGAGGGGGAAGGTTTTTACCTTTCCCCCTTTCCTTGAAAGAAGGAGGGTCAAATGTGGATACTTCGAGGCACGTTATACGGCATCTTGGCATTTGTGATCTTCGGCCTACTCTTCTACATAAAGAAGTTTTCGATCAGAACTAATGCAGCGGTCAGCTTACGTACGCTCGAATATCTGACGATTCATAATCTGTGGTTTTGGGCTGTGTTCGTGCTGATGATCTGCACAGGCATTGCGTATGCGCGATGGATGGCAGAAATCCCCTGAGATGTCCGAATTGGACAGACGGGACGTTTCTGGCGGGTGTCGCTCCCTTCCCTTTTGAGGATGAAGACTTTGACGCGAAACCCACTCATTTTTTAGTTTCGATTTTCGAGTTTCGATCCCTAGGGAGTGGTGCTAGCGGGGAAGCTACTTGCGCGCGGAGCGGGACTCGCCCTTCGCGCCTGGGCAAACTAAAGCGAGGCGCTACAGCACCCAAAGGCTTTTTCGGAATTAAGGCGCGGCCACCCGCCACGCGAGGTGCACGGCTAGCGGAGTTGGTCTTCCGGTTCCGGGGCGACGCGAGGGGAGTTGCGAAGGAATCTCATAAGGCCGTCGCCTTTGGCTTTTCCCGCGCGCTTCTTGAAGAAGTCCGCGGCGGTTTCAATTACACCCACGTTTTCGGCGACGGCGGCGGCGATCCACTGGTTCAGGGAGACACCGTCCTCTTTGGCGAGGCGCTGGGCGGCCTTCTTGACGGAGTTCGGAAGCTTCAATGGATAAGTAGCTCTACTCATGGTTCCTGTCCCTGAGTTTCCTGAGTTTCCCTAAGCGAAGGCGAGGCGGCCGCGCGGGGCGGGGATGGGGCGGCCGAGTTCTTTGGCGGTTTCGATCCATTCCTGAATGATGATTTCCACGTTGGCGAGAGCTTCCTTGTAGGTCTTTCCGTCGGCGGAGCAGCCGGGAAGTTCTGGGACTTCGGCGATAAATGCTTCGTCAGCCTGACTCCAGTAGATGATGATCTCGTATCTAGGCATCGGCTTCTCCCGCCAAGCGGTAGTTAATTATAACATTCCGGACCTGTTTCACCTGGTACGGTTTGCACTTCCCAGAGTGAGGTTGCAAGTTAAGGATTTCGGCGACTCCGTCGCGGGAAAATATGTGGTGGCTGCCTTTGATGCGCTCTTGAAACCCCAGGCGCTTCAGAAGCTGCACCAT
>DATDNK010000022.1:0-3238 GCA_036518275.1 Candidatus Acidiferrum sp.
CCCGCATTATCCACCGTGTACGTAGCTCCGTCGATAGTACTCCGCTACGATGGTGCAACTAAATGGGTATGGCAGGGTTGGTATGGGCAAGCCTGCCGCGGCAGGCTCGCCCGGCTCGTGTCATCCAAGGTACAACACTTCGCGCAAATCCAAGTTTGTTCCGCGAGATTGCGCTTGCTGCCATGAGGTGAAGGAATATGCGGCATCGAAGCCCGGTTCTAGTGCTCACAGTTCTCATTTTTCTGCTGGCAATCGGATTGATGGTGAATTCCAGTGGTTGCGGGGGCGGCGGGACCATGGTGGGGCCACCTCCACCGCCACCTCCTCCGTCGCCCTTTGGGCAAAAGATTCAGCACGTGGTGGTGATTTTTCAGGAGAATCGCACGCCGGACAATCTTCTCCACGGCCTGCCGAATGCGGACATTGCCAACAGCGGAATGAATTCTCTGGGGCAAACCATTACCCTGCAACCAATCGCGCTGGCGAATGACTATGACTTGAGCCACGCACATACCGCGTTTGTGAAAATGTATGACGGCGGAAAAATGGACGGCGCCAATCTGGTGGGCATTAGTTGCAAGTCGGGCGCCGTCGGCTGCCCCCCACCCAATCCACAGTTCATGTACGTCAATCCGACAGACGTAACTCCGTATTTTCAATTAGCGCAGACGTACACGTTTGGCGACCGCATGTTCCAGACAAACCAGGGGCCGAGCTTTCCGGCGCATCAATTCATTATTTCCGGAACATCGGCGCCGACGGCGACGAGCGATTTGTTTGCGTCAGAAAATCCGCACCTGCCCGTGGCGGGCGCAGTGGTGGGCTGTACGGCGCCGACAGGCGAGTTTGTGCTGCTGATCGATCCAACGGGAGCGGAGAATTCGTCGCAATACCCATGTTTCGAACATCCCACCCTGGTCGATGAACTGGACGCGAAATCCATCACCTGGAAGTACTACACGCCGACGCCAGGATCGATCTGGACGGGACCGAACGCCATCCAGCACCTGCGCATGGGGCCGGATTGGACGAACAACGTAATCACGCCGCAGACGCAGATCCTGACGGACATCACAAACGGGCAACTGCCGAGCGTAAGTTGGGTGATCCCGACGGCGGCGGCTTCGGACCATGCGTCATCGAACGACGGCTCCGGGCCGTCGTGGGTGGCGTCGATTGTCAACGCAATAGGGAACAGTCCGTACTGGCCGAGCACAGCGATTATCATTACGTGGGACGATTGGGGCGGATGGTATGACCACGTGGCGCCGAAAATCACGAACTCTTACGAGTACGGCTTTCGCGTGCCGCTGATTGTGGTGTCACCGCTGGCGAAGCATGCCTATGTGTCGCATGTAACACACGATTTCGGGAGCATCCTAAAGTTCATCGAAGAAGTGTTTCAGGTGCCGACTCTCGGATACGCGGATACGCCCGCCGAGGACCTTTCCGATTGCTTTGACCTTACGCAAACTCCGGCGCCGTTTCAGTTCATTGTCGCCCCGTTGGACGCGGCGCATTTCCTGAACGATAAGCGGCCGCCAGAAGGACCGGACAACGACGAGTTGTGAAGGGTACTAATACTTCGGTCGTCGAACCCGAGTATCACGCCGTACTAGGGTATTCACTGGATTGCTATTCCAAAGAACGGTGTTTACCCTGCGAAGGTTGCGGAGTCACGAAGGGCGAGTTCAAAGAACAGGCAAAAGGCTACCCGAAGCCGCCGTCCTCGTAAGAAACCAGACGCCTAGCCAAAACGCCAGCGAGTTCATCCAGCCCAAGCAGTACGGGGACGCTCAAAAGCTTAGCTGAGGTGCACAGAGCATGGGTATGGAGAGCCGGCTGAACGGCAGGGAAGAAAGAAGACTTCCCATCATGATGGAAGTCAATCTCGCGCCGCTGGGGCGCGCGAGTGACCAGAGACGCGAAAGAACCTATACCGACAACATCAGCCCGCACGGTGTCCGCGTACAGTCGACTTGCTCGTGGCAGCATGGCGAGCGGGCAGAGGTCACACCCATTAAGGGAGAGGTCTCCATGCTAGGCGAGGTGGTCTATTGCCAGAAAGTCGGCAAGGATCGCTTTTTCCTTGGACTCAAGTTCCGGGACAAGCACATCCCTTGGTCTATTTTAACGAGGTTTAACGGGCTGGCCCTCGTGGACGCTTTGTGCGCCATGAGATGGTGAGAAGGCAGAGAGCAGACTTCTCTGCTGGTCGAGACTGGTGATGGTAGTAAGCGCCTGCACTGCCACAATGAGCCGATACAGAGCTCCCACTGAGCCTTAAGGTTGCGAGGCGCGTGAGCGGATGGCTTGGTCGGCAAGGAGGGCTTGCTGGCGGATGCGGTCGGGGATATCGCGTGATTCGCGCTCGTAGCGGCGAATCGCGGGCAAATCCTCGGCGCGGCCAACGAGATAGAGTGCGCGCAAGGCTTCCCAAACCTGCTCGTCGCCGGGATCGACGGAGGCGATCTCGGCGCCTGAGGCGACGGGCGACCCTGCGGCCACGTCCACGGAGTGGACGCGGCCGGTGACGGGTGAGCGAATTTCGACCGCCGATTCGCCCCCTCGCGAATCGGCGGCTGACGACGTGGCGGGCTGCAGTTTCGCGACGATGCCACCTTGGCGGATGGCCGTGCCCAAGCGGGCGGTATCTGTGACGCGGCCGTCAGTGGGCGCAAGGATGCGCGCTGGCTGCAACAACGCGACAATTTGCGCGCGCCCGGAGTCATCCCTACGCCCAGAGTCATCCTTAAAGCGCACCAGCGACAGCGCGGCGTTTCCGCGTACCATCGGCGAAGAATCCTGCAACATTTTCAAGAGCGCTTCGTGGAAGCCCGCGCCCGCCGTGTCTTGGCCCATAACCCACGCGTCGGTGTTGCGCACTTCCTCGACGGGATGTGTGGAGAGGCGGACGAGTTCTGGATACCAACGGGCTACGCTTGCATCGTGGCGCATGATGCGCTCGCCGATTTGCACCAGCGCGTGCTGGATGTGGCGCGGGCGCTTGTCGTCGCGGAGGTATTCGGTGATTTGCCGATCAGGAAGCTGGCGGCCGAACCAGGTGTTCCACCAGAAAAGGAAGGGAAGCAGCACGATGAGCCACGCCGCGAGATAGAAAAGCAGTCGCGTGCGCGTGGACATGCCGTGAGCGGATTGGTTCGGCGGCGGCCCCGGCGTCGCCGAATTCCTGGTGAAGTCCTCGCCGGTTTCACCGGCTTCACGAGAGGGCGGGGAA
>DATDNK010000023.1:0-9803 GCA_036518275.1 Candidatus Acidiferrum sp.
GCGCCGGAAAAAGCGATGAGTGACGGAGCGCAATCGCTGGACCTAGCGCAATTTACAAGAATGATGCGCGAGCTGGAGCCATATATTCAGTTGTGGCGCGAATCGCGAAAAGCGCTACTAGCCGCTGCGGCCGCAAGCCACTGACGAAAGGCTGCACTAAAAGGCTTGTTGGGTTGGGAACGGATGACACCCGCCGTCAGCTATCGGCCCTTTGCAAATACAATGCGCGGTTACTCCATGTCGGGTAAAGCCGGCTCAGGGCGGGCAAGATTCCGGTAGCCGCCGCAGGAAAAAAGAAGAGGGCTCCGAGGGAGTCGGAGCCCTCTCGGGGTTAACCAACCGCTGCCGCGATTTGGCGGGGCTAGAAGTTAAGTTTCAGACCGAGTTGCATGATGCGCGGATCGTTGGCAGTAGTAACCTTGCCGAATGTTGCGAGTGTAATGTTCGTGCCAACGGCTGCAAAGTTGGTGTGGTTGAACGTATTAAAGGTTTCGGCTCGGAACTGCAGGTACATCCTTTCGCCCCTCAACCTCGTGTTCTTGAAGAGAGACAAGTCCCAGCGCTGGAACCTTGGCCCGGTCACAACGCCGCGGCCGGAAGTGCCAGGACGGTCTGCAGTCACTGGCGTAGGAGTGAACACCGAAGTGTTGAAGAATGACGCGATGGTATGGAGTGCCCCCTGGTTGGGGTTTCCCGTTATGTCTGGTCGCGCGCTGGATGCGCTTGCGCCCAGTAGCCCGAGTCCCCCTGGATCAGTATTGGAAGTGGTCACTGTCAACGGCGTGCCCGTGTAGTAGTAAAGCAGGCCGGACACCTCCCAGCCTCCCAATATGTGGCCCGTGTAGCCCTGTTGGGATTTGTACCAAGGCAAGTCGTAAACGTAACTCACAGTAAAGTTGTGGCGGCGGTCCAGCGCAGATGGTCCGTATTCGGCAGCGATGTCGTAGATGTTCTGCGGGGCGTTGGATCGATCGCTCGGGTTGTTGGTCAGATTGTGAGACCACGTATAGTTGAGAATAAATAATGAACTTGCTCCCCACCGCTTCTGGAACTGAGTTTGGAGAGCGTGATAATTCGAGTTGAAGCGGTTCGCGATTCCACTGATTGCTCCATATCCGAGAAAAGGACGGAATTGGTTCAGGGGAAGCTCTCCGGCGCTGCTGGTGAAAGTGGCAGGGTTGAGTCCATTCGCCACTCCGACCCCAGGCGGGACTTCATTAATGTCTTCTACGCCCAAGAGGTGGTGGGCATTGTTCCCGTAGTAGCCTACGTCGATCATCATGTCTTTCTTAAGCTGACGCTGAACGTCGAGGCTCCACTGTTGGGTATAGGGGGTGTGCCATGGGAGCGAAATGAACGCTGCGCTGCCCGATCCACCAAAAGCTGGCGGGTTGGATGAAATGTTGAGGTTTCCGCCCGATGGATTCGTGAACGGGGCCTGGGCGATCGACACAGAAGTGGTGAACGGCGGGTCGTTGAACACGTTCTGCTCAAAGGTGCCGACCAGCGTCGAGTCATAGAATATCCCGTAGCCGGCACGGATCGATGTTTTCCCGCTGCCGAAGGGGTCCCATGCGACACCGACCCTCGGGGCGAAGTTCTTGTTGTCGTTATTGCTGATGTGCGACCCAAAGGGAGAATTCTTGCCAGCAATGATGAACCCGTTAAGCGGATCGTAATTCGGGTTAGGCGTTCCGCCACCGGGGCAAGCAGTGACAAGGCAGAGTTGGCCCGTCGAACTGATCGTCGGCGCATGCGCGGGATCGAAAAGGGCGGGATCGAAGTTGTTGAGCTGCCCATTCCCGGAGTAGGGTTGTCCAAACCACGAATACCGCAAACCGAGAGTAATCGTAAGGCGTGGCGTCATGCGGAACTCGTCCTGCGCATAGGTTTCAAATTGATGTTCTCGGATGTCCGCGAGTGCATCCTGTGAAGCTTGAGAGAAAGAAGCGATGTTGCCGAGCAGGAAGTTTGCCCAAGCCTGCTCGGTATTGCAGATGGCGGTAGTGGTCACGCAATTTGCGCCCGTCGGCCTCCCAGTTGTGGGGAAGGAAAAGGAACCTACGTTGCTTCCTCCAGCGTTCTCCCTCTTCTGGTAGTGGTGGTAGCTCACGCCGAATTTGAACGCGTGCTTGCCCTTGATCCAAGTCAAGTTGTCGAAGATATTGTGATCGCGATTGTAGTCACGATACGGACCGAACCCGGCAACACTTGAGATACCGCTAATGGCAAGGGACGGGACGCGGGTCAGTGTGGGGGTGAATGGCAAGGTGATTGCGCTCCCGACGTCAGGGGACTGTGAACTTAGTTCCAGGCCGATGGGATTGCTGATGATCGCGCTGTAATTAAAGCCATAGCCGCCATCGTTCAACAATGTGGGGCGGATTGTGTAGGTGTAATGTCCCATAGCCTGCCAGCCCGGTGAGTTCGTACTGGTGGTAGCAACCCCGGGGAGCACGTCGCCAGTGAAGAGTCCCCCAGGTTCCTGGGTGGGGATCGAATCATGCTCGTAGCGTCCAAACACAGAGAACTTGCTGTTAAAGAAATGGTCGGCGCGAATGACTTCCTGCCGCCCATTGAAGATATTGCGCTGGGCCGTCAAGAGCGAAAAAATGCTAGTGGCAGCATTATTTGGAGCGGGGAACTTCGAGTAGAAGTCCTTAATGTATGCGGCAGCAGCGGGATTAAAGTTGGTGATTGTGTTGGAATTTTGGGTGCAGGTGGTACCGCTAAACGCCACGCAAACATTATTCTGAAAGTTTCCTGCCAACATTGCCGTCGTCGGCACACTAGCACTAAATGTCGAGTAAGTGATCACACGACGAAACTCTTCTGAGAAGAAAAAGAAAGTCTTGTCTTTATTCGTATTGTAATGGCCGGGGATAAAAACAGGGCCGCCGATGGTGTATCCGAAATCGTTGTATCGGAGCGGCGGCCGGGAAATCTTTTTTGGACTCGCGGCATTGTTGAAGAAAGTGTTGGCATTGAGATCGTCATTCCGGAAGAATTCGTATGCATTTCCGTGGAAACTGTTCGTGCCCGACTTAGTGACGACGTTAATGATTCCGCCGCCTGCCCTGCCAAATTCAGCGTCATATTGGGTGCGCAATACCTTAAATTCGCTGATGGCGTCCACACTGGGGAAGTTGCTTAATGTCAGGTTGGATCCGCGGTCCACATTGTCGATTCCATCGATGGTCCAGTTGTTTGAGCCATTGCGTTGGCCGTTGACCGAGAAGCTCACGGTCGCAGCCAAGCCCGAAGGCAGGGAGTTGCCGATGTAGAGCTGGTTCAAATTGCCCATAGAGACACCTGGCATCAGGCTGACGAGTTGCTCGTAGTTCCGCGTGCCAAGGGAAAGCTCGCGCACTTGCGTGCCCGTAATCAAGCCTGAAGGCGTCACGGTTTGAGTATCAACGTGCAATACATCGGCTTCCACGCTCACTGTTTCGCTTACAGCGCCTATTTCGAGCGTCAAATTAACGGCCAGCTTGTCGTTGACGTTCAGCACCACTCCGCTCACCACCGCCTTCTTGAACCCAGAGCCCTCGGCAGTGACGGAATAATGGCCGATCGGGAGCAGCGGTGCTACATACTCGCCGTGGTCGTCTGTTGTCACCGTGCGAACGTCTACTTTTTGATCCGTGTTGGTCAAGGTTATTTTGATATTCGGGACGACGCCCCCCTTTGAATCAAACACTGTTCCGGCAATGGTGCCGGTGATGGATTGAGCAGAAACGGCTGAGGGAAAAACTGCGAGTGAAAATGCGAGAGCTAGGACTCCAAATAGAATCTGCTTCTTCATATCTTTATTCCTCCCACCCCTGAAACCGAATTGAAAATGTTCACACCGAATGATTCGGGACCCGAGAAATTCAACAGAAAGACTGCGCGGTTGAGCTTGGGTTACATCAGATGCTCCCTTCTGCACCTAAACCGAGACGACGGGTGAGGCGATTGACGACTTTGCAGCGGTCCCCTCGATAGACCGATTTGACGAATTCGACCGGCTCGCCGCTGCGGAAGTAGGCCGTACGAGTGAAGCGAAAGACGGGAGCCTTTCTGGGAATGCGAAGAAGGCGCGCTTCTTCGGCCGAAGCGAGCGAGGCTTCGGCGACCTCATCGGCGATGTCGATCTGGACGCCATAGTGCTCGCGGAGAGTGCGGTAGAGGGAAGCCCCCGGATCGAGTGTTTTCTGGAGGTCCGGACACAAACGGACAGGGATGTGCGTGCATTCGACGCAGAGCGGAACAGAATCCGCAAGGCGAACGCGGCGAAGGAGAAACACGTCTTCTTTAGACGAAAGATGCAGCGCTTCGGCGACCTGGGAATCTGGCTGCGTTTTTCTGAACGCGAGGACCGTGGAGCGCGGGCGGGAGCCGCGCATGCGCATCTCTTCGCTGAACGACAGGACCTGGCGGAAATCTTTCTCGAGCTTTATGCGGGAGACAAATGTGCCCCTGCCGCGCTCGCTGTAAGCGACGCCAAGACTGCAAAGACCCTTGAGCGCATGCCGGGCGGTCATGCGGCTAACGCGCAGGCGAGAAGCGATTTGCTGCTCCGAAGGAAGCGGCTGGCCGGCTTTCAAGGCTCCGGAGCGAATTTGCTCGAGAAAGCGGTGCTGGATCTGGTAGCAGAGTGGGACAAAACTATGGCGATCGAGACTTGCTGACTTCACCCCACACCCACTTGTATAGACAACTGAACATATATATAGATCATGAGATGTTGTCAAGCAGAATTTATCGGGCGAGAAGGGAGAGGAGGTTCGCGGCGGGACCGCGTGCTGTGATCAACGCGGGGGTCTCAAGAATCGCGCGGCGAGCACTATCAGAGGATCCTGCTTCAATGGAATAATGCAAGATAGGGCGTTGCCAGCCGCAACTAAACACTACTCTGAGTTGGAGCCTACAGTTGTAAATACGGCTCTGCCTCGTTTTCTGAAATGACGCAAGGTTCGGAGCGCCAGCGGCCGACGGACTCGTTTCCGGCAAAGGGTATCCATTGCATGTGGATGGCGTCGTCGCGGCATACCGCAATGCAATGCTCTTCGCTTCCGCATTGATCCGGACGGGGCAGGGCGGCAATCCCCTCGACGAGTTCGAGGCACTTCGGGCCGCAAGCTTCCACACAGAGATTGCAGCCCGTGCATTTGTCGGCGTCGATGACCGGCATCCATTTGCATTTCATCGTGAGCGCTCCGTTTAGAGTTGCGTCTTCAGCGAACGCGAATGATGTTGGAGCGTTTATTTGACGATGATGACGCCCTTCATCCAGGGATGCGGCGAGCAAGCGTAATTCACGGTGCCTTTTTCGTCGAAGCGGTGGGCGAAAGTGTCGCCCGGTTGAAGCATGGGCGAGACAAATTCTCCCTTTGCTCCATACACGCTATGGGGCATTCCAATGTCCGTATTTTTAAAGACCACGGTGGTGCCGGCTTTGATGGTGAGTGTCCTGGGCTCGAAAGTCTTCATTGGGCCTTTCTTGAAAATGCCCGAGCCGGGCATCATGCGGATCGTGGTGATTCTTTCGGGCTGTGATGCAGCAACTGGCGCGGGCGGGGTGGCGCTTGATGGCTCCATAGACGAGTCGTTGGACATGGGAGGCATATGACCCATGGGCATGCTGCCGAGATGGGCGTCGGCGCTCATCGCGCCCATGTTGCGCGGAGTCATGGGCTGGAAGATTTCTGCTCGTTCCTGGCCATAAACGTCGATCGAGCCCACAGCGCCCAAGTGCAACCGGAAGATGGAATGATCCACGAGCAAGAAAGTGCCCGGGTCAGGCGGAGTGAACTCCACGACGGCCGAACCGCCCGCAGGAATCAGGGTTGTTTGCAAATCGCGCGCGGGCGGGGAGATGAGATCGCCCTCGCGATAAACCTTGTCGAAGATCTGGCCAATGATGTGGAAGGAAGAGATGAGATTGGGGCCTGCGTTTCCAACGTAGATGCGGACGGTCTCATTCTCGGATGCAATCGGAGCGTGGTTCTTGAGCAGGGAGCCGACGGCGCCGTTGAACACGACATATTGCGGATCTGCTTTCTCCGCTCGAGCGCTGTCAAAGGATTTGTGGCCGGGTTTGCCGTCCTGGGTGTAAATCTCGCTTTGCACGACATAAAGCTCTTTGCCGACCTCGGACAATCCCTGTTCCGGTTCGACGAGAACGAAGCCGTACATGCCGTTTGCGATGTGCTCGGGAATGTCAGGAGTTGCGCAGTGATACATGTAAAAGCCGGGAGCCGTGGCGCGGGCTTCCAGCACAGCGTCTTCGCCCGGGCCGACACTCAATGCGCTCGCTCCGCCTCCGGGACCCAAGACAAAGTGGAAGTCGATGTTATGGCTGTGGGTGCTATTGAGAGCGTTTCTGAGGTGAATCTCGACTAAATCGCCGACGCGGACGCGAAGCAACGGGCCGGGAACGTGGCCCTCGAAACCCCAGGCGTCGTCGTAGATCACGCCGGGAGCGATTTCGTTCTGCGCTTCGCGAATCGTCCAGTGGACAACTTCGCGCCGTTGGTCCTTGCGGGTGATTGGTGGGGGAACATCCGGGGCGAAGGACCAACGAGCGTCCTCGCGGGGAAGTTCGGCCTTTGGCGCTAGGACCAGTTGATGCTGATCCGGCTTAGGCTCCTTTTCTTTCTGGGCGGAGGAACTCTTGGTGAGAGGAATGCCGAAGCCCATAATTAATCCAACTAAGACAGCAATGGTCAGCCGATGGTAGGTTTTGTCACTCATGGTGGTCTCCATGGCTGCTAGGTTAGAGCCGTGGCGCACACCTCGCAGTGACTTAAGTCACGCGGCTATCTGGTGAAGATTCTGTGTCTTAACAGAGACTGGCCCTGTGGACTGGAAGACGAACGCCCGAGTTTGGCGACCTAGTGTGACCTGCGTCACATTCGCCGACGCGGAAGCCAGTAACAGCCACGAGCGTCAGGATTCTTCCTGACGCTCACGGAAGAGGGATGGCGTGGGGCGCTGAACACGCGGGTTGCGATGGCGTGACGCTTGGGCAGCCGCTTAATGCTGCATACGTATTTGGGCGCTTCCTGCGTCTTGTGCGGACCGACTAGAGACCGGGTCGCCAGCGCTCGCGGTGGAAATCGCCGCGGAGGAAGAGGCATTACGGAAAGACGGCATGGCGTGCATATCATGCGATGCCATCGCATTGGAGCTCATTTCGGAGCTGAAGAAGAGGAAGAAGTTGGAGCCGACTTCGATGGCTCGGCCGGCGGCTTCGGCGTCATCCATGGCATGAGCCGAAGTGATTCCAGAACTGCCATCGGCGGAGGGCCAATCGCTCTGATTCAGGATAAGGACGGGGCGGACTTCCCACCAGATGGGCAGCGCGTTGACGCGAGAGTTGTCGATCACATGGCTGTGATTCGGCGTGGGCACAAAGATATTGCCGGCCGGAGGATTCGGCGCCTTTCCCAATGCCGCGAGCGTAACCGACAAATCCACTGAAGAAGCATGCATCGTGCAGGTGCCGGGGACCGGATTGTTGGGGTCGGGGCACTGCGTGGGGACTAAGGGGGTTGTCTTCCAGGCTTCAGGCACGAAGCCGAACGCTTTGATGAGCGCGGTGCCCAGGGCCGTACCGCAAAGCTCGCCGGGGCGGCCGCCATTGGGACATGCCATCGCATCCGCCGGGTTCTGATCGTTGTTGACGGAGAACATGGGCACGAACACATAGAGGTGCGCGGTGTGCTTGATGTCACCACCGGTTGGATCTTGCGTGGGTTCAGTGACCACCTGGCAAATCGGAGTCTGCAATTCGTTGGGATCGGATTGGGCCTTTACTTTGTTGTAGTCCAGATCCATTGTGGGCTGTTCTACGCAATCAAAGTTCTGGAGATAGGTGAAAGTGACGAGTTGGCCGTTGCCGAAGCCATGAGTTTGGTTAGGCGCAAGCTGCTGAGCCGAGGCATTGCTTGCAGTGAAGGCCAGGAGCGCGCCAGTTGCAAGAGCTAGCAAAAGTTGACGCGCAGGCTTTTTGTCCTTGGGTGTTTTCGTGAGGAATTGACAGCAGAACATGTCTTTCTCCTTTCTTGATTTGGAAAATGAATTTTGTTTCTCGCATTGAAACAACGAAACGCGTCCACGCTAACTCCGTTCCCATTTTTGGCCAGGGTAAGGAGACGGAAACTACTTCTGTTTGTTCGCTACTGCTGAGTCGAGCCGGAAGATGCTTTGCTTGAGCGAGATGAAGAATTCTGAGGCCCAAACGTCAGGCTCAACAAATACTGAATCAGGTCGCTCTTCTCGGACGGGCTCAGGCCGAGAGACATGCAAGAGTTGTAGTGATTGACAACGTCGCTCAGTGTAGCGAAACGTCCGTCGTGATAGAAGCCGCCCTTGAAGTGTGTAAAGAGGTCGCCAATGGGCGAAGTGCGGTAGCGCCGATCCGGTGCACGATTGGCTTGGAAATCGTCGATGCAAATTTCCGAAGCGGTGTGCATATTCCAGCCGGAGTCTGTCCACAGCGGTTCAACGTGGCAGTTGTTGCATTTCGCTTTGCCACTGAAGAGGGCGTCGCCGCGATCGGCGGCTGCGGGATCAAAGCTGCCGGCAGGTGGCTGAGGAGAAGGTATGGCGAGTTGGTAGAACTGGAGAGCTTGCAACTTGGAGGTGATGAGGTCGCTGTCCGGATCAATGTGCGGTAGGTCGCCAAAGCCGTTGGCAGCGGCAATCGGGAATTGCGCAGCGTTATTCAAGCGCGGATCCCAAAACCTGCCCTTGCCATGCATTTCTAGATTCGCAACGAAGGCGTTCCAATGAGGGACTGATCCCCAGCCGCTCCAAGTGTGAAGGTTCACTCCTCCGAGTCCAAAAGCGGGCGGGAGCAAAGTGGCGCCGGAGACGTTTGTGCCGGTCACTGCGCCATCAGTCATTTGCTGCGGATTGAAGGCCTTGCCATCGAGGATCAATTCGGCGTCAAATTTTCCAGGCCCCCAGGTGCCGAGCACGGTTCTGACCGTGGCTTGGTCGGTGCTGAGGAGATTAGCGAGAACGCTGAGATCGGGTGCGAGCGAGACGATGGCGCCGACGTTGAGGTCACGATTAGGCCAGCCGTCGAGGCGATGACCGATGCAACCCGTGCCCGGATTAGGCTGAATCACCCCTGCGCAGAACTGGGGCATGGAATTGTCCACAGTGGAATGGCACAGAGCGCATTGGATGCCGATGGACTGGAGCGTTCCGGATGAATTGAAGAAACCGGTCACGCCAACGACCGCGTTCAATTTGAGGAGAGCTAGCGTGGTTGCCGGATCGTTGAGATTCACTTGGCCATGGTTGAGAGCGACAACGAGATTTGCAGGGAGGGCGTCAACGTCCACCTTGAGCCCAACGGCCAAAGCGGTTTTGGGGCTGACGCCGGGTCCGACGCCGCCGAGTTTGGCGCCCTCGATCGCTTTATGAAGCATCAAGGTGTCGCCCCAGAAAGATTCATCGCCAAAGGTGTCGAAGCGAAAAGTGTGGCGGCCGAGTTTGACCAATTGGACGGCACTTTGTTGAACGGGATCTTGAAGCGATTGCGATTGATTACTAGGGTCTCCTGATTGAGCTGTCGCGCGGACAGGCACAGCACGGCTCGTGGGAGGCCGGTTTGTTTTGCCTTGCAGAACCAACGCAAAGGAGGCAACAAGAAGAAAGGCTGAGAAGAAAGAAATTTTTCTGGATGACATAACTCCCCCTAGAAACGCACATCTGATAGATTGGGCAAGGGCTTTACACTACATATCGGGCGTGGGCCTGTCTGTTACGCAGATAACATCGAAATAGGGGAAACACCTGAGGGC
>DATDNK010000024.1:0-3611 GCA_036518275.1 Candidatus Acidiferrum sp.
GCCCGCCTATCGCAAGGGTTCTGGATTTGAAATGGTGCTGGTCAGACTTAAAGGAAGGTACAAAAGAAAGGAACAACTTACTCTTGCAGACGGAATTGAATGGTGATCGTCAGATGCATTGGCACCGCCTTGCCATCCAAAGATGCAGGCTGATATTTCCACTGTCGCAACGCATCCATGGCTGCCTGCTGCAGCAGCGTCGGCCCGGAAATCACTTTCATCTTCGTGACTCGGCCGTTAGTGTCAATGAGTGCGTCAATCGTGACGCCTCCCGAAACATGCTGAGCCTTCGCAAGTGCCGGATACTCGGGTGGCACAGAGGAGATCAGCTTGGCCTGCTTGACGTCCCCGCCAACCGCAACCGGCGCAGCTGGCGCGGCCGGCTGATTGCTCTCAGTTCCCAGGCTTGCTCCCAGAGAATCAGCATTGGCCTCCGGCTGGTCTTCGCTGGACGAGATCGCGGCATCCGGCGCCGCGCCGCCCTGAACCGTCCGCTTCTGTGAGATCTTGGGCGCGGCGAGGTGCACCTCTCCAAGGACCGGTTTCTTCTCCGTTGCCGCAACCGGCTCCGGTGTCCCCGAAGCGCCGTCCGTGACTACACTCCCGCTATTCGAGGAATGCGAGTTAGCTTGCGGGTTTCGAGCTGCTGTGGACGATGAGCCCGCAGCAACCGAACTCGCATGAGCGCTTGCTGAATGGTTTGGCGGGTTCAAATTAGCGTTAGCAGGGCCGGGCTTGACTGGCGAAGCCTCCTCGCTAGAGGGTTGCATCGCCACTGGTGCAGCTTCCTTGCTCGAATTCGTCTGCAAATCCCGAGCAGCCGTGGAAACGTCGGCCGCCTGAACGGCCGCGGTGTTGGCATGAATACCCGCGGACTGCTGATTCATGTACCACCAGCCGCCGCCGGCCAGCAACAAAACCCCCGCCGCAAGCCCGACGAAAAGCATCCCTTTGCCCGATTTCTTGGGCGCGCTTTCCTTGACACGCTTCGTTTCCTCAAACGGCAATGCGCTTCCGAACTGCGGAACACGCGACTCGGCAACATGTCCTTTTTCGGCCGGGGCGACCAGCGGCGCAGTCATTTCTTCCAGCGTGGGCTGCTCGGCGCGCCGCTTGGCCTTTTCCCGCAGAACGGGTTCCTTAGTCGAAGACGGCGCGGACGCACCGCGCGCCAGCGGCTCCAGCCAGGCCGGAATCTTCATCTCCTCCTGCTCCAGCGACTCCAAAGCAGGAATTGCCGCCGCAGGCTCAACCTTCACAGGCTCGTCTAACCTCGACAGCTCCGCCAACACAGGTGGCGTGTTGCTCGGCTCGGGATTTTCCACCAGCCGCACAGCGTTTTCGTGAACCAGTTCCGTCTTGAGCGTGGCAATGGACTGCTCGGTCAGCGGAAAAGAGGGTACCTCCATTTCCGGCACCACAGGCTTTTCTGCCTCGGGTTTTTCTGCTTTCGCCTTCAACTTCGAACTGGATGTCGTTTCGGCAAACTGCATTTTGCCCAGCTCGTCTTGCAACCGCGCGGTGTGCTTCTTCAATTCTTCCGTCCCAGGCTCGCTGGCGGCTTGCGCCTTTGGCGGCGCCGGAGGCTCCTCGTTAGCCGCTGGTTTCACTTCAAAGAAGGGTGCGAGTGTCGACAAGTCGACTTTCGGCAGCGTCGATGATGCTTCCGCCGGCGCGAAAAGCGAAGCCGCCTTGTCCGAGGGTCGCGCCAACTCAAAATTAGGCTCCATCGGATGGATTGGCTCTGGCTCTGCGGATTTTGCAGACGGCGCCGGCGAAACCACACTGGACTGCGCGGCCGGAACCTTGGAAACGGGCCCGCGTTTCTTCAGCCAAGGTTCCACGAGCGGTTCATCCGAGCCAAGCGACGTCGCTATGGGCGCCGCGGGCGGAACGACGGAAGATTTGGACGCCAAAGGCGCCGGCTTTGCGGAAACGGGCGCCGCAATCGGAGGCTTAGCCGCAACCGGAGTGCTTTTCGCCAACGGCTGTTCCGTTTTCTGTGCCGCGGGCCGCGAAGGCGCTGACGAACCATTACCCGCCATGGCCGGACGCGTTGCCTCTGGCGCAGCCTGCGGACTCGGACCAATTCGATCGCTTGGGAAACGCATGCCCCAAAAACCCACCGCGGGCTCGGTAAACTCCAATTCCACGTACCCGCTGACGTTGCGGTAGTTCTTCGACTTCACCACCTGGCACACCACTTCTTTTTTCGTGCGCTCGTTGGTCAAGAAAAGCAGTTGCCCCGGCGCCATGTTGGAAGCCAGCTTAATAACTGCGCCGGACCCGAACACCATGACCGTCTTAGTGGACTCGGAGAAGGGTTCCCGTTTGTCGCTGCCTTCTACGGTGCGCGCGCCGTTCACAGTGATCGGAATCTCCAGCGCGACAGGTTGGGGCTTTACCGCGGAATCGCTCGCCGATGCGCCCGCGGAACCCGAGCGTCCTGGGTTCTCTGGAACCGCCGTCAGCGTGTCCGAATCCTTGATGACAGGAGGCATGGCGTGCACATCCGCGAAGCGAGATTTTGCCGCCCCTCCCCGGAGAGGTTTGCCTGCCGCTGGCAGGCTTTTCGGCAAGGGGCTACCTTTATATCTTCCGCTCTGGTGGGAAGCCGCGACATAGTACGCGCGTACTACGTTTCGCTAGTGGACACCTGTTCGCGCGTACAGGCCCATTTTTTCGAAGTTCAAAATACGAAACTCGAAATACGCAATTCGGGTTTCCAAAGAGCTTGCTGGAGAATAACTAACGACTCGTCCTCCAAGAGGAGCGGAGCCTACACGCAGCAGGCAGGCGAGGAATCTGTCTTAGGTTCGATTTTCGAGTTTCGAGTTTCGATTTTCCAATTTCCCTTTTCGAATTACTTACGCGCAAGCGGCGCCTTAAATTGCTCGTCCACTTCCACCTGATACCCGGTCACCAGCTTGTTGGTTTCGTTGGCCATGCCGATCACCGCTTGCAATTCTTTGAACATCGCATCCGTCATGCCTTTCCCGAACGCCGACGCCGTGTGCGAATAGATGCAGTACGTGCAGTTGTTCGTCACGCTCACCGCGATGTAGATCATTTCCTTGGTCAGCGGGTCCAGCGCGCCCGGCGCCATAATCTGCTTGATGCTTTCCCACGTTCGTTTCAGCAACGCGGGATCGTGCGCGATGGCTTTCCAGAAATTATTGACCCAATCCACTTTGCGCGTGGTCATAATGTCGTCGTAGATCGCGCGCACTTGCGGGCTTGCATCTTTGTATTCAATCAGTCCGAACGTGGACATGCTCCCTCCTCTTCTCTGCGTACTCGGCGCTCTCCGTTCCCTTCTCCCTCACTTCTTTCTTTTCTGTCCCATTTTCCATTTTCTCTTTTCCATTGTCCTCTTTTTTGCTCGCCACTCGTCACTCGCCACTCGCCACTTCTCAATCCGCTGCCTTCAAAATTTGCGCCCTTCGCCGCCATTCATTCTTCTTGACACTGACCGTTCGGGCGGGTTACAACTTTCTGACAATAAGCATATTGGCGCTAAAGGTGTAGAGGTTCTTTGAGGCGAGATAGGGCGAGCTGGTCCGGGGGAGCTTGTCCTGAAATGACGGATCTCAATAACCAAGTGCACGTCG
>DATDNK010000025.1:0-3229 GCA_036518275.1 Candidatus Acidiferrum sp.
TTCCGTCGCCACGCCCTCAGTGCGGGCGCAAATAGGATCGAACGCGCAAGCGCGCCCCAGAATCACGCAAAACGTCGATGAAGCGAATCGCGTCGCGCTGCGAGGCAATACCCATCCGGCCGCCAACTTTGCCAATGATCGCGGGGCCGTGGCTGACGATTTCGCCATGGAGCACATGCTGCTGCAGCTGAAACGCGCTCCTGAACAAGAGCAGGCGCTTGAGCAATTCATTGAGGAACTCCATAAGCAAGGCTCGCCCAATTTCCATCATTGGCTTTCGGCGCAGGAGTTCGGCGAAAAGTTTGGTGTAGCGAAGTCCGATCTGGACGTCATCACGGCCTGGCTCGAATCCCATGGTTTCCGGGTCAACGTGGTTTATCCCAGCGGCATGCTCATTGATTTCTCCGGGACAGCGGCCCAGGTGCGAAAGGCCTTCCAGACGGAAATTCACCACCTCGATGTTAAAGGCGAGAAGCACGTAGCGAATATCAGCGATCCGCGAATTCCGGCTGCCCTTGCGCCCGTGGTCGAAGGGATCGTCTCACTGCACGATTTTCGGCCGCACGCGATGCACAAGATGCATCAAACGCGGCCGCAATTCACGTTCCCAGATCAATTTGGGGGCACTACCTACGCAGTTGTGCCTGCGGACCTCGCCAAAATCTATAACTTGAGCCCTCTTTTCAACGCCGGAATTTCTGGCCAGGGGCAGACCATTGTGCTCATTGAGGACACCGACGTGTTCAGCGCGTCGGATTGGAGTAGCTTCCGCTCCACGTTGGGCCTGTCTTCCTACACTGGAGCTTCCTTCACGCAGGTACATCCGCCCGCGCCTCCCTCACAACCCGGCAACAATTGTGGCGCTCCCGGAATCATCGCTCCCAATGACGCCGAAGCCATCCTGGACGCCGAATGGGCCAGCGCCTCCGCACCCAGCGCCGCCATCGAAATGGCTGCCTGCGCAGACACCACGACGACGTTCGGCGGCCTGATCGCCATCCAAAACCTGATCAATGCCAGCGCTCCGCCGCCCTCGATCATGAGCGTCAGTTACGGACAGTGTGAAACGGTCAACGGCGCCGCGGCGAACGCCTCTTACAACTCCACCTACCAGCAAGCGGTTACTGAAGGTGTGTCCGTGTTCGTCGCCGCGGGCGACAGCGGCGCGGCAGGTTGCGACAACAGCGTCGCCGAAGCCACGCACGGCATTGGCGTCAACGCATTTGCTTCGACTCCGTACAACGTTGCGGTTGGCGGCACCGATTTCAGTGACACCTTTTCCGGGACCAACGCCACGTATTGGAATTCGAGCAACACCTCTGCGTTTGGCTCGGCGATTTCTTACATTCCCGAAATTCCTTGGAATGATTCTTGTGCCGGGGCGCTTGTCTCTGCTTTTGAGGGTTACACCCTGACTTATGGCTCGTCCAGCCTCTGCAACGACCCAACTATAGGCCCATTGCTGCAAACGACGGTGGCAGGTGGCGGGGGGCCGAGCCAATGCGCCAGCGGTGCTCCGTCTACTCCTGGTGTGGTGGGCGGCTCGTGCCAAGGCTGGGCTAAACCGTCCTGGCAGTCTGTTCTTGGGAATCCCAATGATGGCGTGCGCGACACTCCAGACGTCTCGCTTTTTGCTGCCGACGGCCTCTGGAGCCACTTCTACGTCTTCTGTTGGTCGGATACCAAGAACGGTGGCGCAGCCTGCGGCGCGGATCCAAGTGCCTGGTCGGGTGCGGGCGGCACTTCGTTTGCGTCTCCAATCATGGCCGGCATTCAGGCGCTCATCAACCAGAAGGCGGGTGCGCCGCAGGGTAATCCCGCGCCCGTTTATTACCAGCTCGCCGCTACCGAATACGGTTCGGCCGGGAGCAGTTCCTGCAACTCCAACAACGGAAATGCCGTCGGCGCGAGCTGCATTTTCTACGATGTGACGATGGGTGACATGGATGTTGATTGCACGGGGCCCAATTGCTTTCTGGGGGATGGTTCTGTCGGCGTGCTCTCCACTTCCAATACGTCTTTTGCACCGGCCTATGGCACCACTACGGGATGGGACTTCGCCACCGGCATTGGCACGGTTAACGCCGCCAACTTGGTCAACAATTGGCCATCCTCTTCCACACAACCGAGCTTCACTCTCTCCGCTTCACCCGGTAGCTTGGCCATCGTCCAGGGCGCGTCCGGTTCGACGACTATTGCAATCGATACGCTGAACGGATTTAGTGGCAGCGTGAATTTGACGGTCTCCGGTTTGCCAAGCGGCGTTACCGCCACGTTCAGCGTGAATCCCGCTACAAGTTCCAGTCTCCTGACTCTGTCTGCGAGCGGCACCGCAGCGGTCGGAGCGGCGAATGTGACTGTCACGGGTTCGTCGGGCAGCTTGACGAGCACGACAACGGTTTCTCTCACGGTGAACCCTCAAGGAAATTTCACTCTCTCAGCATCGCCGAGCAGCTTGACAATCGTGCAGGGCGCCAGTGGTACGAGCACCATCACGATCACTCCACAGAGCGGTTTTAATGGCAGCGTCAGCTTGTCGGCCTCCGGTCTCCCGGCTGGAGTGACCGCTTCGTTCAACCCCAGCAGTACGGCCAGCACCAACACAGCCAGCACTAGCACGTTGACGCTGGCCGCCAGCAGCACTGCGACGACGGGAACGGTTACGGTGACAGTCACCGGTTCCTCCAGCAACCTGTCCAGTTCTACAACAATCTCGCTAACCGTAAATCCTCCGCCGAACTTCACGCTCTCCGCGTCGCCCAACAGCTTGACCATCACACAGGGCGCCAGCGGCACGAGCACGATTACGGTCAACGCACAGAACGGTTTCAATGGCAGCGTCGCGTTATCTGCATCCGGTCTGCCCAATGGCGTGACGGCGTCGTTCAACCCCGGCAGCACAGCCAGCACGAGCACTTTGACCCTTTCAGCCAACAGCACGGCCACAACAGGCACGGTCACAGTAACAATCACGGGCACTTCAGGCACCCTAACCAAGACGACGACGCTATCGCTCACTGTCCGCCTGCTTCCTACGCTTCCTTCGGTTTGGTCGGACGGGGATATCGGTTCGGTGGGCGTGGCGGGTAGCGCCAGCTACTCCAATGGGACATTTGCGGTCTCGGGTGCTGGGTCCGGGACGATGATCACCAGTTCCGATGGCTTCCATTTTGTGTACCAGCCGTTGAATGGGGACGGGACGATCGTGGCGCGAGTGGTGAGCGTGCAG
>DATDNK010000026.1:0-4770 GCA_036518275.1 Candidatus Acidiferrum sp.
TTCCACGTCCGTAAGCCCGTGCCACTTCTCGGGCAAAGGCAGCAACGCCTTGGCCAGGAAGAAAATCTCCTCTACCCACACGCTCAACTCATTGGTCTTGGTCCGAAACAGGTGGCCGCGTACTCCAATGGAATCCCCCAAGTCCAGTAAATGAAATAGTTGGAACCCCTTTGCTCCGACCACATCCTTTTTAACGTAGATCTGGATGCGTTTCCCTGCTCCCTGCAAATGGGCGAATCCCGCTTTGCCCATGAGGCGGATAGAAACAATGCGGCCTGCTACCCGCGCTTCGCGTTTGTTGGCTTCAAGCTCGGGCGCGGTGACCGCGCCGAATTTCTCTACCAACGCCGCCGGCGTGTCGGTCCAGCGGAATTCGCGGGGATAGGGATCGTGGCCTAGCTCCCGGATCTGCTCGATCTTCTTTTGGCGCAGTTCAAACTGCTCGCGCGGCTCGAATTCCAAGGAGAATAATCCTTTCTTAGAGACGGAGACCGAGTATAGCGGCGCTAACCTCTTTGGAGCAAGAAACGAGCTATGTCAATCCAGTGAATGAGATGGCAGTCATCTGCAGGAACAACACAAATGCGCACACGAAAGGCCCTAATCTCTAGACTATTGAGTGGGAGCGCAGGACTTTGAGGACTCATCACCAACCGTTGGTTAGTCATCGCAAAAAAGTGGCGGCAAAGGAAGCTTTTTTGATATACTCTCCCGCCTGTGCCCTGGGAGGCCCCTCTTGAAAGCCCATAGCCGCCCTCCCCTTTCGCGTGGCAGGTGTGTCCAAATGGATTGGCGCGCATGCTTGCCCGAAGAGAAAGCCCAGGTCTTCTACAATCACGAGCGCCGCCTCGAATCCCTGTATAACATGTTCAGCATCTCTCTGAATGAAGCGATTGAGCTCAAACAAGCAGGGTTGCGATCAAAAGCCTTGGACACCATCACCATGAGTGCAGCGCTTTGTGAGCGGCTCACGCGCCCGCTCACCGGCACGCTCCGGGCTCTGCACGAACATGCTAAACATTACGGGACCGTCCCGAATGCCGCCCCGCTGGACCCGGAGAATTATCATGGGCAGCGGGGCCAGCACTCGGCACGTATGAGCGGGCTCCTGGATCGGGTGCTTTTTTCCCATAGACTCCAATTCCTTCACAAAGTCAGCACGCTCGAGGAAATGGTGGAAGATCTGGATCGGGACTTTCGGGGCATCGCCGATGAGCTCGCCGATGGCCTATGCGCTGACGCCGAACGAGGGTGGCGCGAAGTCGATACTGACCACTACGACCTTAATACCTGCCTCCGGGAAACCATAGTATTGTTCAAGTCTTTCCTGGTCGTCCTTCCGGCTGGACAGGTTGGAGATTTCGAGAAAACCATCGCGGATCAATCCGAATTTCCGGGCCGTCTCGTTACATCCCCCCATAGACGAATGAGTGCTTTCGCGGGAGAATAATCCTGCCTGCTCGCCGCGGGAGCCTGAACACCAGGAGTGGAAATATGTCACTTTTTGGGGGTGTCTCTTTGACTCCAGCGGACGAACGTCAGGACAACTCCAGGAGGTATTCGGCGCATCCGATGGGGTGGATGCGCCGCAATTGGACCGTTGGCCCGTAACCGACCAAGCGCTCCGAACGCGTCGATTTCCCGGCAGGCCACCAAACCGGTGACTGAAGTGGAAGCTATCCGGCTGGCTCAGGCGGGTGACGCTGCGGCCTTTGAATTGTTGTACCAATTGCATAGCCGCCGCGTCTATGCGCTGTGTCTCCGGATGGTGAATAACCCGGCCGATGCGGAAGATCTTATGCAGGAAGCCTTCT
Source organism: Candidatus Acidiferrum sp. (assembly GCA_036518275.1). Taxonomy (GTDB): domain Bacteria; phylum Acidobacteriota; class Terriglobia; order Acidiferrales; family UBA7541; genus Acidiferrum. The sequence continues at coordinate 1,815 of DATDNK010000026.1, forward strand.
TGCAGCTCTTCCGTAAGATCGGGACTTTCCGAGGGGAGTCGGCATTCTCAACCTGGCTGCATCGCATGACCGTCAACGTCGTGCTGATGCGGCTTAGGAAGAAATCGCTTCCAGTGGCCTCGCTCGAAGAAACGACGGAGCCCGACGAAGAAACAGGCGGCCCTAGAAAAGACATTGGCGCACCGGATTTGCGCTTGAGCGGCGCGGTGGATCGCGTCAATCTGGAACGCTCGGTGGAAAAATTGCCACCGGGCTACCGGACGGTGTTTGTGCTCCACGACGTTCAGGGATACGAACACAATGAGATTGCGAAGATTATGGGTTGCTCCGTGGGAAATTCGAAATCGCAGCTGCACAAAGCACGAACCCGTCTGAGGGACTTGTTGCAGGAGGAATTGCGGGCCCAGGCGCGGCAGGAACGCCACGCCGCGAGAACGCAGACGGCACACGACGATTGAGCTACAATGGGCGCACTTAAGGGTGTGTGCGGCCCCGTGATGCCGGGAGTTGAGGCCCAAGAAAGAAAAAGGTGAAGCGGAGCAAGCTGGCCATCCGGCTGGTCTCTGCTTGGAGCGAGTACGATGCTGTGTAGGGACGTGGAAGTGGTTCTTGAACAGGAAGGCTTGACCCCTTTGCCGGAAGCGGCTCGGGTGCACGTGGCGAGTTGTCGGCGCTGCCAAGGCTATATTGCCGATCTTGAAACAATTGTTTCAGCCGCGCACGAATTGCCCGCTGAAGTGGAGCCGCCCTCTCGCGTCTGGGTTGCGCTTCGGACACAACTCGAACTGGAAGGCGTCATCAAGGAGCATGTGGCCGCTCTTGCGCAAGGGTCTCCCCGGTGGTGGCAGGGATTCAACCAGTTGTTCCGCAGCCGCGCGTTGGCAACTTTCACCGTTGGGGCACTCATTGCTGCGGCGGCAATTCTCCAACTCCGGCAGCCTGCGGAACGCGGCCCTGCCCCTCCTCCGCCTCCATCGGACACCGCTGCCACCATCGAACTGCTGAACAAACAGGAAGTGGATGTACGGAACATGCATTTTGCGAGCACTTCTTCCCCTGTGGATGCCGCCCTTCAACAAAACTTGAAGCAAATCGACGATTTTATTGCCGATTGCGAGCGCCATCTGAAACAGGCGCCTCAGGACGACCTGGCGCGCGAGTATCTCTACAGCGCCTATGAGCAAAAAGCGGAATTGCTTGCCGCGATGATGGATCGCGGAAGGAGTGTCAACTAACATGCGGACCAGGTCGATGGGACGGAGCATCACGCTGCTTCTTGGCGCCGCAGTTGGGCTTGCCTCAGGCTCAACCGCCGTGGCCGCCAGCCAGCGCACGGAAAAGCATTTCGCGGTGAGCGGCCGGCCGGTGGTGGTGATTCAAAACGTGGCGAACGGCCGTATTGAAGTGAAATCTGCCAAGAGCCAGGAAGTCGCCGTGATCGCCACTCAAAACTCCAACAAGATTAATTTTGAAATGGAGCAGGCAGGTGACCGGATCGACGTCACGGGGAACGTCGTGGATGCATCCGCGCAGCCTCTCGATCTCGAAACCAGCTTGCAATTGACGGTTCCGGAGGAAACTGAACTCCAGCTCAAAACTGAAAACGGCCTAATTTATGTAGAACAGGTCATGGGCGATATGACCCTCGAGAGCGTTGCCGGAGATGTCCACCTGAAAGAAGTTTCCGGCTATATCATCGTGAAAACTACAGGTGGTTCGCTGGTCTGTACGCAATGCGCTGGCAAACTGGACTTCAAATCCGTCAGCGGAGGGGCCCAGTTTCTTCAGCCTGCTCTCAACAAGGTGGAAGCAAGCACCAGTTTCGGCAATATCCTCTTCGATGGCGACTTCATTCGCACTGGGCTTTACTCGATGAGAAGCGGTAAAGGACTTGTCGAAGTGCGTTTCTCCGGCAATGACTCGTTCGACCTGAAAGCACAGACCACCATGGGCACCGTGGACAATCAAGCAGCCGCGTTTCTCAAGCCTGACTCTCATGGCGCATTTCATCGCGGTCTGAGGTCTTTCCGCTCTTTGTTCGGCACCGTCGGTCAGGGGCTCGCCAAAGTCGAACTCTCCACCTACAGTGGTACAATCCGAATCTTGAAGCGCGACTAGCCCTTCGCGCCTCTTTCGCGTGACAACTACACCTCCCTCGCGCGGCTTTCCCCCGCGCGTATCGATTCTTTGCCTCGCCGGCTTCATGGGTTCCGGCAAGACCACCGTTGGTACACTCCTCGCGCGCCAGCTTGCCTGGCGGTTTGTGGACCTGGACGAGCGCATCGAGGAATCCGCCGGCCTGCCCATTCCGCAAATTTTCGAGCGTTTGGGCGAGACCTATTTCCGCCAACTCGAAGCGGACCAGCTCCGCGCCGCTCTTGGCCGCGCTTCTGAGCTCAAGCAAGGAACCATCCTTGCGCTCGGCGGCGGAACCTATGCGCAGCCCGGCTGCCCCGAGTTTCTGCGCAACGCCGGCGTTCCTGTGCTCTGGCTCGATTCTCCTATCGAGGTTCTTCTTTCCCGTTGCATGACCATGACCGGACGCCCGCTCTTTCGCGACGAGGTCAGCTTCCGTGCCCTCCATGCCCAGCGCCTGCCCTCCTATGAGCTTGCCGACCATCGCGTGGACAGTTCTGGCGAACCCGCCGAAATCGTCGCGCAAATTCTCCGCCTTGGTATTGTTGCTTCCGGAGGAAACCAAGCGCATCTCGTCGTTGAGAAACCTCACCCCTGAGAGACAATAGCCACGGGGGTACGATAAACCGTGAATTTGAAGACCACGTGTATGGGATTGACTTGGGGACTTGTTCTTTGCGCTACGCTATCTCTCGCCGCTCAAAAAAAAGCCGCGCCGACCAGCGTCCTCGTGCAAGACAAAGGAAAATTCACTATTAAATTGAGCGGCCACACCGTTGGACAGGAAGAGTTCGAGATTGCTCCTGCCGAAGGCGGCTGG
>DATDNK010000027.1:0-4801 GCA_036518275.1 Candidatus Acidiferrum sp.
AGACGCCGACAACCACTCTCCGGCTCATTCCAGTCCTCCTCCGGAAGTTCCTGCGCCGACAGGCTCCAGTTCTTCGAGTGGGGAAATCGAACGCAGAACAGGCAGCTCTGGCTTCGGCTCGCGGCCCACGTGCAAAACACCTTTCACTTCCGCCATAGCAACTACCGGAAGCAGCCTGCAGAAAAGCAGAAACAGCGTGAAGAACAATCCGAAACTACCGACCAGCATGGAGAGTTCAATGGGCGTGGGGCGATAACTGGTCCAGCTCGACGGCAGAAAATCGCGGTGCAGCGAGGTGACGATAATGACGAAGCGCTCAAACCACATGCCCACATTGATGAGGATGGAAATCGGAAAAACCATCCAGAGATTGCCGCGCACTTTGCGAAACCACAGCAGTTGCGGGACAAGCACGTTGCAGCCGACCATGATGGCGTAAGACCAACCAAAAGGCCCAAATGCTCGATTGAGAAATGCAAATTCCTCGAAAGGCCCCGTTGAATAGAGGGCGGTGAAGAACTCTGTCGCGTAGGCAATGCCGACGATCCCGCTTGTCAGCAGGAGAAGTTTGCACATGACATCAATGTGGCGGAGCGTGATGTAATCCTCAAGGCGCATGGTTTTGCGAGCCACGAGAACCAGCGTCAAGACCATGGCAACGCCGGAAAAGATGGCGCCGGCCACAAAGTAGGGCGGGAAAATAGTGGCGTGCCAGCCGGGAATCACGCCGGTCGCGAAGTCCCAGCTCACGATCGTGTGTACAGAGAGAACCAGCGGCGTCGCCAATCCCGCAAGCATGAGATACACAGACTCATAGCGATGCCAGGTGCGAAACGAGCCATTCCAGCCGAGACTTAGCACCGAGGCCAGTTTGTGACGGAAGCCGCAGCACAATCGGTCGCGAACCGTTGCGAGGTCGGGAATCAAACCGAGATACCAGAACACCAGCGAAATGGTGAAATACGTTCCGATGGCGAAAGCATCCCAAACGAGCGGGGACCGGAAATTCACCCAGAGCGATCCGCGTGTGTTGGGATAGGGAAACAACCAGTAGGCCATCCAAGGGCGGCCGAGGTGAATCACGGGAAAGACGCCTGCGCACATCACCGCGAAGATGGTCATAGCTTCGGCTGAGCGGTTTACAGAAGTGCGCCAACGCTGGCGCAGCAGAAAGAGAATCGCGGAGATCAAAGTTCCAGCGTGGCCGATGCCGATCCAGAACACAAAGCAGGTGATGCCCACGGCCCAGCCTACGGTGCGATTCACGCCCCAAGTGCCAATCCCCGTGGCAACTTCGTAGGTCACGGCAGCCGCTCCAAGCAGCAGGAGAGAAAGAGCAAGAAGAAATCCGCCCCACCAAAGCCGCGTCGGCCGGCCTTCCAGCGAGTGACAAATATCCCTGGTAACGTCAGCCGGTGTCTTGTTTCCGGCGATCAAAGGCTTCTGCACAGGCAGAGCAAAGTCAGCCATGGTTCTGACTCTCTTTCCCTTTTTCTTCCGCCCCTTCGCGATTGCGGACCAACGCGAGGTAATTGACGGATGGCCGGAAATTGAACTCCTCCAGCACGCCGAATCGCCTTTGATCTTGTGCGAGCTTGGCTACGCGGCTGTTCGAATCGTTCAAATCCCCGAAGACAATGGCTTGCGCGGGACAGGATTGCTGGCACGCAGTCTGGATTTGCCCATCCTCGATCGGCTTGTCGTGGCGGCGCGCCTCGATCCGAGCGGCTTCGATCCGTTGCACACAGAAAGAGCACTTCTCCATTACGCCTCGCGAACGCACGGTCACATCGGGATTCAAGGCTAAGTTTTGCAGATGGTCTTCCCGCATGTAGTTGAACCAGTTGAAGCGCCGCGTTTTGTATGGGCAGTTGTTGGCGCAGTAGCGCGTTCCGACACAGCGGTTGTAAATCTGCTGGTTCAGGCCCTCGCCACTGTGGACGGTAGCGAGCACCGGGCAGACGGTTTCGCAAGGCGCGTTGTCGCACTGCTGGCAGAGCATGGGATGATGCACAACGTCGACGTCTTCCTGGCCCGAGTAGTAGCGATCGATGCGCATCCAATGCATCTCGCGGTGCCGTAGAACTTCATCCTTGCCCACAACAGGAATGTTGTTTTCGGCCTGGCAGGCCACGACGCAACTCGAGCAGCCTGTGCAGGCAGTCAGATCAATGGCCATGGCCCATCGATGACCCGTGTAGGGGTGATCGGCCGGCCAGAGGCCATTCGCTTTCGAGGATTCTGAGGAAGGGTTCTTTGCGTCCGCAACCAGGGCGGAGAGAGTCGTCTCGCGTACGATCTCGCGTTTTTTGCCTCCGAGCAGCGGCACATTCTCGGGCAAGGTCAGACTGTGATGCGTTTGCGTGGAAGCAAGCAAGAGGCGCTTCCCGGTCTTGCGGATGCTGACGCCTTCGCGGATGTATTGCAGAATTCCATCCTTGAACGAGAGCAGCGGCGATGCATTTTTGCCGATTCTTCCGTCTTCGCCAACATCGGGTCTGCCGAAAAGCCACTTTGGGCCCATGTTAGAGAAGCGCTCCGTCCCTTTGCTCCCGTAGCCGAGTGCGACGGCAATGATCTGATCGTGCTGTCCAGGCTGGATAAAGACGGGAAGCTCCAAAACCGGGAAAGATTCCTGCGCATCTGTCTCAAGGCGGACGACGTCACCTTCCGCGAGTCCGAGCCGTTGCGCAGTTTGGGAAGATAAACATGCATAGTTGTCCCAGGTCACTTTGCTGATGGGGTCCGGCAATTCCTGCAGCCAGGGATTTTCTGCGTGGCGGCCATCGAGCATGGCCACCTTGGGATAGAGAACTAATGAGAATTTCTCTGCGGCAGAATTAGTTTTGGCGAGGTCTCGAAGGGCGGTTGCTTTGAACTTCGTGGTCTTCGGTGCGTCAGGACTGACTACAGCAAATCCGGCTTCGACGGAACGATCCCAAAACGTTTGAAAATCCGCTGCACTCTTACTACGGGGAAAGATGTTATCCCGCCAGTAGTCGCGCACGGCATCGTAGGCTGTTTTCGGCTGCCCTGCCCACATCGCAAGACTTTCCGGGAGAGCACGCGTTTGCCCAAGGGGACGAATCGCTGGCTGGAACAAACTGACATAGCCAAGTACGGGTTCGGCATCGCCCCAGGACTCGAGTGCATGGTGGTCGGGGCAAATGAAGCGCGCCACGGCAGAGGTTTCGTTGAGGCGATCTGCAAAACTGACGACGAGCGGCACTCGCTTGATCCACTCGGCCAATTGCAGGCCATTCGGCAGGTTGTAGACGGGGTTCACGCCGTACAGGAAAAGGGCCGCGACCTTCCCACCTTTCAACTCATCGAGGAGTGACTGCAGCTCGCGGTCATTGCCACTCTTTTGCAGCGACGGACGAGCTATATCCACCGTGGAACCATAGTTTCCCAGCAGCTCGTTCATGTAATTTGCAAGCAGTTGCAGCGGGACATCTTGGGAACCACAAACTACCAAGCTTCGACCGCGAACCTGCCAAAGCTTTTTGGCAAGGCTGTCGAGCACCGCATCCTGACGACTCGCTGAGTCATTCTCCGCGAGAGGAAAGGGCGTCTCGGCAAACTGCGCCAGGCGCGAAGCGAGCCGCGCCATGGATTCGCCAAGTTCCCGAGGCGACACGCGGACGCGGCGGTCCGCCTTGGCGCCGGTTACAGAGAGCCGCGACTCAAACTGGGCGTGATACGACATGCGGGGCGGCTGGGTATCCAGCCGACGGCCCGAAACATAGTCGTGCGTAAATTCCACGGGCGAAATCCACGTGCCGAGGAAATCAGCGTCGAAGCTCGCGATCACATCGGCTTTGTCGAACCGGAAGTGCGGAAGCAAACGCTGGCCATGTGTTTCCTGGTGGGCATCAAGAATGGCGGAACTCGAGAGCGCGTCATACACGATGTGGCGAGCATCGTGGAAGTGTCCAAGGAATTGCCTGATTTGAGCCTTTAGCGTGGGGCTCGAAATCGTTCCAGAAAGAACGCGGACTGGACTGCCGGATTTGCGGATCGCGGCGAGTTGGGAAGTGATCTGGCGGTCCACTTCTTCCCAAGAAGCGGCCTTGCCATCCAGGCGCGGCTCCTTGAGCCGATGAGAATCGTAAAGACCAAGCAAGGAAGCCTGACCTATGGCGCAGAGTCCTCCGTGCGAGACGGGATGCTCCGGATTGCCTTCGAGCTTGATGGGCCGGCCATCGCGGTTTTTCGCCAGGACGCCGCAGCCCGCCGAACAGCCGCCGCACGTCGTGGCGTAGAAATAGGAAACACCCGGGACGATTTCTTCGGGCTGAATGAGATAGGGAATCGCTTTCTCGACCGGGGCGTGCGAACATCCCGCGCCAACGGCCGCAACCACAGAGGCGAAACCAGCCGCTTTCAAGAAAGAACGGCGGCTGAATTGTTCGGCGGGTTGGTCCAGCTGCTCATGGAACTCGTCGCGGGAAATCTGCACGAGTTGCGACGCACCGTGGCCTTCGTCCCAGCTCTTCCAGTGTTTTGTCGTCTTCCTTTCGGCCATTTGCGGTCCTCAGTAATGACAGGTCGAGCAGTCTGTCGAGGGATGTACCGGCTTGCTGGCCACTCCGGACGCGTTCGCCGTGCGATGACAGTTCACACACCATCCCATCGTCAGATCCGGAACCTGGCGAACGCGATCCATCGTTTCGACTGGCCCGTGGCACTGCTGGCAAGTCACGCCAACGCTGACATGCGCGCTGTGGTTGAAATAGGCGAAATCGGGCAACCGGTAGACGCGTGTCCACGCAACGGGTTGCGGAGTCTTTTGCGGATC
>DATDNK010000028.1:0-4404 GCA_036518275.1 Candidatus Acidiferrum sp.
TCCGGCGGTGTCTACGTCGCCTTCTCCCTACCCGCGGAATCCTCGAAATGAGTTTCGGATTTATAACGGCATCGCTCAGGGATTGTTCTCACGAGAAACGCCCATCGCCATGAATCACATCTTGTTTTGTAGGACAATGAAGTATGCGAAAGAAAAAGCAAAGGAAGAAGAAAAGAATCATTAGCGTGGGCAAATTTTCATCAGGTACTTCCGACTTGGGATCGAACAGGAAGTATTTGCGGAACTTTGAGCCCTGAACTCTCACTATTGATTCTGGAGCGATGCTTAACTCTTCGCGAGGGCCCGCTTGAGCACTTCGCGCGAAATATTTGCTCCGCTCACGACCAGCACCGGACAGTCGCCGAAACCGTCCCTCGACTTCAGTAGCGCCGCCGTGCTGGCAGCTCCCGCAGGTTCCGCAAGGACATGTTCCTTCATCAGCAGCATCTCGATCGCGCGCAGCATCTGCTCTTCACTCACTAAAACTACATCATCCACAAGGTTCCTTACATCACGAACATTCGCCGCCTCCGGCGTGCGCGTGGCCAGCCCGTCGGCAATCGTGTCGCATGTGTCCGTACCCACAACATCCCCCGCCTTCCACGAAAGGTAATAAGCCGGCGCTTGCTCCGCCTGCACTCCGATGATTCTCACATGCGGTGCAATCTGTTTCGCTGCTGCGGCTATCCCGCGAATCAGCGCCGTATCTCCCATCGGCACGATGATCGCGCTTGCCTTGGGAAGTTGCTCCAGGATTTCGCAAGCAATCGTCGCCGGCCCCGCGGGCAAGTCCACATCCGTTGCGTCGTTCAGGAAATAAACGCCGGGCTGCCTGGCATAGTCGGCGGCCAATTGGAGCACGGAAGCTGGATCACTTCCGCCACTCTCCACAATCGCCGCTCCCAGCGCCGCAATTCGCCCACGCTTCACCGGATTGCAATTCGCAGGCAAAAAAATCTTCGCCGCAAGGCCAAACTCCTTTGCCGCAAGCGCTACCGCCGCGCCATGATTTCCCGTGCTCGACGCCACCACTTCCCCCACCGTTTCTTTCTTCATTCTCTGCGCCAGCGCGTAGAATGCTCCGCGCACCTTGAACGATCCCGTTGGCAGCTCCGTCTCCAGCTTCAGATAGACTTTCTTCCCCGTCCGTTCGCTCAGAAAAGGCGCTGGAATCAGGCGCGTCGGCGCAAGATATTTCGTCAAAAACTTCTGCGCCTCTCGGATCGTTTGCAGGCTCGGTTGTATTTGCACACTCGCTCCGGCATTCATTTCGTATCCTCGTAATTCCTTCGACCGAATTGTTCACCTAGCGGGCGCAAGAAAAAGGCTTGCATCCGGCTGCGCCGCATCAAGAAGGCCTGAGCATCATAGCAGTATCTGATACGCACCTCTTCGGCCAAAAACTCGGGCGGCTCAGCCCTGCTAAATTATTCTTTCTACAGGCCTTATGAATGGCCTTCGCGACTTTTGGCGTGCCGTGGGGTTTATAAAAATAGGCGTCCTAGAGTGGCAAATAGCCGCCTGGAACAGAAACCTCGGGAAAAACAGCACGCGCCAGAAAGGTGAGAACCATGCGTATCGCGCGCTTCATTTTTTTGCTCGTCCTCACAGCCGGAATCCTGACGATTCCGGCCCCAACACAGGCTCAGGTTGCCGTAGGTGTTTCTATCCGCGTCGGCCCTCCGGCGCTGCCCGTCTACGCACAGCCCATCTGCCCCGGACCAGGCTACATCTGGACCCCTGGCTACTGGGCCTACGATTACGACGCCGAAGACTATTTCTGGGTACCAGGCACGTGGGTGCTCGCTCCTGAACCAGGCTTCCTTTGGACCCCGGGCTATTGGGGTTGGGGCGGAGGTTTCTACGTTTGGCACGCCGGCTACTGGGGGCCACGAGTCGGCTTCTACGGCGGAATTAACTATGGCTTTGGCTACCCCGGCACCGGCTTTTACGGCGGTTACTGGCGGGGCGGCAACTACTTCTACAACCGTTCCGTCACCAACGTCAATGTGACTGTCATTCACAACGTCTACAACAAAACCGTCATCAATGAGCGCACCGTGAACCGCGTCAGCTTCAATGGCGGCCCGGGTGGAATTCATGCCGAGGCCAATCGGGATGAGCGCCGCGCTGAGCACGAGCGTCACATCCAGATGACCTCGGAGCAAACCCATCATTTTGAAGGCGCTCGCGGCGATCGCAACTTCCGCGCTTCCGTCAATCATGGCAGCCCTGAAGTCGCCGCGACTCCGCGTCCGGGCGATTTCCATGGCCGCGACGTTGAGCACGGCAGAGCTGATGACCGTGGCCGCGGTGATGATCGCCGATTTGACGATCGCGGCAAAGGCAACGACAGAAACCGTCCGCCAGACGCTCGCGATCCGAATCGAGGCCGCGAAAATAACGGTCGCGACTTCGATCGCCCGGCCTCGGCGCGCCATTCCGACAACCCTTCCTCCAATCCCAGATTAGAGCAAAAGCACGAACGAGACTTCGACAAGATGCAGCGCCAGCAGGACGCCGACCGCCAAAAGATGCAGCGGCGAAACGAACAAGAGCAGCAAAGACTGAGCCGCCAGAACGCAAACCAGCAGCGCCAGGACCAGATCCAGCGCCGGCAGCAGCAGCAAATGGATCAAATGAACCGCAGGCAGCAGCAACAAACACAAAAACTTCAGCAACGCCAAGAACGCGAACACCAGAAAGAACAAAGGCAAGAAAGCAAGCCGCACGGCAACGGCCACAATCGGCCTTAGGATCGCCACGACAAACGCAAACTAGCCGTCGCTAGTTTGCCAGGCACGGAACAGCAAGAGCCGGAAACAAAAGTGTTTCCGGCTCTCGTTTTTTTTCTCGGCGATTTTCTGCCAAAGTTCGTCTCCCTCAGAAATCTGAGAGTTCGCAATAAACGTTGAAGCCGGAGCAATCTTCTTGCTTCCGGCTTCAACAAATCTAGTCACAATGAAACCACTGGCGCTGCTTATGCCTGCGCCGTAGTCCAGTGAGCTCACCAACTCAGCAGCGCATAACCTGCTTGGCCTGCTTGCGCCGGAGGAAAGAAAGCTCCCGCTCCGCCGCCTCCGAACTGCCCGTTCGATTGAAAAGCAAAGCCGGGAAGCACATAGCCAACTGCTCCGGGATTCAATACATTGAAAACGGACGGAGCTGAAGGCCCACTGTGACTGATCGCAGCAGTAGCGTCCGCCGCTCCTCCAGCAGCGCCGGGAGCAGCCGTGCCGCAGGTTACTCCGCTCGGAGGATAAGGATGACCCCCGCTGCCGCCGTGGGCGACCGCAAGCACGTTGCTATTGGCGTCCAGGACCTGGGTGTCTCCGCCGTTGCCGCCAATTGGAGCCGCTGCAGTACCACCGCGACCGCTACCGCCCACAATGATGGTTAAGGTTTGGCCCTCTTGGACGGCTACGATTGTACTTGTATAGGCTCCGCCGCCGCCGCCCCCTCCGCCATTGCAGGGGACCATAGCTCCGCCGCCGCCGGCACCGTAGAGCTCGACACTCACCTTGGTGACTCCGGTCGGTATAGTGAAATTGCCGGTTGCCAGGAATTCTTGTCGCCAATTAAGGCCCGGGCCAGCAGGGCCAGCAGGTCCTTGTGGTCCAGTGGGACCGGTCGGCCCCGTTGGGCCTGCAGGGCCTGTTGCGCCGGTCGCACCAGTGGGACCCATATTTCCTTGCGGACCTTGCGGCCCGATCGGCCCTATTGGTCCGGCAGGGCCAGTCGCTCCTGTGGCTCCGGTAAGGCCAGTAGGTCCTATTGGGCCGACAGAGCCGGTAGCGCCCGTAGCTCCGGTGAGGCCCGTGTCACCCTTTGGGCCTTGGGGTCCGATAGGTCCCGTTGCTCCAGCAGGTCCTTGCGGTCCCATTGGACCGGCTGGACCTGTTGCGCCCGTAGCGCCCTTTGGTCCTTGGGGACCGGCAGGTCCCGAAGGCCCCATCGGCCCGGCTGGGCCGGTCGCACCCATAGGTCCTGGGGGTCCCATCGGGCCTGCGCTCATCATTGGCAGTAAGGTCACGCTAAGGTCGTTGTTGCCCGAAACCACGTTCACGGTGCGCGTATCCGAATTCCAACCTGAGTTCGGGATATAAACTACGACGGTGTGCTTACCCACAGAAACGTCCATGTCCATGGGTGTAACTTTTCCTGTGTCCTTGCTATCCACCGACACACTCGCGCCCGACGGAAACGAGCTCACCTTTAATTTGCCGTGCTTGTTTTGCGCCCCAGCCCTACTGGGGAGCAACAGAAGTGTTCCCACCAACACGAATATCCAGACACTCTTGCGTCGCTGGGTCATCGAGTCCTCCTTGAGTTTCCCACGCTCCCTATTGCTCTTGCGCCAGTTAAACTGCCGCGCGTTTTGGCAGACTTCGAGGGGACATGCAC
>DATDNK010000029.1:0-12772 GCA_036518275.1 Candidatus Acidiferrum sp.
GCGGAGAGCGGGAAAAATCCCTTCGACCGCGCAGCTCCGGTTGGAGCAGAAATCGCATCAATCAGATCAGGGATTTGCGGCTTGTGCGAATTGCCAACAACCCAGGCCACGCCGGGAAGCTGGCTTAATTCCTCCGGCGCGCGCTGCGCGTAGCAGCCGGTGACGATGACACGAACGCGGGGATTCCCAGCATGCAGCTTGCGAATTGCGTCGCGGGCCTGCGCGTCCGCGGAAGCCGTCACGGTGCAGGTATTCACGACCACAATGTCGGCGGCGGATGCCTCCTGGGCTGACGTGCAGCCGCGCTCGAGCAATTGCCGCTCGAGTGCCGCGCCATCCGCCTGCGTGGCGCGACAGCCAAACTGCTCGATGTAAAAAGTGGTCACGCGTCTGCCCTGTCACCAGCGAAATCCATGATGCCTAACAAGAATATCGACTTTCCATGTGTGCGGGAAGCCTCTTCGGATCCAGATGAGCTGGGTGATCGTCGTGGATGATTGCTCGACCGACGGCGCGCGCCAGATTCTTGAAACTATGGCCGCGCGACAGGCAAACAGCGAGAAATTTGCCCAAGCTCAGGACGGCAGCGAACCCATTGAATTGCAGGACCTGCGATTAGGCGGTTGCCCGCGCGTCACCTTCGTACCCCCGCGGATGTTTCTGCTTCCACTCCCAAGCCGATTGGATGATTTCTTCGAGAGAAGAATGCGACGCTTCCCAGCCAAGCACGCGCTTTAGCTTTTCCTTGCTTGCCACCAGCACTGCTGGATCGCCCGGACGGCGTGGTCCGAGTTTGCGTGGAATCTTGCGGCCCGTTACGCGCTCCGCCGCGTCAATCACTTCGAGAATCGAAAATCCCCGGCTGTTGCCAACGTTAAACGCTTCTCCCGACACGCGATCGATCTCCAGCAGCGCACGCACGTGGGAATCCGCAATATCCAGCACGTGAATATAATCGCGAACACAGGTGCCGTCCGGCGTGGGATAGTCGGTTCCAAAAACGTCTACGTACGGCAACACTGCCGCAGCAGCATCCAGCACGCGCGGAATCAAATGCGTTTCCACGCGATGATGCTCGCCGCGTTCCTTCGAAGCGCCAGCGGCATTGAAATAGCGGAGGATGGCGCACTGAAGTCCCGTGTACGCCTTGTAATCGGCGAGGATGCCTTCGAAGACCAGCTTGGATTTTCCATAAGGATTAATCGGGGCCTTCGGGTGATCCTCGGGAATGGGAACGGTTTTCGGCTCGCCGTAAGTCGCAGCGGTCGAGGAGAAAATAAATTTTCGAACGCCATGCCGTGTCATGGCGTCCAGAAGACTCACGCCGCAAGCCACATTGGTCGCATAAAAGACGCTTGGCTCTTTTACCGACTTGGCCACCAGCGCTTCGGCCGCGAAGTGCATCACCGCGTCAATCTTGTGTTGCGTGAAAACGCCTTCAAGCTGCTCGCGGCTTCCGAGATCCACGTTGCAGAATGCCGCTCCCGGCGGCACTGCGGCAGAATGTCCTTCCAGCAAGCTGTCCAGCGCGATCACGTTCATCCCGCGCGACAGTAGGACCTCCGCGCAAATGCTGCCGATATATCCCGCCGCGCCCGTAACCAGAATATTCAAACGATTCAGCTCCTCCACAAAAAGATTTAGCACAAATTCAAATGCTTAGGATACATCAGAACATCTGGTGAGGTTGACTGCCAAGAAGCAGAAAGGTCGAATTAAGCTTGCGACAGCCGGCGCTGGAACGTCAGCAAAATCAGGTCTGCGCGGCGGCGCACGCCGAATTTGTTCAACAAATTCGAGACATGGAACTTCACCGTGCGCTCCGCGATGTTCAGCTTGCTGGCGATTTCCTTGTTGGAAAGATTTTCCAGCAGCGAATCCAGCACTTCCTGCTCGCGCCGGCTCAGGTTGGTCACGGAATCGGTCTTCAGCCTGCGCCCTTGGCTGGTGAGAATGGAATCCACAAAGCCGGAAAGCAGTTGGCGCGGCACCCAGAACCCGCCATTGGCCACTAACGGCAGTGCGCGGACCAATTGCTCCCGCGCTTCCATGTACGTGAGCAAGCCCTTCACGCCCAGGCGCAGCAGCGAAAAACTGTTGTTTTCCGCGTGGTTCTCGCCAACGACGATTAGCCGCGAGTCCGGATACCGTTCCAGGATGTTCGTGAGCAAGGCTCCGGTGGCGGGCTTTGCCGCGTGCGCATCAATCACGTACACGTTAGCTTTGGGTGGTTCGAGGTGGCGCAGGTCGGGCGCAAGCACCGATTCCAGTTGTTGCGCCACGACCTTGAACGGCGCCTTTTCCAGAATCCGTTCAAACTCGCTCAGCACCAGCGGGTGTGGCGAAAGGATGCAAACCGTCAGTTTTGAAGACCCACGTTTTGTGTTCACTTTAGCCAGCCTAAGAGAAAACTGGCCAAAGGGGCAAGTCCCTTTGGCGGGCCTGTTCACGAATTGTTACTGTCAACTAGGGTGCTTTTTTCGGGGCACTTTTCACAGCAAAACCAATGCAATCCGTCCGGCCGCTTTTCCGTCCTATGGCGCGGGGATTCTGCAGGCTTCTTGCCTAGTGGCCAGAATGCCCTCCCACTAATGTCAATAATACTAGCAGGATCTGTCCCCGCGAGCAGGGTCTGTTCCCCCTGGGAACGGCCACGCCTTGGATTAGTGTTTAGCTGTCCTGATCGGCTGGTTGGCGCAGCACTGGGAAGGCGTATTTCAGCGGTCTCTATTCCCCGTTCGCACCCTAAAAACGCGGTTTCCCTGCGTCATCATTGGGAATGCCCAGCATCTCGCGTAAAATGGGGGATTAGCTATTGGTGCCGTTTTACTGCGGTGGCGCATCATTCCTCTTTAGACCGGCCCAAAGGCAGCCACGCAGGACTCGGCACCGGGAAGCTAGCAAGGAGCCTGTAAATTCCCGCGAATGCGTAACCTGAACGAATCCGCCAAAGCGCTGCGCGACCTGCTTTCGCAGCGCATCCTCGTGCTCGACGGCGCCATGGGCACCATGCTGCAACAGCGCAATCTGAGCGCGGCGGACTTTGGCGGCCCCACACTTGAGGGTTGCAACGAGAATCTCGTTCGCACACGCCCTGACGTTGTTCTCGACATCCACCAGAAATACCTGGAAGCCGGCTCGGACATCATTGAAACCGACACTTTCGGAAGTACTCCCCTTGTGCTTGCCGAGTACGGACTCGCCCAAGACTCACATCTTCTCAGCAAGCGTGCTGCGGAGTTGGCCCGGCAAGCGGCGGACGAATTCAGTTCGCCAGGCAAGCCACGATTCGTGGCAGGTTCGATGGGGCCGACGACAAAAGCGATTACGGTAACGGGCGGCGTCACATTTCAGGGATTGCAGGATGCCTACTACGTTCAGGCAAAGGGGCTTGTGGACGGAGGCGCGGACCTTCTCCTCGTAGAGACTTGTCAGGACACTCGGAACATCAAGGCGGCCCTGCTTGCCATTCGCAAGCTGTCCCGGGAACTCGGCGCGGAAATTCCTTTCATTATTTCCGTCACCATCGAACCGATGGGCTCGATGCTCGCGGGTCAAAACATCGAAGCAATGTGGGCTTCCCTTAAGTACACAAAACCCCTTGCATTCGGCATGAACTGCGCCACCGGGCCGGAGTTCATGACCGATCACATCCGCACGCTGAGCCAGCTTACAAGCGAGTTTGTCTCCTGCTATCCAAACGCCGGCCTGCCGGACGAAGAAGGCAAATATTTGGAAACGCCGACTTCTCTTGCGGCGCAGCTGGAAAAATTCGTGGATCACGGCTGGCTGAACCTTGTCGGTGGCTGCTGCGGCACCACCGAGCAGCATATCCGCGTAATTGCGCAAATGGCCGACGGCAAGAAGCCGCGTCAACGGCCCGCGGAAACTCATCGCGCTATTTACACGGGAATCGAGGCCATCGAAGCGGAAGAAAGCACGCGCCCGCTGCTCGTCGGCGAGCGTACCAACGTCATCGGCTCGCGCCTCTTCAAGAATCTCGTCTCCGAAGAAAAGTGGGAGGAAGCCAGCGAGATTGCCCGGCGTCAGGTGCGTGGTGGCGCCCAAGTCGTGGACGTGTGCCTGCAAAGTACCGAGCGCGACGAGAAGAAAGACATTCCTCTTTTCTACGAGAAACTGATTCGCAAAATTAAGCCGCCCATCATGATCGATACCACCGATCCGGCTGCTATCGAGCTTGCGCTTACGTATTGCCAGGGCAAATCGATCATCAATTCGATCAACATGGAAGATGGCGAAGAAAAATTCCAGCGCACCGTGCCTATCGCGCATGAATACGGCGCCGCGGTTGTTGTTGGCTGCATTGATGAGGATCCCGTCCAGGCGCAGGCGTTTACGCGAGAGCGCAAGCTGGCGATCGCCCAGCGCTCCTACAAGTTGCTCACGGAACAGTACGGCCTGGCGCCCGAAGACATCATTTTCGATCCGTTGGTCTTCCCTTGCGCCACGGGCGATGAAAATTACATCGGTGGCGCGGTCGAAACCATGGAAGGCATTCGCCTCATCAAGCAGGCTTTGCCCGATGTGCGCACTATCCTCGGTATTTCCAACGTTTCTTTCGGCCTGCCGCCCGGTGCGCGCGAGGTCGTGAACTCCGTCTTCCTTTATTACTGCACCAAAGCCGGCCTGGACCTGGCAATTGTCAACACGGAAAAAATCGAGCGATTCGCATCCATCCCTGCGCACGAGCGCGAACTCGCGGAAAACCTCCTATTTTCTCATCCGCCCAAGAGTGTGTCCGCGGACCTTCCCAATGCGCGCCTCTTGCTCGAAGCTCCTCCGGACTGGCGCCAGCAAAGCAAAGAGCAGCGCGCTGCCGTCAATCAATTCTGGATTGCCGCCACCGCCGAGCATTTCCGCACCGCCAAGAAAAAAGAGAAAGCCCGCGGCGCTGATTTGCCTCTCGACGAACGCCTCGCCAACTACATCCTCGAAGGCACGCGCGACGGTTTAGTCGCTGATCTTGAACGCAAGCGGGCCGAGGGCGCCGCACCTCTGGACATCATCAACGGCCCCCTGATGGCCGGCATGGCCGAAGTCGGCCGCCTCTTCAACGCCAATGAATTGATCGTCGCCGAAGTGCTGCAATCCGCGGAAGCCATGAAGGCCGCGGTCAGCCATCTCGAGCAATTCATGGAAAAAGCGGATTCCGCCAAGCGTGGCAAAGTAGTTCTTGCCACCGTCAAGGGCGACGTCCACGACATTGGCAAAAATCTCGTCGAAATTATTTTCAAGAACAACGGATATGACGTTGTGAACCTTGGCATCAAAGTTCCGCCGGAAGATTTAATCAAGGCTTATCAGGAGCATCGTCCCGATGCTATCGGCCTCTCCGGCCTTTTAGTGAAGAGCGCGCAGCAGATGGTGACTACAGCCAGCGACCTGAAAGACGCAGGCATCGAGATTCCCCTGCTCGTGGGCGGCGCGGCGCTCTCTGCAAAATTCACGCAGACCAAAATCGCGCCAAGCTACGGAAAGGCTGTCTGCTACGCGAAAGACGCGATGACCGGCCTGCGTCTGATGAATCAGTTGATGGACCCGGCCACGCGCGAAACCGTTTTACGCGAACACATGGCTTCCGGCAACGGCTTCAGCGTTTCGACGACGGTCGCCGTCACTCCGCTACCAAAGGTGACGCGCTCGCCGCGTGTGCGCGTGGACATTCCGGCTCCGTCTGTGCCGTATCTCGATCGCAAAGTCCGCCTCGTGCCCGATTTGCGTGAAATCTGGGGCTACATCAATTCTTACATGCTTTACGGGCGGCACTTGGGCTTTCGCGGCGACTTCGAAAAGCACTTGGCGGAACGCGATCCCAAAGCCATTGAGCTGTTCGAGAACATGGAAGAAGTGAAAAAGGAAGCTGCTTCGCTCATGAAAATTCGCGCGGTCTGGCAATTCTTCGAAGCGGAGTCCGAAGGCGAATCCTTGCATCTCTTTGCGCCGGGCGCGCAGGAGCCTCTGCATACGTTCCGCTTTGCGCGCCAGCGCCAGGGCGATTTCCTCTGCCTTAGCGATTATGTTTTGCCCGCTCAGAACGGCCGTCGCGACCACCTCGCGCTTTTTGTGGTCACTGCCGGCGAAGGCGTCCGCCAGCGCTCGGAAAAAGCAAAGAATGACGGCTACTATTTCCTTAGCCACGGCTTGCAGGCTCTGGCCATTGAAACCGCCGAAGGCTGCGCCGAATGGCTGCACCGCCGCATCCGCGAAGACTGGGGCTTCCCCGATCCCCCCGAGACGACCATGGCACAGCGCTTTACTTCGCGCTATCGCGGCAAGCGCTACAGCTTCGGCTACCCAGCTTGTCCTAACCTGGAAGACCAGACCGCCATCTGGAAATTACTGAAGCCCGAAGAAATCGGCGTGCAACTCACCGAAGGATTCATGATGGATCCCGAAGCCAGCGTCAGCGCGCTGGTCTTCCACCATCCCGATTGCACTTATTTCTCCGTTGGGGATTCAACCGAATCGTGACAGCCAGCTTTACTTAAGACTAAGACTTAGGACTTACAAATGAAGTTTAGTACGCCCTGTCGCCGTTCATAACCGCCCCGGTTCCTTACTTCAAAAGCCCTCTTATTCTTGCCGCGCTCTCCGACAGGAAATTACTCTGGCAAAGATAGTTGTCTCGCAACTCGGAAAGGTATCGCCTGGCGCGCGTCTTGATGCTGTAACCGATGCCGTCTGCCGCAAAGTCCGAATCCTGCCTTTCATTGATGATGACGCGGACATCTGCAATTTCGCTCGGCGCAAGCGTTGCATTCCAACAAAGAAACCCTCTGTCACAGCTGACCTCGACACCGTCCCGGTTAATGGCTACGGCCTTGACGGAGTCGGGATCTTCTTCTTTCAGGAAAGTGTATTCACGTGGCTCGCCGGAATTCTCAATGCGCAAGCCTTGGGCAAACATTTGGATGACGCTTTTTCCTTCACCTGCATTCCTGATTCTGAAGCTGTGAAGGATCAAATCGTCCAAAGGCTTCCAACGCAGGTTCCACTTCAAGGCATTCAGTTTGTCGATGAATTCCACCAGTTCGCGGCCCCCATCCTTGAAAACCTCGTGATGGCCGACAATCAGGCAGGGTTTGCCCAGAAGCCCGTCAAAAGCGAAATTTTCGATGCCGTGCTTCAAGTACCGCCTCGTGAAGACGGGGAACGTTCCGTACTTCATGATCGCCATGCTCCAGAGATCCGCGATCGTCGTTTTATTTTCGGCAAGCTCTGGGGGCGCCACTTCTGTATTGACCGCTGCCATGAAACCGTTTGATTTGAGCGCGCCTCCCGCCTCCGGCGAAAATTCGCCGCGCGGGAAAACCATGACACGCGCGTATGGCAGCGCGGTCTTTTGCTCTAAAAGCTCCATTCTTTGCCGGGCAGTTTTGGCGCTCCGGTTTAACCGGGCGGCGGATCGCGTGGCGAATTCACTTCCTACGTGGTCTGAGCCGTGAACGCACAGGGAAAGCCGGTCCGGACGGTTTCGGAAGATGCTTACCGTGCGCGAATTCGTCCGCCGCCAGTTCCAGGGAATGAACGCAATTGTGGTCGTGAAGTTGTGGCGGTCCATCAATTCGAGCGCTTCGCGGTAACGCAAGAACCCGTAGCGGGGCTTCAGCGGCGGATCATCTATGATCAGGCAGCCGCTCGCTTCAAAGCTATTCCAACAGACTTCACGAAACGCCCACTTCAGGTACATCACTGCCGGAACGGCTCCGCAGAAATGCTCTTTCACGTCGAAGTATTTTCCATGCGGTGAGCGGATGTCTGTAATTGTGCCGCCGCTCAAATAAAAGGGCACGCCACCTTTTGTAACGCTTAGAAAGAGTTGTCCTGCATTCGAGCGAATGATGCTCCGAAAGCGTTGGGCTTCCATCGCAATGTCAAACACCACGTCGCCCTCGGACCGCTCCACAAGCACTTGCAACCCCGACATCGGTCCGCACATTTCCGGAAGATCGTCGGTGATGGTTACGGCAGTCTGCGCGGCGTTCAAATGGCGAACGTTACTGTGTCCATTCTCTGTCAGGAAATGCAACAGCTGGGTGCATGGAACAGTGTCTTCAAAACCGTAAAGAAAGACGGAACTTGCCCCTTGTATCCAAGCAGGCAGGCAGTCACCGGAGTGTTGGGAATCTCGCAAGGCCTCCACCACAAGCGGAAAGGAACCCAGAATGCAGAACTTCCCTGTCCCGGGGACTGGCGTCGGGAAACTTGCAACCTCCCCTGGGGTGAGGATCTGCCAAGGTATGCCGAGAAAGTCGAGAATTTCCGTGAGGTGCCGATCCTCGGAAGTCAGCATCTCTGCGCAGAGAAGAACAGCTTTGGGGGCTTCGGAAATGGCAGAGCTGGGTTGATTTTTAGATGGGAACATGGTGTACCCAGGCTCAAGCCGCAAACGCAGACTTACACTTTTCGCGCGATCACCAGAGATCTCATCGCGCGGCTGCGCGCAATAGCATTTAGCACAGGTGTGAGCGTTTTCATGAATACCGTCATTCCGCGGCCGGCAGAATGCGGGATCCAGCAGAAGTTTTCTTTCCTGAGAATCTCGAAGCCCACGGACTCGAACGGCTCCGCATATTTATCGAGAGATGGAATATACGTGGCCAGCGCGTCTCCCTTTTTCCAGTCGCTAATCCTGCTGCGAAACGCGGGGAACTTATCGTTCATGTCGATATTGACGCAGACCCCGCCTTTGGCAAGGAGGTTGTAAATCCCTCTCGCACAATCAATGTGATTCGACAAGCGGTGCGAATAACGAATCGTGTTCACGCCAAGCAGGAGGTCAAACGACCCGAGGAGCTTCTCTTCGGGAATCCCCAGCTCTCGCGTGACGTCTTCGACAAGGCTTTCATTCTTCGCCAGACAAAAGCTCACTTTCTTGCTTAGCTCCGATGGGAGATACCGCTGTGCGTCGCTGCGTGCCGCCTCGACCAATGTCTCGGAAAAATCCGTACCATAGGCGCAGTCCACGGCGATTCCGCGCCTTTGCATCAAAGAAACGAGGTGCAGCAGGTTCATTCCCGCTCCGCACCCAAATTCCCACAGGCGAACTCCCTTTTGCCGCCTCGACTTCGGGATGCAGTTTTCCAGGACGTCCAGATAGATTTCGGCGTACTCGTGGTTTAGCAGGTAAGAAATCCCGTTGCCCGCAGTGTCATTTGAATACTTGCGGACGCTTTCCTCAGATCGATATTCCTCGAGGAAATCGTTCATCAGTTTAGAGGGAGTTTCGAGATGCACCGCTTCTGTCATGAATTTCTCCCGTCGGTTTCCGCTTATTAATACGCCCCGTCGCCGCTGAAAACGGCTCCGGGAGTTGCGAAAAGAATTTTGACGTCCAGCCAAATGGACCACGACTGCGAGTAGCGCACGTCCAGGCGAACCATGTCGTCAAAACTGGTGCGGCTCCGGCCGTTGACTTGCCATAATCCGGTCACGCCCGGCTTCACTTCCAAAACGCGCCGGCGGTGCCAGATGTCGTAAACTTCAAATTCGTATGGCAACGATGGGCGCGGCCCCACAAGCGACATTTCGCCCATCAAAACATTCCAAAACTGCGGAAACTCATCCAGGCTTGTCTTCCGCAGAAACCTGCCTAGCGGGGTCACGCGCGAATCGTTCTTGATTTTGTACACTGCCGGCTTGCCCGACTCTTTGTGCCCGCTGTCCGCCTGGCCGTTAATAAAACGCTGCACATACTCTTGATGGATTTTGGGATCGTTGTTCACATACATCGTGCGGAACTTCAGGCAACGGAAGCGCGAACCAAACTGGCCAAGCCGCTCTTGCCGGAAGATCACCGGGCCTTTGGAGGTCAGCTTGATGGCCAGCGCAATAATGGCCAGCACCGGGCTCAGCACGATGAGCAAAAAGGCGCTCCCCAGAACGTCGATCATGCGCTTCATCGCCTGCGAAGCGCGCTTTCTTGTGTTCGTTTTGGCTAAGTCCGGGTAGAACCTGCTGTCCGCAACATGTTCGCCATTGCCCCGGCCGGCTTTTTCGGGAAAAAGATGCGTGGTAACCACGATACTTGACGAAACTTTTCCGCCCAACTCTCCCTGGAGCGCGCTCAAAACCTTCGCACGCAGAGTCTCAGTGACAGGCTGTTCACCCTCGGAATTGACTTCCGTAAAAATCACGCCAACGATAACGCCTTTCTCATACCAACCAATCAGATCCGTCTCGCGACTCGATTTCAGCAACACCGAGCAGACGCGGCCCATAAATTGTTCGGCTGCTTTCTCCTCGATGAACGCGGCCCCGTCCAGCAGCATCAATACAAAAGGCTTCCGCGAACGTTCCGCGCGCCGACGTTCCAGCGTCAGCATGCTGCGGAACGATTCCTCGGTCAGCACCTCCTCCCGGCTCTCCATCAGCGAGCCGACCGCCGACGCCGCCTTTCGCGCCGTCGAGCGCAGCGCTCCCTGCTCCCACAGCGCCGGAATCCTTGAGTAGCTGTCTCCCATCAGTTCGGATCCTCGCGTCCTTGCTTCGTGAAACTAAGCAACCACCGGTTCGAAGGAAGGCACAATCACACGCGATTGCCCCGCCCCGCTGTGCTTCACTTGAATCGGTGAGACCGCCGACCGGTCAATCTCCAGCGCCACCGACCGGCGAAGCAGCGAGATTGAGACCACAATTCGCTGGCTTCCTTTAAAACTAGTTAGCACTCCCTGGATGCCGCTTAGTGCTCCGTCCTCGATTCGAACCAGTTGCCCCACTTCCAGGTACGGGAAGGGCTCCACGTGCCCGCCGGTTGCAACCATTCTCTGAATCGCTTCGATCTCCGATTCCTCCACCGGAATCGGAACCCGCCCGGTTCCCACAACGCTGATCACGCCCGGCGTAATCAGCACGGGCAAGCGGTCGCACACGTTGAACCGGCAAAACAGGTATCCCGGAAACAGCGGTGACTGCAGTTCCTTGGATCGGCTGCTGTCTCGCTTCGTCTTCTTGTAAGTGGGAAGAAATGTTTGGTAACCCTTGCAGGAAAGCAATGTTGCGGTCGAGCTTTCCCAACGGCTTCTCAACTGAAGTGCGTACCACCGGTCAACGTTCGGCTCGGTGTTCATCCTCTACTCAGCCTCCTTCGAAGGCTCCCGGTTGAATTGTTGAAGTACTCGCAGCCGCAGCTAGGTTGTGACCTCGACGGACACCCTCACGCGCGGACACCAGGGTTGAGGCAATCAACCTGCCATCAAGACCCAAGCAAAATGAATGTGGAGTAAAAAGAGCCATCGGCTAACTGGCTGAAAATAAATGGCTTATATCTGACGCGCGAGAGAGGCCTGCGACCCACTTGGCAAAGCACTGCACAGAGATGAAAACCGTTACCCACATTTCCCACTTGTCTTCCGCGATTGTGGTTTGCCGGCGTGAGGCTCGTCAAAACGGCATTAACCTGTTTATATTGAAGAACTTAATTCGTATCAATAGAACTTTTGCTGTACCTTCTCCATCAACTGCCTGAAATGACTTAGTTTGTGATTACCTAGGCCCTCAGACTCCCGCCACCAGCCCAAAGTCTCAACGGTCGTGTCTTTCGCAGACACAGTTCAGCCCGGCTGCGCCATGGGATCAATTTGCCCGCGGTGGCAGGTCGAGCAGTTGATAAAGTGCCCGTTGGGATTCGGCGCCAAGTTTTGCATTTTCACGAGCTGTTGATTGATATCACTGTGCATCAGCTGCATATCGCGAGCGCAGCGCTTGGGACGCTTGTCGTCCTTGGAGAAGTCCTCCTTCACGTGGCAATGTTCGCAGGTCACTCCCAACGCTTTGCTATATCCCAGGTTCATGATCAGAAGCAATTTCGCGGCGGGAGTCTTCTTAAGGACTTGGATATTCTTGAACACCTGGCCCGCAGGCTCCTGCTCATGCCCGGCAATCTGTTTGGAAATCTGCTGCACGAAAGCGTCGTTGATTTCCTGGGTTGATGGCTCCTTGGCGGTCGGCGTCGCGGCGGTTGGCGGAGCCTGTTGCGACGGAGTTTGGCTCGCTCGACCTTTCCAGCCTACCAGGACCACCACTAGAACCACTACCGTGCCTATTGTCCGACTGCGTTTCATATCGCCCTCCTCCACAAGCTCTGAAGGAGGCAACGCCAGAGCGACCTGGAACGTTTCAGGAAAACTGCACCCTCAGCAAAAGTCACCTTCCCCAGTTATCCGCAATTTCCTCTAAATTTCCTCTGAATTCGCGCGATCCTCGCCCTCTTTCCTGGGTTTTTCTGCTCACCGAAATTCGCTCCAAGCCGTCCATCGCAAACGGGGGTGTCCCGCCGGCGAAGAGCGGCGGACTCACCAGGTCGTAGCTGGAATTGATCAGAGAGGATGGTGCGGTTATGCGCAACATGTGGAAGTGTGTTCTGGGCCTGTGTGCAGGATTGGCAGGATTCGGCCTTCTCGCAGGAAGCGCGGAAGCGCAATTCAAAAACGGCAGCCAGCCGACGGAGCTGAACATTCCGCGCGTCAGCCAGCGCGGAAGCGTGACGCAGCGGGTCGGGCTGACAGACATCACGATTCACTACCATCGCCCGGCGGTCGGCGGACGCGAAATCTGGGGCAAAATCGTTCCTTACGGGAAGGTGTGGCGCGCCGGCGCGAACGAGAATACCACCATCACGTTTTCGGACGACGTGACGGTAGAAGGAAAGCCGCTGGCGGCGGGCACGTACGGTTTGCACACGATTCCCGATAAGGATCAGTGGACCATCATCTTCTCCAAGAACTCCACCTCCTGGGGCAGCTTCAGCTAT
>DATDNK010000030.1:0-3136 GCA_036518275.1 Candidatus Acidiferrum sp.
GCAAAGAAATCCTACAAGAACAGAGCCGGCTGGATGCCTTATGCCGAGGTTTTGCTGGGGCTTTATTTTTCGCTGACGGTGGTCTACGCAATCGTGAACGAGAATTACGCCACGGTGCCGTTCCTGCTACTGTTCGTGTGGGGCTATCTTTACACCGGCGTCATGTCGCTCGGCCAGACGTACTTTGCGCATTTGCGGTTTGGTGTGAATGCTCCCGAAATGCGGCCCGCGGCCTCCGGTGCCCCAGGATTCTGAATGGCTTCCGGTTGTAATCCACAAAGCAATATGAGATTGCAAGATTTTACTGAAGAAGTAGAATCTTCTTAGTTGCCCGCCGCTCCACGGATAACTGCAAACCCTCCAAGGAGGTCCCGCCATGAGGTCCCGCATCTACGCTGTTTTTCTGTTGTGTCTCGGTTTTTCTGCAGCCAGCCCCGCGCAGAAAACCGCCGTGTCCGAGGCAGGCCAGCAATGTTTAAACTGCCATTCGAACACCACGCCGGGCATTGTGGAGCAATGGCAGTCGAGCGGCCATGCCAAGAAAGGAGTCGACTGTTACTCCTGTCATAAAGCGGCGGCCAACGATCCCGCCGCTTTCGACCATTACGGGTTGAAAATCGCCGTGATTGTTACGCCTAATTACTGCGCCCGCTGCCACGCGGAAGAAGTCGCGCAATTCGAAAAAAGCCATCACGCAGCGGCGGCGAAGTTCATCGGTTCGCTCGATAACATGCTCGGGGAAATCGTCGAAGGCGGTCCTGCGGCGGCAAACGGCTGCCGCCAGTGCCATGGCAGCGAAGTGAAATACCTTGGCGATGGGAAGTTCGACCCTGCCACATGGCCAAACAGCGGCATTGGTCGAGTCAATCCCGACGGCAGCCGGGGTACTTGCGCGGCTTGCCACGGCCGGCACGGCTTCAGCTCTGCTTTGGCGCGCCAGCCCGAGAATTGCGGTAAATGCCACATGGGTCCGGACCATCCGCAAGCAGAGATTTACGCTGAATCCAAACATGGCATTCAATTCCGCGCCAACATCGCCAAGATGAATCTGGATTCCAAATCGTGGATTGTAGGAAAGGACTATTCTGCGGCGCCCACTTGTGCTACCTGCCACATGAGCGCCACTTCCAACCAAAAGGTGACGCATGACGTCGGCGACCGCCTCAGCTTTACGCTGCGCCCGGCCATCAGCATCAAGCTGGAGAATTGGGAAAAGCGCCGTGCGGCGATGAAAGATGTTTGCTCGAATTGCCACGCCACAGGCTGGGTCGAGAATTTCTACGCCCAATACGAGGGCACGATCGATCTCTATAACGAGAAATTCGCCAAACCCGCAAAAGCGATTATGGACAAGCTGTATGCTGCGGGAAAACTGACCAAGACGCCCTTTGATGAGAAGATTGAATGGACTTACTACGAGCTGTGGCATCACGAAGGCCGGCGCGCGCGCATGGGCACGGCCATGATGGGTCCCGATTACACGCAGTGGCACGGCTTCTATGAGGTGGCCAAGTGCTTCTACACGGAATTTGTTCCCGAAGCCGAGAGGCTGCTGCCTGGAGTCACGGCCGACGTGATGAAGAGCGACTTCCACAAATGGACGGCCGGGCTTTCAAAGGAGCAAATCCAGCAGCAAATCGATTTCTATAAGGACAGATACAAACAGTAAGTTTCCGCATTGCTGAAAATGTTTACAGGGTAGACTGTCCCCCGAGACACTCCTGTGGATTCTGTTTATTTCGAGAATTCAACGGTTCGCCTCCATACGGTAACCGCGGGACCGCAAGACGGTCCTGTAGTATTGCTCCTCCACGGCTTCCCTGAGTTCTGGTATGGGTGGCGAAAGCAAATCGAGCCGCTGGCGGCCGCGGGCTTTCGGGTCATCGTGCCAGACCAACGGGGGTACAATCTCAGCAGCAAGCCTCGCGACGTGGCTTGGTACGCGTTGACAGAGCTGGTCGCCGATGTCATCGCCATCGCTGATCAGCTTGGACAGCAGAAAATCTTTCTAGCCGGCCACGATTGGGGCGCTGCCGTCGCTTGGAGCACCGCTTTGTTACATCCGGAGAGGATCGCAAAACTCGCCATAGTCAATGTGCCGCATCCGTCCGTCATGCGGCGCTTTCTGAATACGCGCCTGCGGCAAATGCTGCGAAGCTGGTACATTCTCTTTTTCCAGAGTCCTTGGCTGCCGGAGGCGCTGTTTTCCGCATTTGACTTTCGCTTCGGCGCTCGCGCCCTTCTTAGTTCCAGTCGCCCTGGCACGTTTTCCGAGGAAGACCTTACGCAATATCGCGCAGCCTGGTCGCAACCTGGCGCCCTTACAGCGATGATCAACTGGTATCGGGCGGCAATGCGCTATCGCACCCGATTCGCCGACCGCACTGTTCGCGTGCCCACGCGCATTTTGTGGGGCGAGCGCGACAGATTCTTGATGCCGGAAATGGCCCACGAAAGCCTGCGCTATTGCGCCAACGGCGAACTCTTTACCTTCGCTGAGGCCAGCCACTGGTTGCAGCACGAGGAGCCGGAAGAGGTGTCTCAACATCTGCTGAAGTTTTTCCGAGCATAAACAAATCCGCTCGATTACCTAGCAGAACCGCTGATCAAGGCAAATTCCTTTCGCAAGAAAATATGAGCCGTAAAAAGGGGCAGCAGCGAGCCTCTTCGTTTCGGAAGAAGCTCGCCGTCTGTTGACCTCTGCTTGTAGATGGGATTGAAGATTACTCTTAGTGATGGTCTTCAATCGTCCGCGTAACTAATGTAGGCGTCGTGGGAGTATTGAACAGCAGTCCCTTCACCGACACGGTATTGCCAACGGCCAGCGGCGTCTGCATGGGAAAGTCTTCGAAGTCCATGTTCGACAGCATCAGGACGTTGATGGTATTCACCGGCGGAGTTGCTCCGGTGAAAAGGGGCGAGAGCCCGGTCAATGTGAACGTGTTGCTGCCGGAGTTGATGCTGGCTACTTGACCGGTGATTTGCGAGGGCCACAATCGCACTAAGTCAGTGGTAACGGTGGCGATACCGCCGGTAGTGCTCACCATGCCTGGACGAACCTGGACATCCTGCCCCACCATCAGGTCGGCCGAGCTGGCAAAGCCAAAGCCCAGCATGCTGAAACCGCCATCTTCGC
>DATDNK010000031.1:0-2616 GCA_036518275.1 Candidatus Acidiferrum sp.
GCGGCGCGGGCGTGTGCCATTTTCTTGGCGCGCCCTTTGTCAATGTAGCCGTTGGCTTCGTACCAGCGCACGGCGCGCTCGAGCGCTGCCGACACTGGCCCGGCCTTGAAACCCAGTTCGCGCTGTGCGCGGGAGCAATCCACAAACATCATGTGCCGCGCAATCTTCACGCCCTCGACCGGGATACTTGGCTCACGGCCGACCAGCCTGGAAAACACGGTATTGGCATAGGCTACACCCAGCGCCAAGCCGTGAGGGATTTTCAGCTTGGGCGCCGACAGGCCGGTAATTCTCGAAAGCGCGTCGAGCAACGCCTTGAGCGTGAGATTCTCGCCGCCGAGAAGATAGCGCTCGCCCACTTTGCCTTTCTCGGCGACAAGCAGATGGCCCGCAGCGCACTCTTCGACACTAACAAAATTCAAGCCAGTCTCGACGTAGCCCGGCATTTTTCCATTGAGAAAATCCAGAATGATCTTCCCTGTTGGCGTGGGCTTCCAGTCCCAAGGGCCGACGGGCGTTGTCGGCATGACGACGATGACGGGCAAGCCGGATTTTGCAGCCTTGAGCGCCTCCTGCTCGGCCAACCACTTGGAACGCTTGTAGTGGCCGACCATTTCCTCGAGCCGAGCATCCGTGAACTCGTTGGGATGCTGCGGGCGGTCCACGGCGATGGTGGCGACGGTGCTGGTGTAGATGAACTGTTCGACGCCAGCGCGCATGGCGGCATCGAGAAGATTTTTTGTGCCGCCTACATTGGAATCGTAAATATCTTGCTTCCGCCGAGCCCATAGACGGTAGTCGGCGGCAACGTGAAAGACGCGTTTGGCTCCTTGAATCGCGCGGGCGACAGATGCCGGGTCGCGCAAATCACCGGTGACATATTCGAGAGAGAGGTCCGCGATGGCACGATTGGTGCTCGAAGGACGCAGCAAAACACGCACGTCCTCGCCACGTGACACCAATTGGCGCGCGACGTGGCTGCCCAGAAAGCCGGAAGCACCCGTGACCAGTGTGGTCATGCTATTCTCACGCCCTCTTCACCGGCCTCTGCTTGCAGACTTTCAGGGACGAAGGCTTGCGCTTCGCGCAATTTCCTGGCAGGTGTTTGCGACAAAAGCGCCTCTTCCACATGCTCGGAGAATTGACGCCAGAAGCTGCTGCGGATGAGCCGGCGCGCCTCCGTAGCCTTGCGGACAACCGCCTCGTTCGAGGATTCAGCGGTAATCAGCCAGCCGTCCATATCCTTTTCCGCCATATACGAGCGGAGAGCTGCAAGTTGTGCGCAGTCCACATTTTCGCGAACAGCCGAATGAACGACGGTGAAAAAGCCGGAGAGACGCGCGGCGCGAAGTCCTTCAACAGCGAGCGAGAATTCAGGCAATTGCAGTGAATTCAGGCGAACGGTCAAAAACAGTTCGGGCCGCGGCTGAAATTCGTGAATCCGCCGACGGAGACAGGTTCCATCTGTCTCAAGAAAGATGCAGTGACCGGTCTGCGCAATGGCACGAACAAAATGACCAATCCCGGCATGAAGCAACGGCTCATTGCCATCAATCCAAATCACCGGAGCAGGATTCTCCATCAGCCCACGCATCTTTTTGCGGGAGACGGGCGCGACGGAGCCGGGATGAAGGACTTCGGCGGGATGCACGCAATGAAGCAGCGGGCCCGACGGCGCGGAATTGAAAATCTGCGCGATGCGGGCTTTTGCGAGTTTTAAAGTGAGCCACGCTGGCAAGCGCACCATGTAGGTTAAATCCCGCTGCGCAGCCGGAACTCGCTGGGCTGGAATTTCAAAGCACAATACTCTTCAGCCTTGCGCAATTGATTGGAATAGCGCGCCAGGGCGTAAACCGGAAACGAATTACGATAGAGATGGTATTTCAGGTAAAAGACCCCAGGGAAACCCGTGCCTGTAAATTCCGGCTCGCTCCAGGAGCCGTCGGCTTGCTGGCGATGAACCAAATAAGCGACAGCTTTGGCAACAGCGGGGTCTTCGGTTCCAGCGCTTGCGAGCAGGCCAATGAGGCCCCACGCGGTCTGCGAAGCGGTGCTGGTTCCCTGGCCCTTGGCGGCCGGCTGATCGTAACTCAGAAGGGACTCCCCAAAGCTGCCGTCCACCTTTTGAACACTGCGGAGCCAGTTGACCGCGCGCTTGCAAAACTCGCGCGTAGCCAGCGAAACGGTTTCGAGAGCGCGCAGCACGCCGCTCGTTCCATAAATGTAATTGACGCCCCAGCGGCCGAACCAGGAACCGTCTTTGCACTGGTCCTGAAGCAGGAACTTCACGGCGCGCTGGATGACGGGATGTTCCGCGGACCAGCCGTAGCGGCCAAGACACTCGACGACGCGCGCGGTGACGTCGGCGGTCGAAGGATCGATCATGGCATTGTGGTCGGCAAAGGGAATGTTGCAGAGGAACTTGCGGTCGTTGTCGCGGTCGAACGCGCCCCAGCCGCCATCGCGATTCTGCATACTGAGAAGCCACTGAATGCCGCGGCGCATCGCCGCGTCCATGCGCGCCGTATCGGGATACCTAACCCGTTGCAACGCCATCAGCACAAACGCCGTGTCATCCACGTCCGGATAAAAATCATTGCGAAATTCAAAGGCCCA
>DATDNK010000032.1:0-8889 GCA_036518275.1 Candidatus Acidiferrum sp.
CGCCACCCCGCGCGCGTACGAGTATTTCGGCCGCGAAGCCCCCCGCCGCCAACCACGCTTGTTTTGAGAACTAGATTGCAAGAGCGGCCCTAGCTGCACAATTCATTTTTGTTGTGAGTCTTTGATTTTCTTCAAGGCTTCTATTGCACTTTGGTTTGCCGGATCAAGGCTGAGTGCCTTTTCGTAATTCTCCTGAGCTTTCTTGAGATCGCCCGCCTTGAGATACCCTTCGGCCAGGCTGTCCCAAACGTTCGAGGAATCAGGAAACGTTTCGGCGTTCAATTTGAAGGCCTGGATCGCCCCAGCGGTGTCGTTGCCCTCCAACAAGGTATAACCAAAAACATTCAGCGAGCCTTCGCCAAAATCAAAGGCCGCACGGCCGTAATACTTCTTCTTGAGATCGGCGTAGTCGTCGAGCGCCGCTTGAAGCCCTTTTTTCCGATACTGTTCGCTTAGTTCCTCGTCGAGGGTCATCGGTCGCGGCCGGCCATGGTGGCAGGTGTGACACCACATGTTCACGCGCTTGTCGCCGCTGGGCTCAATCTTCTTCAAGTGGTCCTCGATCTCGCCCAACATCCGGTACATTTCCCGCGCCCGGTTCTTGTTGGGATTTTCGTCGGAGGCAAAATCGTAAGTGGTCAGCGGCTTGCCTTCTTCTCCCTTATGGCAATACGAGCAACGGACTCCCAACGCTCGCGTGAACCCGACCATCACCGGACGCAACCGCGAGCCAGGCCAGGCCTTTGGCAAGACTTGGAGGTTCTTCGGTTTCTCGGGCCAGGTCCACGTGTCCTGCGCGCTCCCGGTCAGCGAGCAAAAGACAACCAAGCAAAACAGGACCGTGAGTCTGACGGCAAATCTGACCGAGCGTGAGCGTTTCATCGAGATGCCTCCCGGCATACCTGGAAATTGCCAGCTTCAAGAAGTCTTCCCGTCATTGCTTCTGCCATTCTTCCTCAACTTGAGGTGGAAGGGAATCTAGTCTGCTCAGAAAGCTAGCGACTTGCCAGCTTTGTTTTTGTTAATGAGACCGCTCCATCCTCCCATTCCGCTGTAGCGAATGCCATGCTGAACGCTCCAGCACCTAACGCGTCTGACGGAGCGGACACCCGTGAAGGGGTGTCCCGAAACAGGAAGAACAACCCGCGGGCGTTTCTGTTTCGTGAAAGGTACGAACACGCTGGCTGGGGGACAAGGAGATTAGAACTTATCTCATAAATAGCCTGCGGGCGCCCCAAACCCTTGAAAAGACAGCGTTTCGGAGACGGCCAAACTATTTATGAGATGGCTTCTAGTTAGGAACCATTAAGCATTAGCGGAATGCGGGATCTTGGCGCAGAAATTCCAAGGCTTGTTCGTGTGTGATGCCCTCCGGCTCAGGGCGAAAATCGGAATAGATCTGGTGCTGCTGCACGGAAATGGTCTTGAAGAACAACGCCTTGCCGCTCATCTGAACGTTCAACTTGCTTACCTCCCAGTGTCCCGATCCCAGGTCCTCCTGCTTCACAAAAAATGTGCCGCCCTCGTCTAGATGTCCTAAAAGACCCCAGCCAAATTTAACGTCGCTGGTCAATTGCCCAGATATTTGTGCAAGACGCTCCTGCTCGGGATCCAGGAGCAGACTTCCTTCCAAATGGTGGAAGACTTGCGATGGACGTGTCGAAGGATGGAAATCGGGATTGGGAGAGAACTTCAGCTCGATTAGATTCCCTTGCATGCCCGCGTACTGATAATGGAAGGCGTCCGGAAACATTCTCAGCAAGTCCTGCGCTTGTTTGGCGTCGTCGTGCTCCCTCTTTTGTCTTTTGCGCATCTCGTCGGGATGAGTCAACAATCTTTGAAGGCGCTGGTCCTCGGCCTGGCGCTGGGTGGGGTTCAATTCCTGATCATTGACTTCCAGAAGCCGGTCGATTTCACCATCCTTGGATTGACACACGGCGAAAAGCTTCTTCTGGCCATGCTCCTCAGTCAACTCGTGGAAGCACCAAAGAGACTGATCAAGGATTTCGGCCTGGATTTCGCTGTGGAACAGGTCTCGCGCCAGGCGATTGGGATCGAGCTGTGGGACCAAGGGAGAATTCGAGATGTGGGCAAAAACTGGAGCACCTGTGCTTTGGGCGAAGAGGAAGAGGGCGATCACTAGGTTGCCGAAGGAACATGCTCTCTCGGAGCTCATGCCTCTAGATTAAGGCGAAAAGGCCGAAAGCTGAAGGCAGAGGCGGAGCCCTGCGCCTCAAGACCTTGATTCTGTTCGACAGAAATGCACTGCCGAGAGCAGAAACGAGGGAAAATCTTTTCCGTTCGTACTTCGTACGCACGAACAGTTTCCGCGGAATCACACCTGACCTTCGCAAGAGTTCCAAGAAGAAACTGCTTTCGATAGGCTGGGACTGCAGGACAAGAAACGAAAACGAGTCCAGGCGTTGCGTCCCCGACAGACGCCAGCTCACAAAGAAAACTCAAAAACAGGAACGGGATGACAAAGATGGAGATGAACACAAAAAAGAGAGTAGCGCGGATTTTGCTGGCGATGGGATTGAGCTTTGCTGGAATGGGCGCGCCAGCGCAGGAAAGCCGCAAGACGCTTAACAGCCCGACGCCCGTCTATCCAGAAACTGCGCGGCAGTTTCGCCTGAGCGGAGTCGTAAAGGTGCAAATAGTGATTGCGCCGGACGGCCAAATCAAGGACGTTAAAGTTATTGGTGGGCACCCCCTGTTGGTAAACGCGGTTCAGGACACGCTGAAAGACTGGAAGTATGCGCCCGCCAGCAGCGAGACCACGGCAACGCTAGTGTTCAATTTTCACCCGTAAGCTTGGCGTCGGGCCTGAAAGAGGCTAGCTACGGGTCTGAAGATCCGCCGCTACAAAATCAGGGTTGTGTCCGTCCCATGCTAGCTGAAACTCTCGAAGAGCAAGCTCGAACAGGTGAGACCGGATTCCGCTTTCTGGAGCTCGGAAATGTCCAGCGGCGTGACGCGATAATCTAACGAGCCAATGCGTCCCCGGGTCCGCGGGAACGACGCCGGGAAAATGATCGTACCACCGAGGGCCAATGCGTTGGCCGCGTGTGGCTCAGAAGGATCCACATCTATCCAGTCGAAACCAGCAAATGGCCGGGTATCAAACCAGCCTCGATTTGCCAGCAGCGTGTTGTCTCCAATCCAAGTGACAGCTGATTTCAGATGCAAACAGCCGATCACTGGGACAGAGATGACTTCGTAGCCATGAGGCTTGACGATCCCCACAAGCTGGCGAATGCCTTCGGCATTGCTGCGTTTCGTGAGTCCCACAAAAAGTTTGCGCCCGATGCGCAGAACGTCCCCGCCTTCGAGCGTTCCAGGAAGCTCGATGTAGGCGAGCTTGCGGTATTTTGAAAGCTCCTGCGCCAATGAAGGAGCTTCGGCCCGGCGGCTTTCAGTGCCCAGCGGAAAGATAATCGCGATTTCATCGAGAACGATGGCGGGATCTTCCACAAACATAGAGTCGGGCAGATCGGGCTCCGGCGGTAGCGAGACCACCCGCGCGCCCAACTTGGCAAGGAGCACTTCGTATGCCTGATGCTGCTGCCGCGCGCGGGCCAAGTCAATCGGCTTGCGGTCAATAAAAGACAGCTCACAACGAATGATGGCCGGACTGACGGCGCGGGTAATGGCGGTAAGCATGGCTGGTAGGAAGTTTACACGAGAACCCTCGACGGCTTCGCGGCTAAGCCTCGCCTCAGTTTGAAGGCAACTTGGACAGAGATTTAAGGAAGTACGTTCTCCAGTAGCCGAAGGAGAACCAGCACCACGGAGTGACTCGAGACCGGGGACGGATGGCTCATCCAGAAGCGCATGATGCCGGCTCCAAGGAGCATCCCTGTGAGGATCAAGCCGATGGCACCCAGAACCACCCACACGTCGGATTTAGAGAACTTGAAAAACCCAGCCCGCGCGGAAGTGGTTTCGCCTTCCTCGCGATGCGCCCCGTTTTGCGGAAAGTGAGGACTTCCGACCCGGTTGGAGATTTCTGGTTGCACGAGGAGGGAGTATCCCTTTCGCGGGATGGTCTCCACGTACAGAGGCTTGTCAGAGGAATCGCCCAGGGCGATGCGAAGCTTATTAACTGTGGTATTCACGTTAGCGTCGTAATTGACGTGTGTGTCCGCGGGCCACAGGCGCATGCGCAGTTCTTCGCGCGTCACGACTTCACCCGACTTTTCAAGGAGCGTGAGAAGCGTCTGGTAAACCTTCCCCTGAAGCTTCAGCCGGATGCCATTCCTCGTGACTTCCTGCCTCTGCTGATCAATCCGGAATGGTCCAAAATGGATATAACGACCCGAAGAGAGCAAGCTTGGCCCGGGAATCGCAGAATTATCCGGTCCTTGCATCGCGATCACTTCCGATGGCATAGACGGTCACCCTTACCCCTTTACACTGTATAGACGCAAAAACCTGCAGAGTGTTTTCCTGAATTACGAATGATTTCGCACATAAGTTCCATCACTAACTGCTTGACACAGATCACTTTTGGAAGCAAACCGTTGCTTTGCTGCAGATTTCTTGATGTTACGTGGCGTTACACGCCAAGGTTTAGATTAGTTTTATGAATGCGGCTCCATTTTTCAATCGTTTGAAAGTTGAGACATTTTTTGTCTGCATTTAAGCTCAGAGTCTCCGTAATCCCGAAACTCATAACTGTGCTTCTATTTTGCGTAATTTCAATCTCGATGGCGGGAGACATCAAACGTGCTTAAGCCAGTAAGGACACTTCAAAAGCGAACAGGTGTTCGATTGCGGACACTCGGATTGCTCATCATTGTCGGCGCGCAGGGCGGAGCGCACGCTCCATCACGGAGCTCTGGAACGGAGCGAATGAACCAAATTGCTCATAGCCCTTCCGCAAAACCTGCGGAACCAGACGCGGAAAAGGCGTGGAGAATCCTTCATGAAGGCTTAAAGGATGCAAACGCCGACAGGCGGGCAAAGGCAGTGCGGGCTTTGGGCCTGCTGACCGGAAACGCAGAAGCAGAAAGGGCTGCTGTTATCGCACTCAAGGACGGAAAACCGAACATTCGGCTGGTCGCGGCCGTTGCCTTGGGCTCGATGTATGCGGAGCATGCGACCGGCAATCTCGAAGAAGCATTGGGAGACTCAGAGCCAAGCGTGGTGTTGGCGGCGGCGAATTCGTTGCTGCTGCTTCACGACGACGTGGGCTATGACACGTACTACGAGGTGCTGACCGGAGAGAAACGCGCGAGTAAAGGCCTGATCAAAGAGCAATTGGATACGCTAAAAGACAAGAAAAAGATCGCACAGATGGGGTTTGAAGAAGGAATCGGATTCATACCCTTTGGCGGGATCGGCTACGATATTTTCAAGACGGTGACGAAAAACGATGCTTCGCCTATACGCGCGGCGGCAGCAAAAAAACTTGCCCACGATCCCGAGCCGGACGCGGGCGAAGCGCTGGCAAAGGCCGCGGCGGACAAGAACTGGAGAGTGCGCGCGGCGGCGCTGGACGCGATCGCCATCCGCGAGGATGCGTCCTTCGCTTCCAGAATTGCTTCCGCGCTGGACGACAAAAACGACGTCGTGCGCTTCACCGCGGCAGCGTGCGTGGCGCACCTGAGCGGTCTGCCTAAAAAGCAGTAGCGACTGGCGCTGCAGAACCGCAGCCTTGCTTACTCATCTGGCGCGATCCTCCGCGTCACCTGCCTACCCTAAGCAGGCTCAGGATGACAACAGCTGCTTGAGGATGAGTTCACTTGGCTCCTTGCGCCGCCAACGGCAACACGGAAATTTCCACGCTCGATGGAAAGCGTTTCGAGTGGTAGATGCGCTGCGTGGCTTTCTGATAGTCCGATTCCTGTGCTTCAAAAGTGTTGGGGATGAATTTCTGCGGGTTGCGGTCGATCAGCGGAAACCAGGTGCTCTGCACCTGAACCATGATCCGATGGCCTTTTTTGAAGACGTGGTTCGCCGTGTGCATATCGACTTTGAACGGCGTGACTACGCCAGGTTGCATTGGTTCCGGCTTTTCGAACGAGTTGCGGAAGCGCCCGCGGAATACTTCATCGGCAATCATCAACTCGTAGCCGGAAAGCTGCCATTTCTCCGGATACTTTTCCGGGTACACGTCAATCAGCTTGACGATCCAGTCGGCGTCGCTTCCGGTCGTGGAAGCGAAGAGTTTGGCGGTCACCTGGCCGGCGAGCGTGACATCCTCCTTCAGTTCGTCGGTTTGCCAGGTCAGCACGTCCGGGCGGTTATCCACGAAGCGCTGGTCCTGCACAAGCCAGGTATACCAACTGCCGGGATGATCTTCGGGATAGGTCATATCGATAGGCCGATGGCGATACGGCACAGGATGCGCGGGGTCGCTGAGATAACTGTCGAAAGCCTGATCGGACTCGACGTTGGGAGGGTCAAACGAGAGCTTTCCATCTTCGCGGAAATAGAGATTCTTAGTGTTGGCGTCGCGCGGCGGCCAGGAATCGAATTTTACCCAAGTGTCGCTGCCAGTCTGAAACAGGAGCGCCTCTTTGAGCGGAAGGCTACCTTTGTTCTTTAGCCAGTAGGCAAACCAAGGCGCTTCGATGTTGCGACGAAAATACAGTGAGGTGTCGCTGCCAAAGGGAATGAGGCCGAGCGAATTACCCGCGCCGCGAGCCCAGCCACCGTGGTTCCAGGGACCGGCGACGAGGTAGTTCAGGTGGTCCGGATCTTCTTTTTCCAGGATTTCGTAAATCTTCATTGGGCCGTAGAAGTCTTCCTGGTCCCACCAGCCAGCCACGTTTAGATTCGGCACTTTGGGCCGCGTCAGAAGGTAGGGCATGGCCTGCTGCTTCCAGAACGCGTCGTAGTTGGGATGAGCGACGAAGTCGTTCCAGGTAGGAAGAGCGCCGTGGATGTATTTCTTGTTGGCGTTGGAAAGCGCGCCCAGCTGTAAATACCATTCGTAGGTGTCGAAGCGATCAAATTGAAAAGAGAAGTTGGTCTTGTCCGTCTCCATCATGGTGGAGTACTCGAAGCCGTAGCTCAGGCGAAAGGCGCCGTTGTGATGAAAATCGTCGCCGAGAAACATATCTGCGGGAGAAGCCTGCTCGGAAACCGCTTTCAGCGCGGGATGCGGCTCGAGAATGCCCATCACCGTGAGCCAGCCTCCGTAAGAAATGCCAAGCAAGCCGACGCGGCCGTTGTTGTGCGGCACGTTTTTGACGAGCCAATCGATGGTGTCGTAGGTGTCGGTGCCTTCGTCGATGGCTTTGGGATTCTTGGGGTCGCGAATCGGGCGCTGCATGACGAATTTGCCTTCGGAACCGTAGCGCCCGCGAATGTCCTGGAATGCGAAGATGTAGCCGTCAGGAATCATTTCAGCGTAGCGGCCGAGCTTGTGGCTGTAGCCTTTTTCATCGTCGCTGAGACCGTAGGGCGTGCGCTCGAAAATGATGGGCAGGGGCTCGGCGGCGTTCTTTGGGGAATAAATTTCCGTGTGCAGCTTCACGCCGTCGCGAGCGGCGATCATGACTTCCGTCTTGTCGAAGAGTTTCGAATAGTCGGGGCGTTCCTGCTGCGCGGCGGCAACACCGGCAAGAAGGAAAGTTGCAAATAACGAAAAGGCCCGCCTGCGGTCAAGATAAAAAGAGCGCACGAGTTTCGTTCTCCTTGTCATTGGATATCGTTTTTCTGAACTACGCAGAAAAGGTTGCCGTCAGGATCTTCTAGAACGACAAAGTCGCTGCCCGGTCTGTAACGCCAGGGATAGCGAGTCGCTCCAAGCGCGACGAGCCGGCCCACTTCGGCTTCTCTGTTGTTTGTGTAGAGGTCAAGATGCAGTCTGCTCCTCTTGCCCACGCGCTTTTCCGCAAAACGCTCCAGGGACAGGTTAGGACCCCTTCCCGCAGGATCGCGAAGAACGACCCAGGTGTTTGTTGGCGCTTCTCTGGGCACGTAGCCGAGCGCTTGCTGCCAGAACTGCAACATTTTGTCGAACTCGTAACAACGGAAGACGATCGAGCCGATTTTCACCATGATTGACCCGTGGCCCAGCAAGGCCGCGTCTCTTTCGGCAGGATAGTACACGAAAGCAGCCTCACTCTGTTAGACTGGAGATTGCTCGACCGCACCTGAGAAGTCATCCAGAAGATGAGAAATGTCCGGGCTGCTGGTTGTTTCAGCAGCTATTTTTGTGTTTGAGGGAGTTGGCGCGAGAGCGCTACTGAAGAACGGAACTATGAGTCAAGAGATTCGCAACATCGCCATCATCGCGCACGTGGATCACGGCAAGACCACGCTCGTGGACGCCATGTTGAAGCAAAGCGGCATTTTCCGCG
This sequence comes from Candidatus Acidiferrum sp., assembly GCA_036518275.1. Lineage (GTDB taxonomy): Bacteria > Acidobacteriota > Terriglobia > Acidiferrales > UBA7541 > Acidiferrum. Next base: position 8,316 of record DATDNK010000032.1, read on the forward strand.
CCAACGAAGCGGTGGTCGAGCGCGTGATGGATTCGAACGAACTCGAGCGCGAGCGCGGCATCACCATTCTGGCAAAAAACACTGCGCTCTTTTTTCGCGGCACGAAGATCAACATTGTGGACACGCCTGGCCACAGCGACTTCGGCGGCGAAGTCGAGCGCGCGCTGCGGCTGGTGGATGGGGTGGTTGTCCTTGTGGACGCCAGCGAAGGACCGCTGCCGCAAACCCGCTACGTGCTGCAAAAAGCGCTGGCGGCCAAGCTGCCGCCGCTGATTGTGCTGAACAAGATTGACCGCGCTGACGCGCGCCCCAAAGAAGTGCTCGACGAAATCTACGATCTTTTTATCGACTTGGACGCGACGGAAGATCAACTGGATTTTCCCATAATTTACACCAGCGCGCGGGACGGCGTGGCGCACGCCGAGATTGGCGACAATTCGAAAGACCTGTTGCCGCTGTTTCAGGCGATCGTGAAGCACATTCCAGCCCCTCCGGGCGATTCGGCGGGCGTTCTGCAAATTCAGGTGATGAACCTGGATTACAGCGAGTTTCTGGGGCGCATCGCCATTGCACG
>DATDNK010000033.1:0-3339 GCA_036518275.1 Candidatus Acidiferrum sp.
ATAAGACACCTCCGCAGAACAAGGCAACCGCTGTCGCCATGAACAGTCGCATATCTCCTAAAAGACTCCGGTGCGTAATCATGTGAACCTCCAGCCCAACCAAAAAGAACTTTTCTCTACTTCGGCGTTAATAAGGAATCGTTACCGCGCCATTCCGCGCGGCCATCTGTGCGCCCTCGGCATCGCGCACCACCAGCCTCACGAGGTAGGTGCCGGGCTTTACCTCGAAACTGGACTTCAACGTAAGCCCTGAACGGCTGAGCCGCTCGTAAGTAGTATCCCGCAGCTTCATGTCGATGATTTTCTCGGTGCCCGTCACGAATTGACCGTTCTCATCAAAGATTCCCGTCACAATGGTCAATTGGTCGTTGCTGCGGTCCGAGGCTTTCCGAAAGCGGATGCCTTTGACATCCAAGTGAGTCAGCACAGCCAGGCGAGCCGCGGCTTCATCTTTCTTGAAGTACTGCGTCTGCAAGTCCACGGGAATATCGTGAACTTCCTCCTGAGAGAACAGCGCTTCTTGAATTTCTTCCTTGGCAATTTCGGCGGGGTCTGCCGCCGAACGTGGAGCAAAATAACCGTGGCGCGCCTGAATGTTGAATTTTTCTTTGGTGGTCAGCGCAACCTTCAAGGTGTGAAAGCGCCCGTCGAACTTCAGGTTCTGTGGGGAAAAACCTAGAACGTAGGAAACCTCGGGCGCCGCGCCCGCTTCGCGCATGGCCTCGTCGACGTCGTTGCGGTTATGGTAAAACCTGCCACCGGTGCCGTCCGCCAGCTCCGCCAAGACGTCTTCCTGGGCGGCCTGAGCCGCGACTCGGTAAGTGGCCTTGTAACCCGCGGTGCGAATAGTGTCTCTAGGCGGGTTGGCGATGTCACCCATCACGTCCGGGGCGTAAAGCCCTCGCGCATCAATGGTGTTGATGACGATGTTGGCCCGCGTCGCGCGATCCACCATTTCCGAGGCTTCAGACTGAAGCGTGCTCAGGATAAATCCCGGCGAAACCAGAACCATGATGCGCTGCCCAGGCAGGCTAGTCATGCGACGAACGATTTCCTCGAGGTGGCGGTAGGCGTACTGCGTTTCATTGTCGCCATCGGCCACAGCGCGCTGCGCCGCGGCTTGCGCCTCTGCCAAGGCCGCTGCCTGCATAGTGGTGTCCCCGTTGAACGCGCACTGCAGGGTTTCATCGGCCGCCACGGCGAGAGCCTGCAGGTCATTCCTGTTGGCGATCAAGTCCGCCTCGTAGTAAGTCATGTCCGGGCAATCGAAGGAAGTGTGCTGTGTCAGTGGACGCGCGATGATGCCCAGAAGAGCCTTCTCAAGCAAGGCATGGTCGTCCGTAAAATCCTGAGAAAGCTGACCGGATGTCGTGTTGATGGCCACGCGATCGCTGGGGGCAAGAGCGCCGAAGAAACGCGTCGCCGAATCGCGCGCGAATACGGCATCCTGCATGGACATGTGCACGTCGTCAAAAACCATGGAGACGAATCGCTGCGGGAGCACTGCCGGTTTCACCGCGGGATCTGCGCCTGGAGAAGGACCGCCGCCGGGTTCGGGGGAAGTAGTCACAGGAACGATGTGCGTCCGCGGAGTTTCCATCGCGAACGAAGTGATGGCCTGAAGCTTCCGGCCGTCATAGAGATGGAAATCTTCTTTCTTGAGGTTAGAAACCACTTTGCCGTGCGAATCGCGCACAACAACGCGGACCAATACGTTGTTGACGCGAACCTTAAATGTTGCGGGAGTGTCTTTGCTGGAGACTTCCTGAACCTCTTGCGCTGGGCCCGCAGCCGTGGGCTTGGCCGCCGAATCAGAACTTGCCGCAGGAGGTGTAGCTGCGGGTGGCGGAGGGTTTTGTGCAAAGAGCGGATTGATGAAGGTTAACGAGCAGCAAGCCAGAACAGCTAGGGGGAGGCATTTGGATCCCGGTGATCGTAATGAGCGAAGCATCCACGCCCTTCTGAAAAGCGCGCTCTCAGCTCTTGGCTTCGTCGCAGGGCAAACGGCGCTTGGTTACTACAAAACAAGCGGTGTAACGACTATACGCTTCGCGTAATTTTTATGTCAATTATGTCAATCCGGTGGCCGCCCGGTAGGCAGTCAGCGTCCACACGTCCTGGGCTTCGGTGTGGCGAAGAACGTAACGATCGCCGTCGCCCGTGAGCACGCGGAAGTAGGTTTCGCCGGGCGAATACCAGCGATCCTCAACATCTGCGACCTCCAAGGTGCGCTCACCTAGATGCAAACGCACAGGGCGCTCGTCGGCCTTGAAGCCCGAATAGGTTTCCACGCGCACGAACTGTTCAGGCATGGCACTGCTCAGTTTACTCTGAATCTGAAAATTGAAGAGGGACCCCTCGCCGAGAAGACAGTGTGCTGATGCCGGTTATTTCAGTTATGCGATATCGGTTTGCGGCTCTCGGCTAATTCGGCGTTCCAGGCGGCGCCGAGAAAAATAATCACGGCCGAGAGCTGCATCCAGATAATTAAGCCGATGACTGCGGCCAATCCACCATAGACAACACTGTACGGCACGCGCCGCACGTAGGCACCGAACACAACGTCGGCAATCCACCAGAGCAAAGTTGCTACTGCGGCTCCGGGCAGCACGTTGCGCAGACTGTCCTCCTTGGGCCGCGCCACACGATAAATCACCGTCAGCGACAACATAGCCAGGAGCATTGCCGACACCGGAAAGAAAATATTCCACCAGCCTTGCAGGATCGAGTGCTTGCCGATTTCATGCGCGATCCAGCGCCGCAGCGGCCGCCCTAGGATTCCTAAAATCGCCGCTCCGAGCAAAGGAGCAATGGTGATCAACAGCAGCAACAAGCCGCGAAGCTGCCGGTGCAGGAAGCCGGGCTTTTCTTCATCGCCATAGATGATGTGAATTCCTTCCATCACCAGCTTCATGACCTGCGAGCCGGCCAGTAGTGTGCCCGACCATCCGAGCAGCGCGACTTTCCATGCCTCTGGCCTGTGGCTTACCAGAAATTCCGAGACAAAGCCCCGGCTGTCCGGCGGAAGGAATTCGGTCAGATCCTGAACCATCTCGAGCAAGCTGCTTTTACCGCCGATTCGCGTGGTGGCCAGAGCCACAACAATCAACAGCGCAGGGAAAAACGCGAGGAAGAGATTGAACGCAATGGCCTGTGAAATCATGCTGCATCGCGGGAAGACCCGCGTGAACATGCTGCAGCCACGCTTAACGATGCCTGCAAGAGAAACCATCGCCGGGCATTATACCTATGGTGGCTTGGGCTCGTTCGGCGATTGTTTTGCTTAAATGGAAAGCGCAACCAAAAGCGGATCCCTCCGCCGAAGGCTGCGCAAGACCG
>DATDNK010000034.1:0-5898 GCA_036518275.1 Candidatus Acidiferrum sp.
GGGACCGAACAAGTCGGAAAACGTTACTGCCGCCCGCGCGACATCGGAGGCAAAGTCCTGAGCATTGGCGGACATGTTGCGCGGCGCATACACGTTGACGCTGATGCCTTCGGCCTGCTTGGGATTAAGTTGCAGGTTGCCTGCGACAAACGTTCCATGCTGCGCCGGACGGTTGCACTCAAAGGTATAAAGAAGTCTGGGGCCCTCCACGGCGTTCTTTTCCGGCAAAGGCGTGGGGGCGGCGGCTTTGCCGGAGCCTGCTACAGCGAAAGTGGCCGGAACGTTCAAACGGAAGGTCGCAGTGTAGCGATCGGAAGGATAATCCGTGAGCGGGAACCAGCGCGCGGGCAAAAGCAAATACGCTCCATCTTTGGTGATGGAAGCGGCGCGCACCCCGGGCACAGGGCTGTTTTCTTCGTTGAAGAGCAAGCCGGCATACGTGAAAGTGAGCGTGACGTGGCCCTTGGTCGCAATGGGAGTGAGAAGCTGAACGTTCACGAAAAGGGGATTCTGATTGTCACGCTCAAACGTAAGCGGCTTGCCTTCGGGACCTTTGACTTCCTTGACCACCAAATTGGGATGAAGCTCGACGCGAACGTTGCTCGAGGCTTCGGTGGCGACAAGATCGATCTTGGCGGTGGCGGAAAGCGATTGCCCGATGGCGTCGAGCGCCGCGGAAACGTCATAGTGGGTGGCGAGAAAATTCGTGGGACGCGGGGCTTGCGCATAGACTGGCGCTGCACCAACGAACGAGACGATTAGCGCGCACAAACCAATAATGCTAAGAACCCCTCGACGGCGGGTCATCGGACCCCTTTCCATTATTTCGATACCCCAATCCAATGTACACCTAATAGGATACCAGAGCGCTCACTTTGCGTTGCTTGGGGCGACTCGAAGAAGCCGGACGATCTCGTCGGCGGCGCGGTCCACGGCTCCTGGAGGGCCCAGGAGCGCTTGCACTTCTTGCAGGCCACGCTTCATTTCTAAGACGCGTGGATTCCCGCTTGGTGAGCCTGAAAGCAGCGATTCCGCCTCGGCGGCGAGGCGCTGAGGCGTGAAGGCGTTCTGAATCAATTCCGGAACAACAGCGCGTCCGGCAATGAGATTGACCATGCTGAAAAACTTGGTTTTCACCAACGGTTTTGCGAGGCGCGCGGTGATCGGAGAAAGCCGGTAGATAACAATCATCGGTTTGCCAAGTAGTGCGGTTTCGATCGTGGCAGTGCCGCTGGAGACAATCGCAAGATCGGCGGCGCCAAGCGCGTTGTAGGTGTCATTCGAAATAAACCGCACGTGCCATTCCGTAGGAAAGTTTTTCTCGAGCCGGGCAGCGTCCAGGCCCGGCGCAACGGCAAGAATGATTTGCGGCGGCCCGGGGATGCGCTGGCGGATTTCCCGGAGGCCCTCGATCAAGACGGGAAGGTGATGACCAATTTCTCCACGCCGGCTCCCCGGAAGAACCGCGATGATTCGGTCCGCTTCCTGAAGACCATGTGTTTTGCAAAATAATTCCCGCGTCAGCGTGGGCTGGACATTTCCGACGAGCGGATGGCCAATAAACTTCACGGGCACGCCCGCGCCGGCGTAAAACTTTTCTTCAAAGGGAAAAATGCAGAGCGCCTCCGTAAATCGGCGGCGAACTAGATTCACTCGCCAGGGACGCCAGGCCCAGAATTGCGGACAAATGTAATAGACATTGCGGATGCCATGGGGCCGCAGCTTGCGTGCCAGGCGCAAATGAAAGCCGGGGAAATCTGTAAGAATGGCAAGCGGCGGCTTCCGACGCCGCGCCTCTTCGACAAGATGACGCATGGCGCGGATGAGCGAGGGCAGGCGCTTCAAAACTTCCGTGATGCCTACGACGGAAACTTCTGAATAATCCCTGATGATTTCCACGCCCGCGGCGCACATTTGCGGCCCGCCCATGCCGAAGATGGCGACGTCAAGACGCTGCTTCAGCGCGGTGGCCAGCCGCGCGGCATACATGTCTCCGGAAGCTTCACCAGCGGAAAGCAGAAGCGGAATAGGTGGCATGCTCGGCAGGGACGTCGCTAGTCGTTCGCCGGCAGGGGCTCGGCGGGGCTGCGAGCTTCGATGTGGATATGTAGTTCCTGCTCTTTGTACTGGAGCTGGTAGAGGCGGAAGTAGATGCCGCGCTGGGCGAGAAGTTCCTGATGAGCGCCCTGCTCGCGCAGACGCCCCTTGTGAAAGACGAGAATGCGATCGGCGTGCTGAATCGTGCTCAAGCGGTGGGCAATCACAAGAGCGGTGCGTCCGGAGAGCAAGCGGTTCAACGCTTCGCGGATTTGCAACTCGGTCTTGGTGTCGACACTGGAAGTGGCCTCGTCGAGAATCAGGAAGCGCGGATTGTGAGCCAGGGCGCGCGCGAAATTGATGAGCTGGCGCTGGCCGACGGAAAGCGTGGAGCCCCGCTCGTTGACGCTGGTCGCGGCGCCACCGGAAAGCGAACGAATGAATTCGCCGAGGCCGACTTCTTCGAGCGCGCGTTCCACGGTGATGGTGTCGATGTTCTGAGTCCCGAGCCGGACGTTAGTCTCAATGGTTCCGGTAAAAAGAAAAGGATCCTGCAGCACGATGCCGAATTGGCGGCGCAGATCCTGCAGCTCGATGGTGCGAATATCCTTGCCGTCGAGGAGAATTTGACCGCGTTGGATATCGTAGAAGCGAAGAAGCAGGGAAATTAGCGTGGTCTTGCCGGCTCCGGTGTGGCCGGCGATGGCGAAAGTCTGGCCCGGTTCGACGCGGAAGGAGACATCGCGAAGCACCCAATCTTCGTCCGCGGGTTCGGGAACATTGCGATAGCTGAACCACACATTGCGAAATTCGATTTCGCCACGCGGATGGACCAGGGGGATAGCGTTCGGATCGGACTGGATCGTCACCGGCTCATCGAGAAGCTTGAAGATGCGCTCGGAGGCGGCCATGGCAGATTGCAGAATGTTGAATTTCTCGCTGAGATCCTGAATGGGCCGGAAGAAACGCTGCGCGTACATGGTGAATTCGATCAGCACGCCGAGCGTGAGGGCGCTGTGAAATATGCCATTGCCCCCGTCCCAGAAAATCAGGGCGATGGTGGCATAGCTCAAAAACTCGACTGCGGGATAAAAAAGGGCGTAGGCGAGAATGGCGTCGCGCCAGGCGAGCATGTTGTCGCGGTTGCGCTTCGAGAACTCTTCTTTCGCCTTTTGCTCCCGGTTGAAGAGTTGCACCACGCTCATTCCGGAGATGTATTCCTGAAGGAAGGCGTTGATGCGGGCGATGGCGGTGCGGATCCGGCGGTTGGCGTCGCGCACATACTTGCGGAAGATCAGCGTGACAATCAGGATGCCCGGGAGAACCGCGAGCGCGTCAATAGCAAGCCGGGCATTGATTTTGAACAACAGGCCAGCCATGACTGCGAGGAGAAAGAAATCGTTGATCATGGTGACCACGCCCGCGGCGAAAAGGTCGTTCAGGGCGTCAACGTCTGTGGTGACGCGCGTAACGAGCCGGCCAACCGGGTTGCGGTCGAAATAACTCATCGGCAGACGCTGCAAGTGCCCGAAAATCTCTCGCCTCATGTCATACATAGTTTGCTGCCCCACCCGCTGCATAATCCGAATCTGGATATACTGGGCGAGGAAATCGAAAGAAAGGACCGCCAGGAAAAGAAGACTCAGCCAAATAACGCCCATCCAAGCCTTATTTTCGGGAACGGCATGGTGCATCGCCGGGACAAAATAGCCGTCGATGGCTTTCTGGAAGATGGCAGGTGGCGCGAGCTCGAGGGGGGTGACGATGGCCACCAGCGCAAGGGCAAACACCACGTGCCAGCGGTACGGCTTCATGTACCGCAAGAGCCGGCGCATCAAATGCGAGTCGTACGCCTTGCCTAAGGCTTCTTCTTCGTGCAGGGTGCTCATGCGTTTTCGAGCTCTTCTTCGAGCAACTGCTTTTGGTACAAATCCGCGTAGTAGCCGCCGCGTACAAGCAATTGGTCGTGCGTGCCGCGTTCGATGATGCGGCCCTCGCGGAGAACCACGATCTGATCGGCGTTCTGCACCGTGGAAGTGCGGTGCGAAATCAGAATTGTCGTGCGGCCGCGCATGACACCACGCAGCCCAGAAAGGATTTTTTCCTCGGTTTGCGTGTCCACGCTGGAGAGGGCGTCATCCAGGATCAAGATGCGCGGGTCGCGCACGATGGCGCGGGCAATGGCGGTGCGCTGCTTTTGTCCGCCTGAAAGAGTGATGCCGCGTTCTCCAACGGTCGTGTCGTATCCGGCGGTGAAATCCTGAATGTCGCCATGCAGGCTGGCGATTTCCGCGGCTTCACGAGCGCGCTCGGGAGCGTAGTCTGGCAAGCCAAAAGCGATGTTCCCGCCAACCGTCTCGCTGAAAAGGTACGTGTCCTGAGGAACGTACCCGATGGAGCGGCGGAGCGCTTCAAGGGGCCAATCTTGAATGGAATGGCCGTCAATCAGCACTGTTCCTTCGGGCGCTTCCCAGAGGCGGGCGACGAGAGCAGCGAGCGTGGTTTTGCCGCAGCCGGTTGGGCCAACGATGGCAAGAGTGGAACCTGCGGGAATTTTCAGGTTGATGTCGGAAAGAACAGCGCGGGGGCCACTGCCGTTCGCCTTGCCGGAGCCGTTCGATCCGTTCACACCGGAAAGAGTGGTCGGGTAAGTGAAGGTGAGATTGCGAAACTCGATTTCGCCGCGTGGAACGGAGTCTTTCGGAAGAATCGCGGCGCCATCGTCGATATTTGGTTTAGCGGTCAGAATGAAATTCAGACGGCCCATGGAAGCTGCGCCGCGCTGAAAAATATTCGTCACCCATCCCAGCGCAATCATGGGCCAGATGAGCACGGCGAGAAAGCCGTTAAAAGCGATTAGGGAACCAAGGGAAATCTGTCCATTAAGGAGTTGGTGGCCGCCCTGCCACAGGAGGACTAGAAAACTTGTACCTGAAAGGGCCGTGAGAGACGGCATAAACAGGCTCCATGTACGGATTAGGCGGATATTTCGCGAGACATATTCTCGGTTGGGTCCGTCAAACGCGTGGACTTCCGCTTCTTCCTGGGCATAAGCGCGAACGATGCGCACACCGGAAAGATTCTCCTGCACGCGAGCGGTAAGCGTGGCGAGGGCAGCTTGAATGGTTTCGTAAAGCTCGTGAATGGTCTTACCGAAGAACCATACCGCGACAGCGACGACAGGGGCAGGGAGCAGAACCCACAGAGTGAGGGAGGGCGAAATCGTGAGCATGATTATGATGGCCATAATCATGGTGCTGAGCGTCGTCGCGCTGTACATGATTCCCGGACCAAGCACCATGCGGACAGAGTTGAGGTCGTTGGTGGCGCGGGACATCAGCTCGCCGGTGCGGTTGCGCACGTAGAATTCGGGTTCGAGAGCCAGCAGGCGCTTCAGGAGATCGGCGCGAATGTCATACTCGATGTCGCGGGAGACTCCGATGAGCACCCAACGTGCCTCGAAAGATAGAATGCCCTTAACCATGACGCAGAGAATCAGAATGAGACAATAGATGCCCAGTGTGCGGCGGCTGTGCGGTTCGTAGTAAGGGATGGCGCGGCTGAGCGCTGACACGCGGGGAACGGCTGCGAGAGCGGGTCCTTTCCCGGCTGGATTCTCAAAAGGAGCAGGGCTACCGGAAAGCGTGTCGGTCATAACACCGACGGCCAGCGGAAGGGCATTGCCGACGATGCCCATAAGCACGACCATCAATAAGCCAAATACAATGCTACCGGTATAGCGCCGAAGATAGGGGATCAAGCCGCGCAGGTCTTTGCTCGGAGGCGGCTCGGATCCGGTGTTGGCTCCCGGAGAGCTCGCGCGGGTTGTTGCCTCACTCATCGCAGAGAGGACCTCGCGGC
>DATDNK010000035.1:0-4548 GCA_036518275.1 Candidatus Acidiferrum sp.
TTGCCAAAGGAGAAAGGGAAAGTCCGCGCCTGCGCGGGCGCCCAAGGTCGCCCAGGTCCAAAGTCTGGGATTGATGTCGAGAAGCTTGTAACGTCCACTGCGAGCGTCCAGCTTGTATTCAACCTCGACAAGTCCTGTGTAACGGATGGCAGACAGCAGTCGTCGTGAAGGGGCAACGATCTCAGGAACGTCGAGTGTTTCGACAAAGGAACTCGAATAGCCGAAGTCGATAGGGTATTGCCGCGTGCGGCGTGCGGTAAGTGACACAATCGGTTCTCCGTCGCGGCAGAGCGCAGCATATGAGAATTGCGACTCGCCCCCTCCCGGGATGCGTTCTTGGATCAGGATTTGGTCTGGTGGGATTAGGTCGCGGGCTTTGCGGTAATGCGCGAGAAGCTCTTCGCTATTTGCCGCGGGCCAGGCCTTGTCGGTAGTAAAGCGGCTCACGACCGAATGCGTGGCCGGCTTCAGAATCACAGGAAAGTCAATAACGATCGACTGAAGTTCGACTTCGTTTGCAGGATAAAACGTTCTCGGGCAATCCACGTGTTGTTCGGCTGCAAGTTGATAGGTGAGACGTTTATCGTAAGCCCACCGAAGGACGTCCCACGCAGGCGTCGACACTCGGAATCGCTGGCAAAGAGCGGAATGAAACCTCGAGAGTAAAGCCGCCGATTCGTCGCTGGTCGGGAATAACACCCATCTGTCAAGCTGATGGCGTTCGGCAAGTTGCAATAGATATGCAGCTTGTGATTCGTCGCTTCCTTTTGGCCAGGGAAGAGTTCGCTGCGTGTAGCGAGAACAGCTGGCCAATTTTATGTTCGGCGGGGTTGCCACCCAGACCGGTACGCCTTGGCGGCCCAAGCTCCTCGCGATGGAGAGGCCGTTGAGGTTTCCCCCAATGACCAAAGCTCCGGTAGTTTCATTCATATGAGTTATGGCTCGACGAGCTACAGTCTGCCGAACGCCCCGAGATTGTGCGGAGGTTCTGAAAGGGGATTAACCGACCTCTGCCAAGACTGGCTCGGACACGTGGATTTGATTGCCGGCAGCCTTTCCAGCGATGCACCGGAACAAAGACTGGGAACAGTAGTGTGTGCCGACAACGAATTGCATTAGTGGGCCGAAACTCCATATGGCTGGGGCGCCCAAAATGTGCAATCCCGGCACGGAAGATTCAAAGCCCTCGGCCAAACATGGGAATCCTTGGAAGGAGCGTATCGACTGTGCCAACTGGGGCGAGAAGAACTCATACTTAGCGACATTCACTCGATAGCCCGTTCCCAGGAGAACGTGGTCGACAGTTCGCTCGCTGCCGTCATCGAGCTTGACCTTGACCTTCTCTCCGACCGCAACAGCAGAAACAACAGAGCGACCGAGTTTCATGGGCACGTTCTGCAGCCTCGCCACCAGCCACCGCGCACCGGCCGGCCGAATCGATCGCTTACGCAGCCAGTCCTGAATCGGGCGAGGAAAACGCCGCACCAAGTCGGGCCGCGCCACGATCTGACTGATGCCAGCAGGGCCAACGTCGGTAGGTGCGTAGAGGAGCTTCGAAAGCGAGGGTCCCAATCCGGAATGAATCGTTCTGGAAACTAAGCCCCCGAGCCAATTAATCTCACGCGTCCGGGCCACGATTTCCACCTCAGTGCTGGCTTCGTGTAGCAACGCAGCCGATTCCAATGCGCTCTGGCCGCCTCCGACGACCAATACGTTTTTCCCGGCCAACTTTCCAATGTCGCGATTTTCAGATGTATGAGAAGCCAGCGAACTCGGAAGCCCGGCAAATTGCCGCGGGCGCCAAACGAACGGACTGATTCCGGCAGCAATCACCACGCGGCGTGCCAGAAACGCCTCCCCTTTTTCGAGGATGAGCGCAAAGCCATTTGCCCGGGACTCGATGCGGATGATCTTCCGCCTATCGACGTCGGGTACTGTGCGCCGTTGATACCACAGCCCGTAGTCGATGAAGCGATCGAGCGGAACCGGGCTGGAGAAATTGCACGTTGCAGCCTTGTATGCGTCCAAGGTCAGGGTTTGGTTTGGGCTGGCGATGTGCGTTGCCGCCCAGCCTGAGCGCAACAGCATGCCCACGGGCATGTGACGCTGCCAAAAGGACATTGGTTCACCGAACGTGTGGACGTCCAGCCCCTTAACCGTGCTCAGGTGAGCAGCTGCAGATAATCCATACGGGCCGGCTCCCAGAATTGCTACATCGCATCGAGTCATTTTTCGCTCCAAGAAGTAGAGTGTTAGTTCTGCGTTTCCCGCTCATAAAGAAACTTCCTTATGGCGGAGAAAGCTGATGAATCCGTTGCGCCAATTGCAGTCGCACAGCTTCGAGCGCGCTAGGGTCGTGAGTCCAGTTGGTCCAACTCGCGGCAATAGGCGTGATGACGAAGTTCACGAAGGTGCTTTGTCCCAGGCTCTTGAGTATTTGTGCGTACTCGTAGTCTTGTATCCCGTCGCGTATGGCCTTCAGGCGGATTCCCGGCGCAGGTTCCGTCGAACCGATCGGTCCTGGAGGATAGAGGAAGATGCCATCGCCTGGTCTGCCCATGCCTCCACCGCAGGCTGTGGTATCCACATTGTTCCAACTGGCGAGGGTGTTACCGGCTTTCCAGCCATCGGAGCGATAATAAAGAATACCCGCAGCTCCCTGCGTCCAGTTCAAGAATCCTGCCTGAATACGCTCGTTGATCGGCGGATAGTCCACCATCCATTCTGGAGTGTTGCCGAATCCGGTGTTGCAGCTTGTATAGCTCCAAAGGTCGCCTTTGCCCGAAAACGGCAGGGCGGGCCACTTTTGCACGGAATCGAGCAACACCCAGTGGTCAATCGCGCTGCGCTCATCGCCTTCATTGAAGAGCTGTGGATCGGGTGCGTTGGTGGTCATCATGGTCTTAACGTTGAAGCTGGCGGCGTGAGCGTTCAGGCCCATCGTTTTAAGCGCAGAGTAGGCGCTCTTGCACCCATTCAATTCGTCGGCCATGTAGAAGTCCAGAGGGAGGCCCGGGGGAAACTTAGTCGCCGCGGCGCTGATTTGGCTGGTCGAAGGAAGGCTGCCGTGGGAACCGTCGCACCGAATGGTAACGGGATAAAAGAGATTGAGGCCTGAGCGGTTGAGGCCGAAGTTGGTAATGTCTGAGGCAGCGCTGTCAGGTGCATCGTACAAACCCATGACTTTGTTGCGCATTAAAGCGCGATCCAAGGAGGAAAGGGTATTGCCGGCAGACGGAGACCAAAGTGTCCAGAGAGAGAGTTCTGAGGGCTGCAGTGGCAGGGCAAAGTTCCCTACTGTCAGCGTGATTGGGACAGTGGTGCTGCCCTGATCCGCCGTAACAGAGATGATGCCCGTATAGGTCCCCGGCGGACTAACAGAGGCATCATGAGGCACAGAAATATCGACCCAGTAGGGCTGGTTTTGTCCTCCACTGACGCTGGCATTGCAGGCCTTGAGCTCCGCGGAAGTTCCGCACAACGGCGAACCAGTTTCCGGATCATTGAAAGGAATGAGGGGCTCGGGGTAGGTGCCTGAGCCGAGCGGCGGATTACTGCCGCCGCCGTAGTTGGCGGTGCCGGTGACGGTGATGTAGTACTCGCGATAAAGGGTGATGTTCGATGCCGGGATGGTCGCGCCACCCGGCCCGCTGAGGGCAGAGGCGCTCAAGTTCACATTGGTCAAGCCACCGGAAGGAGCTTGCATGATCACCTGAGTGTCCACAGTTTCACCGCGACCGCCAACCAAGGTGATGGAAGAAGTAGTACCGGGCGCATCTGTTTTGCCGACGCGCAGCAGGCCGGATTGCACCCACACTGGAAACGGTGCGGGAGCAGCTTTGAAGCCGGACTTCGCCCGGGTATGCGTTACCCAGCCATCTAGAGTCATGAGGATCGCAAGAACGATTAGTACCGCCGTCACCAACATCAGGCCTCTGGCTTGCCGAAAAGTGCTGCTTGGATTTCGCCCCTGTCGAAAGCTGAATTTGGGGAAGACATGCATGGTCGGCTTACTCCAGTTAGTTTCGGGCTGGAAGAAGTGAAAACAGACAAAGGTCCGATTTCGCGGGAGATCCAAAAGTTGCATGCTAATCCCCGAGGAGAAAGCCTCAGTCTCATCGGGTTTTTCCGTGGGATTTGTAAATCACAGCTATTCGTTGGGCCTGGCAACCAAACTCTGGGGCTCATCGCCATGAGAAATAAAGGACACGCGCGGTTCCTTTGTTTCTAAGATGGCCAGATACTCTCGGTAGAGGGCTTCCCAGATTCGCTCTTGTTGAAACTCGCGCTTGACTTGTTCCTGGCCCGCAAGTCTCAACTTGTTGGTTAAATGTGCGTCCGTAAGAAGCTTTGTGATGGCCGCAGCGAGCGCTTGTACGTCGCCAACCGGGAAAAGCAACCCAGTCTCGCCATGCACCACAATATCTACAATCCCCGTGGCCGAAGCCCCTACGACCGGTATGCCGGCGGCCTGCGCCTCCAACACGACTGTGGGTAGACCTTCGCGGTGGCTTGGCAGGACCAAAATGTCTGCGGTGGCGTAGTAAG
>DATDNK010000036.1:0-24931 GCA_036518275.1 Candidatus Acidiferrum sp.
GGCGCAACGCGGCGAAGACAGGTAAATATAGCAGTTTCCGCGAAAACTAAAAAACCCGCGCTTGTACTAGGTCGCAGATTTCTTCAGCCGACGGTTGCCGAGGGACGCAGGACCGTGGAAGATAGAAGAGTGCACAACCCCAACGCGCTTGACGATTTCTTCGCCGCGCCGGGATCACCATGACTTTAACGGTTCTTCTGCTGGGACTCGGTGCGGGTGTGCTGGTGGGCCTCCTGGGCATCGGGGGCGGAGTCGTGCTGGTGCCCGCAATGGTTTACCTGCTGGGTATGGACCAACACCTGGCGCAGGGCACGTCACTCTTTATCCTTCTTCCGCCTATCGGCCTGGGCGCCTTGCGAGAGTACTGGAAGCAGGGTGAGGTGGATTTGAGAGCAGGGATTTTGTGCGCGCTCGGAATCCTCTTTGGGGCGTTTGGAGGAAGTCTAGCGGCATTGCCTATGCCTCCCCACAATCTAAAAGGGTTGTTCGGCTGCTTCCTGGTGCTCTCGGCAATTCTGGTGTGGCGAAAAGCGGAGTTCGAGAGCGCGCCGCCCGCCAGCGGAGGAAACCGCGCCCATGGCTGAGGCAACGGGACGGAGCGCAGGAATTTTTGCGGTCGCGTTCGTTTGCGGAATCGCCTCTGGAATGTTCGGGATTGGCGGAGGAGTGTTGCTTGTGCCGCTTCTCGGTTTATTGTTTTCCTTCAGCCAGCACCGCGCTCAAGGTACGAGTCTGGTGGCGTTGATTCCACCGACAGGGGCGCTGGCGCTAATCGCTTACGCGCGGCAAGGTTTTGTGTCCTGGAAAGCCGGATTGTTGCTGATCCCGGGGGTATTTTTGGGCGGCATTGTGGGAGGAAGGCTGGCAGAAAAGCTGAAGCCGCAGCGGATGCGACAGGTATTTGCAGGAATTCTATTTGCACTGGGCGTGTGGCAGGCGTTCAGTGCATGGTGGCGATGAAGGGTGGACCCAGATGGTCGATTTGCACTGTCACATCCTGCCCGGACTCGATGATGGCCCCGACAACTTAGAAGAATCGCTGGAAATGGCAGAGATGGCGATCGCCGACGGAATAACGCACGTTGTCGCCACGCCGCATTCCAACGAAAGGTATTGGTTCGACTTCGCGCACATTTGTGCCCTTCGCGAAGAACTGCAAGAGCGAATTGGCGGGCGGCTCAAGATTGCTACCGGCTGCGACTTCCACCTCAATCCCGAGAATCTAGTTTCGTTGCGCAAGCAGCCGCAGCAATACTGCATCAATCAGCAGGATTATTTGCTGCTGGAATTCAACGAAATTTCGATTCCGCCGGCCATGGACCGGACCTTGCACGAGATGCAGCTTTCGGGATTGCGATTGATCGTAACGCACCCGGAACGCAACGCGATTTTACGGACACGCCCGGAACGGCTAAGAGAATGGGTAAGACGGGGCTGCTTTGCCCAAGTGACTGGAAACTCGCTTACTGGGACATTCGGGCCCACGGCGCAGCAGATCGCGCTGCAATGGATTGGCGAGGGGTTGATTCATTTTGTGGCCAGTGACGCGCACAATAAGCGGACCCGGCCTTTGCGGCTACAGGCTGCGTACGACACAGTGGCGGGTCAGTTTGGCGAAGCGAAGGCTCGCTCTCTGTTTCTGGACAACCCGCGAGCTGCGTTCGATGGCCGGGACCTGCCTCACGTTCCGGAAGTCGTAGAACCAGTCGCTCCGCGGCGACGAAAACGATTCTTTTTCTTCTGAGCGTAAATTCCGCAACTCAAAAGGGAGCCCTGCCTGGGGCAGAAGGCCGCTCCGGCGAAGCACACGGAGCGCTCAACCCGCGCTTCAGGCTGTGGAACCACAGCTTGAGGGTCCCACGACGATTATGACAGAGGGCAATGTCAGCGGTTACGCGTGAGCGGCAGGCCAGCCCATGCATTTAGTAAACCGAGGACTTCGCGCACGACATCAAGGGCATCGCTGGAGTTACGCCACCAGTGGCGCGGATCAAAGGGATCTGTGGAGGCCGCGCGCACTATGGCGCGGCATTCTCCCGGAGCCAGCTTTCGCCAAAGCAGCCGCGCGCGACGTGTGTGCGGCTTGCTGGTAACCAGAATGACGGAATGATCCTTCGCGTGCTCGAGAGCCATGCTGATGACCTTGACTTCATCGGCAGTGTTCACGATCGGAGGTTCCAGCACGTGAATTGCTGCCACAGGGACGCCTTCGTGGACCAAAACGCGTGTGCTATAGACTTCTTCGCCTTCGTAAGGAATTCCCATGCCCTTCAAGGATTTCCCGGGCTCGAGAGAATGCGTTAGCCATACCTCTGGTGCAAGGCCCTGGCGATAGAGCCTAGCCGCTTCGATGGCCCGCACGGGCAGACCGCCACTAAGGATGACGATGGCTCGAGCTTTCAAGACCGGGTCTTCCACGACCAGCCATCGGCCAACGCCAAGAAACACGACTAGAACCAAAGCTATGGCGCTGCAACATGCAGCGGAGAGAATGATCCATCGGCGCCTGCTGGGCGTGACAACGACTGCGGAATTTGGGGAAGCGGCCATGGCAAGCTCGCGCATGCTATCTCGGGCCGGTGCGGTGGTCAATTGCCGGCGCTCCGGATACACTGTCGATTCGTCGAATTGCCAAGGAGGAAGCATGCGCGCGGTGATCACCGGAGGGGCCGGTTTTTTGGGATCACATTTGTGCGACCGCCTGATCGCGGAAGGCTGGGACGTATTGGCGCTGGACAATTTCATTACGGGCGCAAAAACGAATCTAGGCCACCTGAAGAACAACAAGAAATTCAAATTCCAAAAAGCTGACGTGAGCGAACCGTTGCATTTGAAGGAAAATGTGGGGTACGTGCTGCATTTCGCTTCACCAGCGAGCCCACCGGACTATTTGAAGCATCCGATCGCCACCATGATGGTTGGGTCCGTGGGCACGAAGAACGCATTGGACCTGGCGCTGGCGAAGAAAGCCAAGTTTCTTCTTGCTTCGACAAGCGAATGCTATGGCGACCCGGAAGTTTCTCCGCAGAACGAAGAATACTGGGGACACGTGAACCCGATCGGCCCGCGCGGAGTCTATGATGAAGCGAAACGGTTCGCCGAAGCGATGACGATGGCGTATCACCGATACCACAACGTAGACACGCGCATCGTGCGAATCTTCAACACTTATGGCCCGCGCATGCGATTGAATGACGGGCGCGCGCTGCCGAATTTTATGTATCAGGCTTTGAGCGGAACGCCGCTAACGGTTTACGGAGACGGAAAACAGACGCGGAGCTTCTGCTATGTGTCGGACCTGATCGAAGGCATCTACCGGCTCATGATGTCCGACGAGCACCTGCCTACGAATATTGGGAATCCGCAGGAGATTACGCTTCTCGATTTTGCGGAGCGCATCCGCAAGCATTTCGACAATCCACCACCGATTGTCTTCAAGCCACTGCCACAAGATGATCCGAAGCGCCGCTGCCCGGACATCAGCAAGGCCAAACGCATTCTGAAGTGGGAGCCGAAAGTGGGATTGGAAGAAGGGCTGAAGCTCACGTTGGCCTATTTTAAGGGCGTGTTTAAGAAAGAATAGAAAGTTCGACGGCCGGAGGGATGGCCAATCGTCACCTCTAAGACTTCAATCTCTGTGAAACTTTCCTAACGCAAATTTCGTTTTCTCTACAGGTGCTCCACACCACGAGGCTGCCCGTATGGAAAACTTCTGGAAAGATATTCGCTACGCCTTTCGCATGCTCCGCAAGAACCTGGGCTTCACCTTGATCGCCGTCCTCGCTCTCGGTCTCGGGATCGGCGCCAACACCGCTATCTTCAGTCTTTTCAATGGCATGCTGTGGCGCCCGCTTTCTGTCAAAAATGCCAGAGAACTCGTCGTTCTCGCCACCAGAAGCAAAGATATCCAGTTCCCTGTCAACATCTCCTACGCGGATTTTCAAGACTATCGCCAGCTGAAGAACATCTTTTCCGACCTTATTTGCTACACGCCTTCTCCCGTCAGCTTTGGCGCCCAAGGCCGTCCTGAACGCGCCTGGGTTGAACTGGTGAGTGGCAATTACTTTTCTGCGCTGGGTTTGCAACCCGCCCTGGGCCGCACGTTCGCTCCCGACGAAGGCTGGGTCGCAAACAAAGACCCGCTCATTGTCCTCAGCTATCAGTTCTGGCAGAAGCGTTTCGGCGGTGATAAGGGCGTCGTTGGGCAGACCGTCCAGGTCAACAATCACCCGTTCACCATCATCGGCGTCGCTCCCGAAGACTACGTCGGCGCGTATTACTGGCTCAAGCCCGACTTCTATGTCCCGCTTTCCACCGTGGGTCTCCTCGATCCCGGGCAGAAGGACACCCTCACGGATCGCAAAGCCGCCTTTCTTCGCGTTCTCGGCTACCTCCAGCCTGGAGTAACACCCACGCAGGCCATGGCCGCCGCCGAACCCATTGACCGGCGCCTTGCTCACGACTACCCCGAATTTCACAAAGGCCTCTCGCTGCTTGTTCTTCGCGAACTGGACGCGCGCCCCGAGCCTGGCATCAGCGCCTTCATGTCTACAGCCATGCTCATCTTCATGTTTCTCGTGGGGCTCGTTCTTCTCATCGCGTGCGCGAACGTCGCGAATCTCATCCTTGCGCGCGCCAACGGGCGCCGCAAGGAATTTGCCACGCGCGTGGCTCTTGGCGCCAGCCGCGTGCGCATGGTCCGCCAGCTTCTCACAGAAACCGTCCTGCTCTCCGCCTTTGGCGGCATCCTGGGAATGCTCCTAGCGCGTTGGGCAGGCATGGGACTCATGAGCATTCACATACCTACGGACCTCCCGCTCCGTCTTTTCGATCTTCGCCTCGATTGGCGCATCTTCACCTTTACGTTCGTCGCCGCTCTGCTGACCGGTATTGTTGCCGGCCTGGTGCCGTCTCTTCAGGCTTCGCGAACCGATTTGGCTGACACATTGAAAGCCGGCGGCCGCTCCGGCGGTGGTTCCTCGGGCCATCACCGCTTCCGCAACGCGCTGGTCGTCTCCCAAGTCGCCGTTTCGCTCCTGCTTCTCTCCTGCACCGGTTTTTTCATTCGCAGCCTGCAAAATTCCGCCCACGTGGACATGGGCTTTCGCGTGGACGATACGCTCATGATGAGTGTGGACCTTGGCCTTCAGGGCTATTCGGAAGAACGCGGCCAGCAATTCTACAAGCAGGTGACCGAACGGCTTCGTACTTTGCCCGGCGTGCGTGACGCCGCCATCGCTGCCTACATCCCCATGGGCTACGACAATTCGCTTATCAACATTTTCCCCGAGGGCCAGGTTGTCGACGACAAATCCAAAACCGAAACTGCGTGGGACGATGAAGTGCAGCCCAGCTATTTCCGCGCTGCCGGCACTCCCGTGATTCAAGGCCGGGGATTCACCGATGCGGACACGGCGACTTCACCTAAGGTCGCCATCGTCAACGAAGCTTTTGCCAAGAAAATCTGGCCCGGTCAAAACGCGATAGGCAAACACTTCCGGACGAAAAAGGACGAAGCCGACATCGAGGTCGTCGGCGTAACGCGCACCGGGAAATACCTTTTTCTCTACGAGCAGCCGCAGCCGTTCGTCTACTTTCCGCTGGCGCAGCGTTACGTTTCCGGCGCCAATATTTTTGTCTACACGCAAAATGACCCGCAATCGATGGTCTCGGCTGTGCGCGATCAAATCCATCAGCTTGACGCAACTCTGCCTGTTTTTGCCGTGACCACGATGGAGGCGCACGTCCAATACGGCAAACCGCTGCTTCCGGCGCGCCTTGGGGCGATGCTCGTCGGCGCGTTCGGCTTCCTGGGTCTCGTGCTCGCTTCCGTGGGCGTATATGGCGTCGTTTCGTACTCTGTCAGCCAGCGGACTCAGGAAATCGGCATCCGCACGGCTATGGGGGCTCAGCGCAGCAACGTTTTGCGCTTGATTCTCAGGCAAGGAATGACCATGGCGCTCATCGGCAGCGCCATCGGAATTGTATTGTCGCTGGTGGTCTTCCGCGCGTTAGGTACCGTGCTCTACGGCGTTAGAGCGTTTGACCCGGTGACGTTGTCATCCGTTTCGCTCCTGCTTGTCGCGGTGGCCTTCGTTGCCAGCTACATTCCGGCGCTTCGCGCGACACACGTGGACCCCGTCGTCGCCCTCCGCGACGAGTAGCATAGGCACTCTTGCCGGTGATCTTTAGTTAGTGAATCGCGAGACTGAGGCCTAGTCTCTTCCGAAAGAGTAATACTCGAAGCCCATATTGCGCATTTCCTGCGGCGCGTAGAGATTTCTTCCGTCAATGACCAGCTTGCGCGCCATGGAGTTTCCCGCGCGCTGCCAATCCAGCTTGCGGAAAGAATCCCACTCGGTGCAGATGAGGGCGGCGTCCGCATCGCGCAACGCTTCGTAGGGATCCTCGTGATAGCACAGATGCGGAAACAGCGTCTTGGTCCGCGGCATGGCCTCGGGGTCCGTGGCGTGAACGATGGCACCTTCTTGGACGAGCCCTTTGATAACTTCCAAGGCCGGGGCAAAACGAATGTCGTCAGTGTTGGCTTTGAAGGCGAGCCCAAGGACGGCGATGCGTTTGCCTTTCACCACCCACAACGCCTGGTGAATCTTCTCGAAAAAACGCTCGATGCGCTGTTTATTGACGCGTTCCGCGGCTTTCAAGATGTCGAAATCAACGCCAACTTTAGCTGCCAAGTAAATGAAAGCCTGGACATCTTTCGGAAAACAGAAACCACCGTAGCCCAGCCCCGCTTTGAGGAATTGCCCGCCGATGCGCGGATCCAGTCCCATGGCATGAGTGACTTCTTCAACGTTGGCGCCAATTTTTTCGCATAAATCGGCGATGACGTTGGCATAGCTGATCTTCAGCGCGAGGAAGGAGTTGGAGGCATGCTTGATGAGCTCGGCGCTGCTGATGGTAGTTACGAGGAATTCGGCCTTCTGGCCCGGAGGGCAAGTGCCATTGTGCACCGGGCAACGAAACCGCTTCTCCAGAATGGGGCGGTAGATTTCCCGGAGTTCCGCGGCCGAGGAAGGGTCTTCGACGCCCACCACGATGCGGTCGGGGTGCAAAAAATCTCCAACGGCCGTTCCTTCGCGCAGGAATTCCGGATTCGAAACCACGCGGAATCTTATGTTGCTGTTACGCGAATAAGCCGAGAGCGCGCGGCTGAGCTCGATTCCCGTGCGGGCCGGGACTGTGCTTTTCTCGATCACCAGCTTCGGCGTGCGCGCTTCCGTGGCGATTTGCCGCGCCACGTGGTCAATGGCGGAAAGATCCGCCTCGCCTGACTCCTTGGGGGGCGTGCCCACGCAAATGAAGATGGCTTCCCCCGCGCGAATGGCTTCGCCGGCGTCGGCCGTGTAGGAAATGTGCCCCGCCTTGCGTGCAGAAGTCAGAATTTCTTCGAGGTGCTCTTCATAGATGGGCACGCCCCCGGCCTGGAGCTTGGCAATGCGGTCGCGATCAATGTCCGTGCAGACGACTTCGTGTCCCGCTTCAGCAAGGCAAGCTCCAGTAACGAGTCCGACGTATCCACATCCGATGATCGAAAGACGCAAAAGACCCCCTTCGATTGGAGCTTTAACAGGCGACACACTACGCCCATGGAAGTCCGAGTTTGTATTGTGACTGAAGCAGACAAAAGAAAAAAGCGGCTCGTGGCATCCTGATGTCCAAAACAGGAATTGAGAGGTATGGTTTACGCGTTGATCCTTCTTCCCATCAGCAGCCCGCGCAACCCGAGCAACAAGAGGCGCGGCTGGCGCCGGACCAAATTCCAAAGCAAGCGAGTGGACTCATCACGATGAATTTCTCCCAGCGATTCACGGGTGGAGACGTCGAGCAAATCCACCAGCCGGGAATAATCTTTTTGCTGAAAATGGTGAATCGTGCGGCGGACCATCCAGTGCGTAACCAGTTCGCGGCGCAATGCGACAAGCTCGTTGTTCGCGTTTTTCTTCAAGAGCGCCTGCGCAACAGCGAGCGCGCCTCGGAAACCGGTGACGATGCCGCCGATGGTGGATACTTTCACTTGCGCAGCGGCGTCGCCCACAAGAAAGACTTCGCCGCTTCCGATTTGGCGTCTTACCGGCACCCATCCGCGATAAACAGGGATCCGCGCGCCCTGCCATTCGAGCGGCTCCAGCTTCTTCTTTTTGAGAAATTCCTCGAAGCACCGTTTCGTATCGCGGCCGTGCTCGCCAATCACGCCGAGAGCTCCGCGCTCTGCCGATTCCGGAATCAGCCAGTAAAAATAAGGCGTATCGTCCGGGATAAACCATACGCGCGTGGTATCGGGAGGACAGTCCTTCGGAAGCCGGACGATGGTCTGTATGAGTGGCACGGTTTCAACGGGGGGCCAGCCAGCAGCGCGCGCCACACGGCTCGACGCGCCATCCGCGCCCACAACGCTATCGGCGTGCAACTCTTTCCGTTTGCCGCCACTTTCGATTTCCAGGCGCAGGCCACGCTCGTTCGGCCCGACGCCCAGAAAACGCGTGTCGAAGGAGAAAGAAGCTCCTGCGCGCTGGGCATCTCGTGCAAGGGCGGTAATGAGCCGCGAGCGCTCGATAATCAAATCCGGTTTCTTCAAGGCAATTTGCGCCGAGCGGCCGTCGGTAAAAAGTTCAAAGCGACGGATTTCGTTGATGACGCTTTCGTCAGCCACCGCCGCCATCTGCCTGCGGAAATGATCGGTAACAATCAGAGTGCGTGAGGCAGGCTCAAGCTGCGCCTTGGACTCCAGTACACGAATAGGGCGCCCGCCATGGGCCACACGCGCGGCGGTGAATAATCCGGCCGCCGAAGCTCCCACGACGACGACTTCCCGTGGGCGGTTGCCGTTCTCTAGGTGCAATTTGCTGTTTTCCAAAGTCCTGTATGTTCCCCAACGGCACGCCACTCTCTTGTTGTCCAGAGAGCCTACGCAACAGATTGGATCTGCTTCCCGCCCGACCCGTGCGGGACTCCTGACGAAAATGGGTGGGAGGAGCGCTGTAAGTATACAGAATCGTCTGATAAGCGCAAAGAAAGCCGGGCTTTAGGCAAAGATTGCAAATCTCCAAGCGGCAGCCGACAGGGCTTACGAAGCGTGAGATGCCTTGCGCGCCTAGCGCTCAAACGGCGCACGCTCGAGATAGGCAACACCGAACAAGATGACGCCTAAAACCAAGGCTCCTAGAATGAATGCGCCCCGCGTCGAAAGGTAGGTCACGAACACGCCCGCGCAACCGCCGACCGCGCCAAGAAGATACAGCGTGAGCACTGCTCCACGATGGCCAAGTCCGAGATTGGAAAGCCGGTGTGCCGCGTGGTCTTTGCCCGGAGTCGCAAAAGGCAGCAATCCGCGGCGCGTTCGCGATATGGTTACCAGGGTGGTATCAAAAATAGTGACGCCGAGAATCAAAACCGGAGCCAGCCACACGGAAAGATGCATTGCATTTTCGGTGCGCAACTTCAGCCCAAGCGTGGCCATCAAGAATCCCAGAAACATCGCGCCGCCATCCCCCATGAAAATTTTTGCGGGCTTAAAATTCCACCTCAGGAAGCCTGTAGCGGCTCCAAGAACAGCGGCCGCCAGGATGGTGACCAGCGTCTGTCCGTTTATGTAAGCAAGAAGCGCAAAGAAAAACGAAGCCATAGCCGCAACGCCCGCGCACAACCCGTCCATGTGATCGAGAATGCTGAACGAAGCGGTAATGCCAACGACCCAAAGGACGGTCAGGGCGGCGTCCAAAAGATCGCCGTAGCGACCTCCGATGAGGGCGCTGAAGACCTGCGCGCGAATCCCGGCTACGAGCAGGATTCCGGAAGCCATCGGCATGCCAACGAATAGTTTCACCTGATGATGGAGCCATCCGCGATCATCAAGGATGCCCACGGCCGCCATCAGCGTTGCACCAATTAGAATGCCGGCAATTTGTGCCCGGGCGGTGCCTTGAAACGCGAGCAAAAAGGCAATCACGACTGCGGCGTACATTGCCAATCCACCCAGGAGCGGAATCGGTGTGTGATGCACCTTTCGTGGCCCGGGCAGATCCACCATACCTACGCGCAACGCAAATGCGCGCACAGGCACGACCAACATCATGGAAGCAAACAAGGCGACAAAGAAAGCAAGCAGGCCTGCGGCCATGCACCCCCTCATTTCGTACGGTGAACAGGTTCCGCCCAGGCAGATGTGGCTGGTAACTCCTGTGATGCTTGCCGGGTTGGGGACCGGCTCCCAAGTCCGGAACTGGCTGCCCCCACGCTGCCCAAACACGATACTGCGATTTTTGTTGCGCGGCAACCCGATCGCTGGTTACGTCGAATCCGTTTCGAATTGGTGGAAAAGTTCCAGGTACCTCTGGAATTCCCGGACTCGATCATAGGAAGGCGCAGCAGCCTGCGCCGCCAATCCCATGGAATGCAGTCTCTTGGCGTCCGCCATCAAGGTGCGGACGACACTAACCAACTCCGCGGGGTTATCCGGATCAGCAGACGCCGCGAATCCTTGAGTTGCGCCGAGCGACACAACGTCTGTTCCTTTGGGGGCCACGGCAACAATTGGCTTTCCTGCGGCCAGGATTCCATACATTTTGCTTGGCACGACCACACCTTCGAGCCCGTGCTTTATCGTGACGATATGAGCGTCGGCGGCAGCCAAGACAGATGGGATCTTAGTGGAGGGGAAATAATCAAGAAAGCGAATATTATCAGCGCCCGCCGCGGCCGCTTCAACCGCAGACCGCTGAGCACCGCCGCCCACAAAAACGAGTCCAACCCCTTCCTTGGAAAGTCTGCGTGCTGCCGTCACCAGGGTATTCCATGCGCCGTAAAACCCCAGGTTGCCGGCATGCAGGAGAACAAAGGAACAGTTGCCCCGAATCGCGCGGACCACCTGGGGATCGGGTGGAGGCATCGACGCATTCGGCGGAAGAACTTCGGCGCCATCGCGAATTACTACCACGCGGGCAGACTGCACGCGCTTTGCAACAATCCGTGCGCGCATGTCTTCACCAAGAACGATGACACGCGTGGCGCGCCGCAGTGCCCAGCGATGGAGTTTTTCCCAGATGCGCACGAGGCAGTCACGCCTTAGGATGTCGCCGCCCACAGCCATGTCTGGGTACAAGTCTCGAATGTTGTAGACATACGGTTTTCTCTTCAGCATGGCTACGAACGCCCCAACGATCCCCTGAAATGGGGGATCAGTCATAGCCAAGACGACGTCACAATCAACAAAAAGGGCCCGCGGAACAGCGAGCATCACATAGCTCAGGTAATTCATCAGCCGCTTTTTCATGCTGAAGCGCGGAAACGCCGTCGACCCGGCGCGAATGATGCGAACCAAGTCCACGTTTTCCGTTTGATACGGTCGCCAGGGACGCCGCTCACTTGGGTCGTAGGACGGCCGTCCGCAAAGGACCGTGACGCGATGATGAATGCAGATCGTGTCCACCACGGTATGCGCCATTTTTGCAGTCGCCGACGTATCCGGCGGATAGTAAAGATTCAGCAGCAGGATCTTCATGCGGGCCCGAAGTGCACGATGTTATTCATTGCCTTGTGATAAGAAAATCGCCCAAGACCAGGGCGTCCATCTGCGTGCGCTGGAAGCAGTCAATGGCTTCTTCCGGACGGCAGACAATGGGCTCGTTGTCGTTGAACGAGGTGTTCAGTACGACGGGCACGCCAGTAAGGTCGCGGAACGCGGAGATGAGCGCATGGTAGCGCGGGTTTGCATCCCGCGTGACGGTTTGGAGACGTCCGGTGCCGTCCACGTGAGTGGGGGCAGGGATGTTTCCGCGCTTCTCGGGGCGCACGGCGTAAGCCATAGTCATGAACGGCGAAGGGTACGATTTCTCAAAATAGTCGGCGGTGGCTTCCGCAAGAATGGAAGGGGCAAACGGGCGGAAGATTTCGCGGTGTTTGATGCGACGGTTAAGGATTTCTTTCATTTCCGGCCGACGCGGATCCGCGACGATGCTGCGGTTGCCCAGCGCGCGTGGGCCCCATTCCGCCCTGCCCTGAAACCAGCCAAGGATTTTGCCATCGACGATGATGGCCGCCGCACGGCGCATCAATTCTTTCTCACCAAGTTCGGAGATCGCGCAGCTTTTTTGCGCCAAGCCATTCGAATCGAGCGCGCGGCGAACTTGTTCACGAGAATACTCCGGGCCCCAATAGGCATGATCCATTACAAACGAGCGCGGCTTGCCAAAGATCTGGTGCCACACAAAGAACGCAGCGCCAACGGAAAGTCCTCCATCCCCAGCTGCGGGCTGGACGTAAACCTGCTCAAAAGGAGTCGCGTCAAAAATCTTTCCGTTGGCCACGCAATTGAATGCCACGCCGCCTGCCAGGCACACGGCCTTCATCCCCGTGCGTTCCGCGAGCTTCTTCAATATGCCTAAATAAACTTCTTCCAAACGCGCCTGCAACGAACCCGCGAGATTGCGATGCCGCTGCTCCAGAGTTTGGTCCGCGGTGCGCGCCGGACCGAGCCGCTTTTCCATCCCCTCCGAAAACAACTTGCCGAGAACCGGCGTTTTGTCCGCCTCTGCCCAGGACATTTCCGGGCCCGTGCGGTGGTGAGAAAAATAATCGAGCCCCAGCTTGAATCCGGTTTCGCCGGAACCATTTCTGAAGCGCACGATGTCGCGGAACGATTCCAGTTGTTCGGGCTGCCCGTAGGCCGCGAGCCCCATGACTTTGTATTCGTCACCAAATTTCAGGAAGCCCAGATATTGCGTCACGGCACTGTAAAAAAGCCCCAGAGAATGCGGAAATGCGATGGAGCCTTCGATTTTCATGCCGCTGCCGCTTCCCGTTCCCCACATGGTGCTTGCGAAATCGCCGAGGCCGTCGGCGGAGAGCAACGCCGCCCGTTCGAACGGCGAGCAATAGAAGCTGCTTGCCAAATGCGCCTGGTGATGCTCGATGCGGTGAAATTTCGCGCGGATTCTCTTCGGATCGGGATCAAACGCTTGCGTCAAGGCTTCGGGAATGCCCTGAAATTTCACCAGCACTCTGGCGCGTTCACGGGCGAACGAGGGCATGCGCAGCGCGTAGAAAATCTTGGTCGCCAAACGCGCATAAGGATTTCGCGGCACGGCGACGTGATCAACTTCATTTAGTGTTAGACCAGCCGCTTTCAGGCAATAGCGAATCGCCTGGGCTGGGAATCCGGCCGCGTATTTGACGCGGTTGAATCGCTCTTCTTCCACGGCAGCAACCAGCTGGCCATCGCAGACAATCGCCGCGGAAGCGTTCCCGTGGTACGCATTGATCCCCAGAATGTTCATCGTGTAATTTGCCAGTGTACCTCAGCCGCGGGCTTATGCGGCGAGATGCCGGCGGCACCACTCGTTCAACACGTACAAAGACCACGGACGAGACCATGTGGTTTTCCCGGTGAGGAAATCATTCCAAACGCTTTGCACTCCGCTGGCACGCAAGACAGGCTTCAAAACAGCCGGAGGATTCGCAAAACTTGACTCCAGCTTTTTTCGCAGTGGTCCGCGCAACCAATCTTCCCATGGCAGCGTGAAAGTGCGTTTCCTTTGCGCGAGAATCCCCTCTGGCAGCAAGTCGCGAATAGCTTCCACGAGCAGCGCTTTCTGCGCACCCAGACGGCGGCGCGCCGCGTCCGGCAGGGAGCCCGCAAATTCCATCAGCGGCGTATCCAGCAACGGCACGCGCACTTCAAGAGACTGCGCCATGCTGACGGAGTCCGTGTCCCGTAGCAGTGTGCTCGCCATGTAACTACGCATCTCCATCCAGGAGATTCCCGCGACGGGTTCCAGCTTGCGCGCTTCATCGGCGGCCCGCTGCAGCCAGCCGAGCCAGGTCGGCTCAAGCGTGACGCCATCCGGCCCAATCGTGCTGGGGCGAAATCGCGGCTCGATGATTTCTTCCAGCCTGCCCGGTGGAAAGAGCGTTCGCGTGAAAAAATAGGGATGTGGCAGAGCGTCGGGAGAAACCCAGGCGGCAGCCGCTTTGCGTCCCGCGTCCGGCGAACTTCGGTTGGCGGCCAGCGCGGCAACGAGCGGTTTGGTCCATCGCCTTACCACGGCCGGCACAAACCAAGCAGTGCGAATCAACCGCGAAACTCGGGGCGTGTCCGCAAAAGTCTGATATCCCGCAAATAGCTCGTCGCCGCCCAACCCAGAGAGCGCCACTTTCAGACCCACTTTCCTGGCCGCCCATGAAACAAAGTACGTATTCACGGCGTCCATCGTGGGCTGGTCCAGTGCTCTGATGGCTTCATCCATCCGCTCCACGGTCGCGCCGCCATCGAGGGGCACTTCCGTGTGTTGTGTCCCGCAGTGCTTAGCAATTGTTCGCGCCGCCTCTCCTTCGTTAAACGCTGTGCCCGGAAACGTCAGCGTGAAGCTTTGAATCCCCGGGTGGGCCCGTGCGGCGAGCGCGGCAATAGCTCCCGAATCCAATCCGCTCGATAGAAACAGCCCCACCGGCACGTCTGCGATCAGATGAGATCGCACGGCGTCTTCGAGCATTGGCCGCAGCTTCTTAGCCGCCGAAGAGAGATCGCGGGGTTTGCGCGTGTCTCGAGCGGCGGGGGAAACCGTTGGGTCCCACCATTGCCGTGCGCGCGGCACCCGCCGGCGTTCCGGGACGTGCAGCAACATGCGGTGCCCCGGCGGCAGGCTAAAGATTCCTTCGACGAGCGTTACTGGCTCGCTCACGCTGCCGAAAAGGAGATAGGATGTCAGTGCGTCCTGTGACAGGTTTTTTGGAGCGGCCCCTGGCACAAGCAACGCTCGCACTTCCGAGGCAAACGCAAAACCATCCGGCGTTTGCGTGTAATAGAGAGGCTTGATCCCCAGCGGGTCGCGCGCTAGAAAGAGAATTGGCGCGGTCGCGTAGCGCTCACGCAAATCAAGCAACGCAAACGCGAACATTCCGCGCAACTCGTTGAGCGCATCTTCCCCCCACTCTTCCCAGGCATGGACCAGAATCTCGGTGTCGGATTGTGTTGCAAAGTGATGTCCGCAGAGGATCAGGCGCTCGCGTAAATCGCGGTAGCCGTATAACTCGCCGTTGAACATCACGGCGACGTCTTTGGTTTCGTTCCAGACAGGTTGATGGCCACCGGCCAGGTCGATAATGCTCAGCCGGCGCATGCCCAACGCAAGCCCGGGCGCGCGCGGTTCGCTAAAGAGGAATCCTTCTTCATCCGGACCACGGTGCCGCATCGCCGCAGTCATCGCCCGCACTCGCGCTTCTGCCTCAGTATTGCGTGAAGTGAAGGCGACTCCGCAGATCCCGCACACGCTATTCTTTGATCTCCGGCGTCGAGAAGAAGGCTATGCTCGCCCGGATTAGGTGCTCCCGAAAATGAAAGCGGGGAATTCTCAGCCGGCTGTCCGCATACCACGCAAGTACGTATCTGAACAATAGAAGGAAGAGAGAGAGCACGGCCGCAAGCACAAGGTAGAAAAACGATTCGCGCTCCAGCAGCAGGCTCCAGTCCACCGCTTCCTCCCAACCCGGATAGATGGCATCTAAGAGCTTTCGCAAATGAAACCCTTGGAACGGTAGTCGCGACAGCCGCACGTGGGCCACGCGCTCATAGTTGTACTCCCGCGGATAGCCCGGCACAGCGCTCGCCGCTTGTTCGAAGGTTGGAGGATCCTGCAACTCCTTGCGCGTCAGATAGCGGCCCTGGGCATCCTTCATGATCACGCGGTAGGTAGGATCGACAACGACCCAGCGTTGATCGACAAATACTTCGGCTACCACATGCTTTGTCGTACGGTCCGGCGACAGCAAGAGTAGCCGGCGCACTCGCAGGTCGGAAGCTCGCGCCAGATTCAGAAAAGCATTCGTGGCCGTGCCGCATACCTTCAGCAATTGCGCATAGTTGAGCGTCGTTTGCGGATCACGTTTCGATAGTGTGGCCGGATTCTCCGCGATTCCCCGCGATGGTTCTGCGCGCATCCAGTCTAAAATGGCTTCAACTCTTTCTTCCGGAGGCACGAAGTTCGGAACAATCGCGTCGGAATATCCGTCGAGATAGCGCCGCACCGAGAACTCTCTGACTCCCGAATAAGCCAGAGCAAAAAGCGCTGCGGCCAGGAGCAGGTTGCAACTCCACCATACCGCCCGGAAGAGAGGATGTCGCGGTTTGGGCACAGAAACCTATTCGACTCGTCGAGATTCTCCCGCTCTTGCTTCACGGGAGACATACCTGGAGTACAAATCTTCCATTTCGCGGACAGGATTCTCCCATCCGAGATTCAGTGTGACTTTAGCGCATCCGGCCTGGAGATGTCCACGGAGTTCCCCATCGGTCAAAATGCGCGCAAGGGCCTCCGCCAGGTCTCGCTCATCGTGTCTCACTACCAGCCCTGCTTCGTTCGCCAGCAGGGGCGCAATTCCGCATTGTTCCGTGACGATCACATGCGTTCCCGAGGCAATCGCTTCCGCCGCCGTATTCCCGAAATTTTCGTTCTGCGACGGCAGCACAAAAACATCTGCGTCCCGATACGCTGCCCACTTGTCTTGGCCAAACAACGCTCCAGAGAATTGGACTTCGCGGCCGACACCCAGCTGCGCGCTCATTTGCTCCAATTGCGTTTTCATTCCGCCTTCGTCCGGCCCCGCAAACACCAGTCGTAGCGGTGTTGCTCCCAATCGTTTCCTCACTTTAACAAAAGCCTGCAGCAGCAACTCGGGACTTTTTTTCGGCGATAGACGTCCCAGGAAGAGCACAAGTTTCGTGTCCTTTGGAATCTCAAGCCTGCTGCGAAAAGCTCCGCGCTCCGGCCATGTTTCAGGCGCCTCCACTCCGTTTCGGCGCATTACGATCTTCGCCTGCGGAATCCCGCCCGCTGCGAGTTCTTCAATCTCCTGCTGCGAAGTCGCCACCACCGCGCTTGCTCCCCGGAGCATCCGCCTTCCCCACACGCGGTGATATATCCTTTTTAGCCAGAGATTCCGGACAATTGGGAGAAACATCCCGATCGGCTCGACCACATACGGAATTGCGCGCTTCCTGCAAGCCGATGCTACCGTCAGCCCCAGCAAATCGTACAATCCAAAAATGTGCGCGACATCGAATTCTCCCACCCGCGCCCGGCAATAGCGCTTCACTGCAGGGTTCCAACTCACCTGCCGGTAGTGCAGCCAAGTCGGCAGGTAAATGGCCTCGATCCCATTTTCCCGGCGGCGCCAGCCAAAGGGCGACCGCTCTGCTGAGTTTTTCTCCTGGGTCAACGCCGCGCGTTTCTCCAAGCCCCAATCCGCGGTCAGCACCGTCACCTGGTGCCCACTCCGGGCCAGGCCTTCGGCTAGCGCGCGCACTTTCACAGGCGGCCCTCCAAACTCCAGAAATGGCGCGTAGGTCTCCGTAACGTTCAAGATTCGCATTGATCGCGCAGGATTTTTTTCAGTGCCTTCGAGAAATTCTGGAAACGGTATTCGTGGTCCACGGTTTGCCGCCCGCGCGCGCCCATTTCCCGGGCATGCTGCGGGTCCGCCAGCAGCGTCTGGATTGCCGTTGCCAGTTGAATGGGATCCCCGTGCGGCACCAAATAGCCGGTCACGCCATCCTGAATCAGTTCTGGCGCTCCTCCATGCGTTCCCCCGATCACCGGCTTGCCGCAGGCCATTGCTTCCAGGTACACCAGTCCAAATCCTTCGCCGCGGCTGGGCAAAGCAAAAATGTCACAGGCCCGGTAGCACGCCGCCAATTCCTCATTGCTCAGCCCGCTGAGGAAATGTACGTGGCGGTCCACCCCATTTTTCTCTGCTAGATCTTGAAGCCATGCGCGGTCATCTCCTGAACCGGCGAGGACCAATTGCAAGTCCGGCCATGTTGTCAGGAGCCTTGGCAGCGCCGTAATCAGGGTGTCCATCCCTTTGTAGCGTTCCGCCTCCACCCAACGTCCGGTCGACAGGATCACCCGCCCGTGCGGAAAGTCCTTCGGCTGGTTCGAAGCACCGCTGACCGCGAGCAGCGCTTCAAATTGCGGGTCGAGCGCCCAAGGCAGCACGCGAATCCGCTCGCGAGCA
This sequence comes from Candidatus Acidiferrum sp., assembly GCA_036518275.1. Lineage (GTDB taxonomy): Bacteria > Acidobacteriota > Terriglobia > Acidiferrales > UBA7541 > Acidiferrum. Next base: position 18,031 of record DATDNK010000036.1, read on the forward strand.
ACGTCCTGCTGCGTTGCCACTTGTTCTGCTGTATCTCGGCTCGGGGCCAGCACGAGATTTGCCCGCTGCAACGCGACTCGCCGCATCCGTCCGAGCGGTTCCCATACCTCTACACCATGCGTGCAGACAATGCTTTTCATCTTCGGCGCCATCAGGCGCATAGCCTGCACGACCGGGCCAAGATTCGGATGCCCCGCCAGTACTAGCTTGGCGTCCCGTCTGGCCGCGCGCATCGCCGTCACCGCAAAGCGCCCTTTGGCCCTCTCGCAACCGGTATAGACAAATTCCCGTCCGCCCACCGCCACGCGGTGCAGCTCTCGGGAATCATTAAGACTGAGCAGACGGCAGTCCCAACCCCGGCCGGAGGCAAATTCCGTCAGCACCGCCGCTAAATGGCGCCCCACGCGCTGCACTCCGCCGGGTGCATCTAGTTCTGGGAAGAGACCTATGACCACGCGCTGAGTCTGCCAACTGCCGCGCCCCTTGGCAAGCCCATCTCATTCCGAAGGTGGCTCAAGCCAATGAGTGCCGCCCGCATCGTTCTGAGGTTTTCAGAGTTTCAGAGGAGGCAAGGCCTGACCGCCGTCAATCACTTAGGGGTCCAACAGCTTCCCAAACCTATACCGGCCGGCTCAACTCTTCCTCATGCGCGGGACAGATCGGTTTGTACGCGCAGCTTCGGCAAACCGACGGCGACGGCTTCGGAGGAAATTGTCCCGCTCGAATGTCCGCGGCCGCTTCCTGCACGGCGTTTTGCGCTTCTTGAAGCTGTTTCGCGTCGCGCGTCGTCACCTGAATCTTATTGTCCTGCAAATAGTGGAAGATCAGGCGCACCGGGTTCCATTCAAAAATCTCCCTCGCCGCCAGCGCATACAGGCTGAGCTGCAAATCTTTCTTTGCGAAGGAATCTTTCTTGGGAATGCCTGTTTTGTAGTCCACGATTTCTACATCGTTGTGGCCCAGCGAATTCACCTGGTCCATGCGTCCCGTGATGATGACGTTGTTCTCCAGCGGCAATTCAAATCGCTTTTCCTGTTCGCAAACCTGGGGAGGCGCAACCATCACCTGCGCATGAAACGCGCGCAACTGTTCAATGCCGTCTTTTTTGTATTCCGCTTCCTGGTATTCATCTTCGAAGCCGACCGGACGCCATTCCATTTCGAAAATCCGCCGCACTTCCTCAAAAGGCAGCTTGCTGCCCTTGCGTAATGCACCCAAGAACCGCTTGATGGTGTTGTGCATGATGCTGCCAAAGCTGAGGGCGGCTCTCGGTCCCTCTCTCAGCGACCACAAATAGCCGAACAAGTATTGTTGCGGGCAGGTTCGGTAGCCGTTCACCGCGGAAGGGCTAAGCATCAGCGGTTCACCCACAGGTGGATGAAACGTTTCCGCCCAATCGGTAATCCGCGAGAAAATTTTCGCGGGCCCTGAAGAGGCTGGGAAAAGTTCCCCGCTTCCTGATGCGGAGCCCTTCGTCGGGCCATTTTCCCGGACCGGGGACAGCTTGGGCATGATCTGCCGCACGTCCCGGCGCCGCACGACCGGGTCCATCAGAATGTCCTCGATAAATACGGGCACTTTGCACTTTTTTTCCGTCAATGAGGTCAGCGTCAGACGCTCTTGCGTGCGTGTCAGGGCTACATAAAAAAGCCGCCGCTCTTCTTGAATATGAAATTGTTCTGCTGGCTCGCCCTCCTTCATCAGCCTTGCCGGAAACTCGAACACGTGCGGTCTTTCCGCCGCGGGAAATTTCTTATTGTTCACGCGCAGGACGAAAACGTGGGGAAACTCCAGTCCCTTCGCCCCGTGTACCGTCATCAGCTTCACGGCATCTGCTGGCGCGTCATCTTCAAGCGCGATGACTCCTCCCGCTTGCTCAAAATAGTCGAGGTACTCGAGAAACTCCGGCAGGCTGCGCGTGTCGCTCTTGGGCTCCCATTCCTTCGCAAACTCTGTCAACCGCGTAACGTATTTGTAGTCTTGCTCGCTCGCGCGCTGCGGCACTTCCAGCCATTCGAGCAAATCGGTCAGGATTCCGCGCGCCGTGCGCCGCTTCATGGTTTTGCGCTGCTGCGAAAGAAATTCTAGCAACTCTAACAACCCTGGCTTAGATCCATCAAAGGGCAGCTCGGATTGCGGCGCTTGCAGAGCGTCGTAGAGCGCCGTGCCACGCTTCTTCGCCGCGCGTTCCGCCAGCCGCACCAAGTCTTTCGGCTGCAAATTCCACTCGGGTGCGGAAAGCACACGCGCGCAGGCAATATCATCGAATGGCCGCGCAATCAATCGCAAATACGCCAGCAAATCCTTCACCAGAGGATGGTCCAGGATGGAAAGCCGGCTGATGACAAAAGGAATCTTTCGCGCCGCAAGCTCTCGTACCAGTTCGTCCCGGTGCGCGTGCTGCCGGTACAAAACGGCAAAGTCCACCCAGCGCCGCCCCGCGCCATGGATACGCTGCAGCTCGCCCGCGATCCACCGCGCCTCTTCATCTCCTGCGAGGAACTCGACGATGCGAATCTTCTCGCCTTCGGGACGCGTGGGTGTCAGGAATTTCTTGGGAAAGTCCGCGCTGACCGCGTTCTGCCCGATCACCTGCGTGGCCACGCGCAAAATGTTGGGCGTGGAGCGGTAATTTTCCGTCAGGCTGACCCGGAATTTGTGTGAATCGTCGCCGGCTTTCCACTCCGCAAATTTTTGCAAAAAAAGCTGAAAGCTCGCAAACGAAGCGCCGCGAAATCGGTAGATGGCCTGATCGTTGTCGCCGACCGCAAAAATATTTCGCGATTCACCCGCCAGCAGCTCCAGAAGCCGAAGTTGCGCGATGTTGGTGTCTTGGAACTCGTCCACCAGGATGTAGCGATAACGCTGTCGCAGTGATTCGCGCAGCGCCGCGTCGGTCTCCAGCAACGCCACGGTATCTGTGATCAACGTGCCGAAGGAAAGTCGCTTCTTCTCTCGCAGCAGCTCTTCGCTGGCACGATAGGCGCGCGCAATTTCCTGCTCGCGCGCAACCATCTCCGCACGCTCTGCGAGCGTGTCGGCATCCAGCATGCCGCGCTCGGATTCGAGCTCCCTTGCAAGCATGCCCGCGTACTGTTGGTAGTCTTCCGCGGAGACCAGTTCATCCTGGCAACGCGAGAAAAATTCCACAAAGTCATTCAGGAATTGGCCAGGCTCAGCCAGCCGCCGGTATTGCTCCAGCTTCAACCGCGCAAGATTTCGCCGCAGCAGAATCCAGTGATCCACGGTATCCAGCACGACTCGCTGCGAGTCGGCATCTTTCAGCAGCGTTTCGCAGAACGAGTGAAACGTAGCGACAGTCACTGCTTTCCCGCGTTCGCCCGTGGCCTTCACTACGCGCGCTTTCATTTCGCCCGCGGCCTTTTTCGTGAACGTCAGCGCCAGAATGTTTTCGCCGGAAAGGTCTGAATTCGAATGGAGCAGATGCCGGATGCGCTCGGTGATGACCCGCGTTTTTCCAGTACCTGCGCCTGCGATCACCAGGAGCGGTCCTTCACCGTGGGTGATTGCCCGCCGCTGCGCCTCGTTGAGCTTCAGCCCGCTCTCTTCGAGCGGCTCGATGTTGAATAGTGTGGCCATTGTTTGTAACAGGGCAACGGCCCTGCGGGTTTCTTTAGAAAGCGTAGTTAGTTATCGCTGCGACTTTCTTCCTGCGGCCACGTCGGCGGCAAATTGTCTTGATTGTCCGCGCGGGACACTGAGCGATTCCCACTTTCCGGTGGCTTTTGCCGTTAAATGCTTTGCCAGAAACACAATCTGCCCGATGTGGTGCGCGTAGTGCGCGACCTGCCGGTTGATGGCCTGCATCACCGAGTGCGGCTCTGTTCGAATCGTGACCGTGCGTACCAAATCCGCGTCCGTCAGAGGCTCCAGCGCATCGAAGACGTATTTCCAGCCGCGCTCCCACAATTCCAAAAGCGCTGCGCGCGATTTCGGTGGGTCCTCAAATTCCGTGTCGCGGTTGCGGTCTGGCTTCTCGCCATCTGTAGTCAGAAAATCCATCCAGCGCGAGCGCATGTTCCCGGCCATGTGTTTCACGATGATGGCGATGGAATTCGACTCAACGTCGAGCGTTGTGAACAAGGTCTCATCGGAGCATTGTGCCATGGCTCGCTCGCCCAGCTTCTTGTAATAGCGGAATAGATCAATGGAATCTTTCAAATAGGAAGTCGTAAACTGGTGCGGCATGGCTCCATTCTGTTCTCTCTAAGGGTACTGTCAACTCAAATCCCCGTATCTCCGCCGCAAGAATATCTCGCATCTCCACGTAACTTCCAATCGCCACCGCGCAACTAAGCGCAGCAGGACGGGGGCCATCGAACGAAGCCGCTACATTCGCGAAAAAGGGTTTACAATTCGCTTTTTCTTCGCCTAAGATGTCTATCCCGCGCGGGTCAATTTTAAGGAGGGAAAACGCATGACCATTGGACAAACGCTGCTTTCGGAGTTCGATCAAGAGATGCAGAACACGCGTAAGGTGCTGGAACGCTGTCCGGACGAAAAGTGGAATTGGAAGCCTCACGACAAATCCGGCACCGTCGGCTGGCTCGCCGGCCATGTCGCGACGATGGTGAGTTGGTTGCCATACACCATCAAAACGGAAGAGCTCGACTACGCTCCCGTCGGCGGCCCGGGCTTTCAGCCGCCGAAAATCGACAACCGCAAAGAATTGCTCGCTGAATTCGACAAGAATGTCGCCGAAGCGCGTGCGGCGCTTGCCAGCGTCAGCGACGCGGAAATGATGAAGAACTGGCGCCTGCTCGCCGGGGGCCAGGAAATATTCAACCTTCCGCGCGCGGCCTGCATTCGCGGCATGGTGCTGAACCACCACATCCATCATCGCGCGCAACTCACGGTGTATTTCCGGTTGCTTGGTATTCCAGTGCCGGGCCTTTATGGTCCGAGCGCCGACGAAGCGCAGCCCAACGCCGCCGCTGCAAATTAATCGGTGTTTCTTTAGCGAAGCGTAGGGGCACAGCACAGCAGTGCTGCGCCCCTACAAGAGAGTTACCAAGGGCGGCACGTAGGGGTTGTGAGGGACTCTGAAGGCTCAGTCGTTTTCGAACATGAGTTTGTGGACGTAGCACCACATCCAGGATTCGCCGGGTTCCTGGGAGCGGACGACGGGATGCTTGGTGGCGTGGAAATGTTTTGTTGCGTGTTTGTTCCTTGAGGAATCGCAGCAGCCGACGTGGCCGCAGCTCAAACACAAACGCAGATGCACCCACGAGTCGCCCATCTTGAGGCACTCTTCGCAGCCTTTGGTCTTTGGCTTGACAGGGGGCTTGACGCGCTTGATTTGATCGAGGTGCGAACAAGAATCGGGCATTGCGGTTGTCCTTTCCTTTCATTCATTCACACGGGTGATTCACACGCGGCGAATCACATTGCGGCTTGAATCGGAATGCGAATCTGAAAGCGCGTATCGCCGGGCGAGGAAATGACGTTCACCTGGCCGCGCGCGTTCTTGACGATGCGATTGACAATGTCAAGCCCCAGGCCTGTGCCTTCGCCGACGCCTTTGGTGGTGAAAAAGGGATCGAAGATGCGGGACTTGAATTCCGGGGGAATGCCGGGACCGTTGTCGGCAATTTCGACCAGGACAAAATCATTTTCGTGCGCGGTGCGAATGGTGAGCGTGCCCGCGCCTTTCATGGCATCGGCGGCATTGTCGATAAGATTCGTCCACACTTGATTGAGCTCGCTGCCATTGGCCATGACCTTGGGAAGGTTGGGAGCGTATTCGCGGGCGACCGTGATGCCGCGCTTCAGTTTGTGATGCATGATGGTGAGGGTGGTCTCCAGGCTGTGCTCGATGTCCACTTCCTGCACTGGAGCCTGGTCCATGTAGGAGTATTCCTTGATGGCTTTAATGAGATCGGAGATGCGCGTGGAGCTGTGGTCGAGTTCTTCGGCGATGCGATCCATTTCAAGAAGAGTGGCGAAGCGGGTCAGCTCAGGACCGAGAGAGTCGCCCGCGGCTTCGGCGAAACTTTCGAGATGGGCATCGGTGAGATTGACTTCGGCGAGAGAAGGCGCGAGCTTCCAGGCGTCGGCAACGTTGCGCGATTCGAGCCAGGATTGGATGGCGTCCTGGCGATCGGCGCGGGCCAACTCATCCTTAAATTGAGCGGGCTGAAGAGAGGAGCGGATTTGCTCCTCACGCTGGGCGAGAAGGGCACAATCCTTTGGGCCAATGGAGGTGCTGCGAGCCGCGCCGCGGAGGCGGGAGAGACAGTCGCGAAGAGCGGCCGCGGAACGGCGAGTTGCGGCGGAAGGATTGTTGAGCTCATGAGCGAGGCCCGCGGACAGTTTGCCAAGCGCGGCAAGTTTCTCGTGTTGCTGTTCCTGACGAGTGACGCTGCGAACGCGATCGGCAAGCAGGCCGACGAGGCGGCGGACGAGTTCAGGAAGACGATGGAACATCTCCTCGAAATGCGAAACGTGGAAGGCCAGGTAATGAGAAGGAACGACGGCGCGCCCCGTAACACTGACAACTTTGAGACGCGAAAAAGGAAGCATGCCGCTGACTTCACCGCTGCTCATGGTGAATACGGGACCGTCGGCAGGACCACGTTCCGCTCTGGCGCGAACCTCGCCTTCGAGCATGATGATCATGAACTCAGCCTTGTCGCCTTCGTTCATGACAATGTCACCCGGGGCAATGCGGAGTTCCTGGCACTTGGAAACAAACCAGAGCAGGTCGTCCTGCGGGAGATCCGAGAAGACAGCGACCTTGCGAAGCTGTTCAACGAGCTGTTCGGGGGGTGTGGTCAACAGTTCGGTCATGCGCGATGAGCTCTCTTGGCAGCGTACATCATTGGACTTTGGCCATGTATTGATGCATGAATTGAACGACCACGGCGCCTTCGCCCACGCC
>DATDNK010000037.1:0-4664 GCA_036518275.1 Candidatus Acidiferrum sp.
GAACGCCAAACAGCAAACTAAAACCAAACCCAAACTAACTTGCCTTCTCATTACACCCCTCCTGAGCACTGCGCATTCTTTAGAAAGATGTGAAATTGAACGCAATTGCAATTGCTTGCCTCGGGCTGCTGATTCACTGCCTGGACCGGTTCAAGACGCGAAGAAAAGCATTACTAAGCTCTGCCCCACAAGGGACACCCCGAGCGTCTCAAATGAAAATGGCTTCAAACGGCAACCTGTCGAACCGATTGGCTCGCAGTGAACAGCCCCCAAACTCCTCGACTGTGCCAACAACTGACTCGCCGTGCCCCGCGTTATGATCGGGAGAGCATCCTCTCAGAATGAAAGACACCTTCCCGTGCACCCAAGATTGGGGCAGACGACCAATTGTGATGGCTTCTATCAGCTTTTTGCGTAACTAGTCTAGTGTCTTGGGGTCTGATACGGTTACCTGGCATAAGTTGCCGGATTTCAAGGAAGTGCGACTCCGGTTACCGTTAGTGTTACAATGGCGCAACACGGTGGGAAAGTGACCGACAAGGCCCATTACCGGGAGCAGATCGACAAGCTCCTCAACAGCCATGCCTTGCATGGCTCGGAATCCTTGTGCAAGCTGCTGCGCTACCTGGCCGATCATGCTTTGGAGCATCCCGGCGCATCCCCCAAGGAATATCAAATTGCGACGGAGGTTTTTGGGCGGCCAAGCGACTTCGATCCTCATGTGGACTCTACGGTCCGAGTCCAGGCGGGACGCCTTCGCAGCAAGCTGGCGGAGTATTATGCCTCGGAGGGCGCTGAAGACTCGATCCTGGTGGATTTCCCCCGCGGGACGTACGCTCTTACTTTTCACGAACGTTCTGCAGGTGCTGGCCGAAACCACGGAAGCGGCCTCCACGAATCATCGACTGAAAACGCTCAGACTCCCCGCAGATGGTTCGCTGCAGTCATGGTGCTGTCAGTTGCCCTGTCTGCTTTCGTGGCCGTCGCCACCGATCGCTTTCTAAACCGCCGAACTGCGGAGGCGCGTCTGGGGATGGACACCCCCGAGGTTCCTACCGTCCTGCGCGTTTTCTGGAAGGGGTTTCTCACGGCCCCGCAGGAGCCGTGGGTGATTTTTAGCAATGCCGCATTTGTCGGGCGTCCGGACAGCGGGATGCGCTATTACAAATCGTCCCGCGACGGGCAAGCGCACATTCTTGATCACTACACCGGCGTTGGGGAAGTGCTGGCGATACACGCGTTGGACAATGTCTTTGTCAAACTTCACCAACCGATTCGCGTCAAACGCGGAAGTTTGTTTTCCCTGGATGACGCGAAAAACAACGATTTGATTTTTATCGGATCGCCCTCGGAGAACCTCACGCTGCTGGAAATTCCAAGCACCAAGGAATTCGTATTTCGCCAAATCCCTTCCGGGCCGCGGGTAGGCAACGTCGAGATTGTTAACGTTCATCCCGAGGCGGGTGAGCCGAAATCCTATCTGGCCACGCCCTCGGATGAGACGCTGGCGGACGACTATTCCGTGATTGCGCTGGTGAAAGGGCTGAATCCCTCGCGCTCCGAGTTGATTCTTGCCGGCACTACGACGATTGGAACGCAGGCCGCGGTCGAATACGTCTGTCAGCCGGATTACCTGGAGCAATTGCTTCTGCGGCTGGCCGTTTCCAATTCCGGCGAATTGAAACCGTTCGAGGCGGTGATTCACGTGAAAGTGACGCGCGGCGTGCCGGTGGGTTCGGAACTTGTCGCACTGCGCAAAGAACCGTCCTGAATCTGATTAAGCCGTCTTCAGTAGTAGGAATAAGCGCACTCCCTCAGTGAGCTTATCTCCTTTAGAATGAACACTTGCAAAAGTGTATGAAAACAAAGGACTTTATCCTCTTTAGAATCAACACTTACGCAAAACCCTAGGGGGGAGGTCCAATCCCCATCCCAGTTCCATTTTGGGAATTTTGCGGCCCTCACGGCGTCGGGGCCTTCAGCTTAGGATCGAGTTCGGCGGCTGCTTTGAATTCCTTTGCCGCTCCTTCTTTGTCGCCTTTTCGTTGCAGAGCCAAGCCGAGCTGGTAATGCGCGGGAGCGTATCCTGGCACCGATTCAATGGCACTGCGAAATTGCGAAATCGCACCGTCGATGTCTCCCGCGTTGAGCAAGCGCCGCCCTGAATTTGTGGCAAAGAGAGCGGCCTGTTCGTTGGTTTTCTGTTTTGCAATTTCCGCTCCGGCGCGGCTCTCCGCAGCGGCGCCTTCGTTGTCGCCGAGTTGCCGCAGCACAGCGGCCAGCGTCGTGTGCGCGCCGGCAAACTCCGGCTGGAGGCGAATCGCTTCGCGCAGGGCTTTTGCGGACTCCGCCAACTCGCCTTTCTGCTTTAATACTGTGCCCAGGGTGTAGTACGCCTCGGCATAATCCGGCTTGGCATTGATTGCGGCACGAAGCTCCTCGGCGGCCGCCGCGAAGTCGCCTTGCTGCCACAGAGTCACTCCCAGTGTGTAGTGTGCGTCGGCCTGCTGGGGATCCAGGTCCGTGGCTTTGCGGAACTCCGCGACGGCCTCCGGCAGTTTGTCTTTCAACTTAAGCGCCAATCCCAGGTCATAGTGCAGCGTTGCGTCGTCTGGGGTTAATTTCAAAGCCTCCTGAAAATTGGTCATGGCGGAATCGAAGTCCGCCACTTGCAAGTACGCTGCGCCGAGATTGCCGACGTATCCGCTATCGTCCGGGCGCAACCGGATTGCGGCCTTGAATTCGGTGATGGCACTCAGAGCGTCTCCATTTTGCAAGTACGCGAGCCCTAGATTGTTGTGCACGTCGGGGCTGTCTGGCTGGAGTCTCAACGCCTGTCGAAACGCCGCAATGGCCTGCTCGGCTGCACCATTGTGTTGCAGCAGCAAGCCCAAACTGTTTTGGGCGTCGGGATAATCCGGGTTCACCTTGACGCAGGCTTGTAATTCGTCAATCGCCGCGCTGGTCTTGTCTTGCGACTTGAGAACTTGAGCAAGGTAGTAATGAGGGCCTGGGTCGGAGGGTTCCAACCGCGCGGCCGCCTGGAGATGTTCCGCGGCGTCTACCAGTAACTGCTTTTGGTACTGCAAAACGCCTAAATGAAAATGGGCCTTTGCAAGATTGCTTTGCAGCCGGAGCGCTTCGGAAAACTCCGCATCCGCTCCTTGCGTGTCTGATTTCTGCATCAGCACAGTTCCCAGATCGTCGTGCAATTCCGCCCTTTGCGGCTCGAGTTCGATCGCGGCGCGTAACTCGGCGATGGCGGCATCAAAGTCTTTGGAGAAATCCAGCGCGCGGCCCAGCGTGCGATGGGCCTCCGAATCGTTTGGCGCCAGACGAATGGCCTCTCGCGACTCGCGGAGCGCACCAGCCAGGTCTCCCCTGCGAATCAGCGCGTTGGCAAAGTTCACGCGCGCTTGAACAAAATCCGGCTTCAGGCGCAACGCTTCTTGAAACTGACGGATGGCGGTATCGACGGCGCCTTTCGCGAGCAACACCCAGCCCAGCGAGTTGTGTCCCTCCGGACTTTGGGGAGCGAGACGAACGACCCTTTCGAACGCAGCGTGTGCGGAATCCAAGTCTCCCTTTTGCAGCGCGGCGACACCCTGCTTGTAAATCGTGGTTGCTTTGGACGCAGACTCGGCTGCGGAGGCAGGGCCGGGCGTTTGTCCTCTGCACGTCCTCGCTGTAGCGAACGAACACAAAAGAACCAGCGCGCAGTATTGAATCAAACGTGCGCGGCGGCAAACCAAAGTCGATTTCAGTTGAATGATGGCCATTTCCCCACAACAAAAATCCTAGCACGATTGCAGAATGCCATTCCGCCGCACACAATCCGCCGCGGCTATCCCCCAGGTTGACCCCTCTCAGTCCCCACCTTACTATTCTTAAGGCTTGATGACTCTCCATTTCTCTTTTCTCCGGTCGCTTCTTCTCCTGGGGCTTTGCGCCTGTCTCCCCCCGCAACCCGGGCGACCGGCGCCACAAAATTCGGAGCAAGCCCAGACCAAAACTTCCGCGCCAATCGCGCACTTTACGGATGCCGCCGCAAAGGCAGGACTCACTGCGCCCGTTGTTTTCGGCGGGGAAACCACGAAAAAATACATCATCGAGACGACTGGGACCGGCGTTGCGATATTCGATTATGACAACGACGGCTGGCCCGACATTTTTATTGTGAACGGCACAAAGCTCGAAGGCTTTCCCAACGGCAAAGCACCGACGAGCCATCTCTATCACAACAACCATGACGGCACGTTCACCGATGTAACGGAAAAAGCTGGCCTGACGCATACGGGATGGGGCCAGGGCGTGTGCGTGGGCGACTACGACAATGACGGCTTTGAAGATCTTTTCGTCACCTACTACGGAAAGAATGTGCTGTACCACAACAACGGGAACGGCACGTTTACCGATGTCAGTGAAAAAGCGGGAGTAGCGGGAAACGGCAAGGAGTGGGGCACGGGGTGCGCGTTTGTGGATTATGATCGCGACGGGAAGCTCGATTTGATGGTTGCCAACTACGTGGACTATGACTCTGCGATTGCTCTTGCCCCGGGCGAGCGGCCTTCCTGTATGTGGAAGGGAGTGCCGGTGATGTGCGGGCCGCGCGGATTGCCGTGGGGAAAAAACATTTTGTATCACAACCGCGGCGACGGCACGTT